>NZ_BAAAQX010000001.1:188381-581947 GCF_039531895.1 Nonomuraea monospora
GCCACGCGGGGCTGCCGTGGTGCCGCGCCACGCGGGGCTGCCGTGGTGCCGCGCCACGCGGGGCTGCCGTGGTGCCGCGCCACGCGGGGCTGCCGTGGTGCCGTGCCACGCGGGGCTGCCGTGCTGGCGCGCCATGCGGGCTGCCATGCTGCCGTGCCGCGCTGGCCTGCCGTGCTGCGCGGGGTTGCTGTGCTGGCCCGCCGCGGTGGCCCGCCGCGGTGGCCCGCCGTGCAGGGCTGTTCGCTTGGCGCTGGCCCGGCAGTGCTGCCTGCCACGCACTGGCGCGTCGGGGAGCCGCTTGTCACGCGTCGATGCGGCAGGGGCGGCCTGCCTGCGACACGTCCCACTTAACCGGGATCAACCCCCAGCCGTCAGGACACCTTGCCGGCAGGTGCCGACCACGTGTCACAAGCGGCGGGCGACGTCGTCGTAAGCCCCCGCTTGAACCAGCGCCCCCGGTTGACACCCTTGCCATGGCTACGCCCCTCGCCACCATCACCACTACCCCGCACCACCTCGTCCAGAGCCGCCCACTCCTCCCCCGTCCGCCCGAGAGACCCCCGCACGCTCCCCATGAACACCCCCGCCAGACAGTCGGCCTGCAGCTCGAACCGGCGCCGCAGCTCGGCCCGTGCCCCCGCCTCGGCGCGGTAGCGGGTCTCGTAGGAGCGGCGGATGCCGGTGAGGGTCTGGAGGTGGTGGGCGTACTCGTGGGCGGCGACCTTGAACGGGTAGAGGTCGCTGCGGCCTTCGATCCACCGCCCGGTCAGCGGGAACACCAGGGTCTTGGCGTCGTGGCAGTAGAAGGCGTCCACGTCCGCGACCGGTACCCCGCACACGGTGCCGTCCTCGGCGTATCGCACGCCGGGCCGCTCGAAGCGCGTCCTCGTGCGGGAGAAGTAGGCGGACCACGAGGTGTCGAGACATCTCACGACCGTGTCGAGGTATTCGCGGGTGCGTGGGATGCCGCCGGAGCTGAGCGGGGGCTCGGGGCAGGAGGTCGTGGCCAGCTTGCCGGCGCTTTTGGGGAACGGGGACGCGGCGGCGGCGTGGGCGGGGAGTGGGGACAGGAGTGTGAGGGTGAGGAGGGTGGAGAGGAGGAAGGGGGATGATCGCACGGTGGTGAGCTTAGAGGGGTGCGGGCTGTGGCACGATGAAAAGGCCACCCGGCGAACTGTTACTTCGCCGGGCGGCGAAATCTCACAACATCCGCTTCAGTACGGTGACCACTTCCTCGACCACCTCGTCGGGCGCACTGCCGACGTAGAAGTCGAAGCGGTCGGGCGAGATGGCGCGCAGTTGCTCCATCATCGCCCAACTGGTCTTGGCGAGGCCCGTGCCACGATGGTCGATGCGGACATGGGTCATGTAGCCGCGCTCACGGGTGGTCAGCGGCACCGCCAGGACGATGTCGAGGCGCGACTGGTTGAGATGGTCGTTGCTGACGATCAACGCGGGGCGGTCGAAGCCCTGCTCCCGGCCGGTCGGCCGGCCGAAGCGGGTGAACCAGATGTCACCTTGCGCCAGTTTCACTCTTTCTCCTCGGGATATGCGATGAGGCCCTCCCACTCCGGTGCGATCTGGCGGGTGCGGGACTTCGGGCCCAGCACGAGCTCTCGCTCTGCCAGGTAGTCGGCCCAGCCCTCCGGGTCCTCGCGCTGGGTGCGCTCTATCTGCTCGTTGACGGTCTGCCAGAACAGTTTCTGCTCGTAGTCGGTGATGGCATCGTTGAGCACTTCTGTCATGTTGCGGCCCTCCTGTCGGGCGATCTTGGCTAGCCGGTCTCTCGTCTTGACGCTGACCCGGATCGTGGTCGCCGCGTTATGCTTCGCGCTCATACCCGTCAGGCTACGGGCGCGACGACCAGAACACTATCGCGGCGTCGTCACTCGCAAGGTGCTTACGGCAACAGAGAGTAAAGATGATTGACTCGTCCGCATGACAAATGCGGCATTGGTCCTCATAGTGGGAAGTTTGGCGGTTCTGGTGGGCGCCATCGTCCAAGGCGGGGTCGGATTCGGTCTCGGCCTGGTCGCCGCCCCCGTGCTCACCATGCTGGCCCCCGACCTGATGCCGGGCGCGATTCAGGTGGTCAACATGACGTTGCCGCTGTTCACGCTGGCCGTCGAGTGGCGGCGGGTGGACTGGCGGGGGCTGGGGTTCGCGCTGCTCGGGAGGCTGCCGGGCAGCGCCATCGCCGCAGTCATCATTGTCTACGTTTCTGTCTACACCAGGGGCGTCTTCGTCGCCGTCATGGTGCTGATCGCGGTGGTGCTGACCGCGCGGGCGCTGAGTGTGCCGCGCAACGGGTACACGATCACTTCGGCCGGGTTCGTCTCGGGCATCACCGGGACGGCGACCGGCATCGGCGGGCCGCCCATCGCGCTGGTGTACCAGAACGCCAAGGGGCCGCAGATCAGGGCCACGCTGGCGATGTTCTTCTTCCTGAGCGCGGCTCAGTCGCTGGTCATCCTGCAGTTCGTGGGGGAGTTGCCCGGTCAGGCGTTGCTGGTCGGGGGTGTGCTGATCGTGCCGATGGTGCTCGGGTTCCTGGTGTCGGGGCCGCTGCGGCGCTACCTCGACGGGGGCAAGGTGCGGGTGGGGGTGCTGACGGTGGCGGCGCTCTCGGCGGTGGGGCTGATCGTGCAGAACGTGATCACCGCCCTGTGAGGCCCCGCCCCCCGGGCACACGGGCCGCCGCCGTCCTGTGAGGCCCAGGTGGGTGCCGGGCCTCACAGGGGGTCGGGGCCCGGGTGGGTGCCGGGCCTCACAGGGGGTCGGGGGATCAGCTCACCGGCGTGTTCATGTCGGTCTGGACCTGAGCCGCCGTGAGCGCCCTGTTGTAGATGCGCACCTCGTCGATCTGGCCGCTGAACACCTGGTTCAGCACGCCGTTACCGCCGATCCTGAGCGAGCTGCCGTCCGTCCTGATCGCCCCGGCGACCGCCTGTTGCGCGACCTGCGTGCCGTTGACGTACAGGCGGAGTGTCGCCCCGTCGTACGTGGCCGCCAGATGGGACCACGTGTTGACCGGAAGCGCGGCGGCGCCCGGCAGGTCGGCGGCGGCGGTGGTGTGGAGGCGGGCGTGGGGGCGCTGGTCGGGCGCGCCGGCCGAGAGGGCGTAGGCGAGGCCGCCGGAGTGCCGTTTCATGACCACGGTGCGCCAGCCGCTGACGCTGGACGGCCGTACCCACGCTTCGAGCGTCATGCCCGACGTGAGCCGCAGCCCCGCGGAGTCCGGCACGTTCACCCAGCTCAGCACCCCGTTGAAGGACAGCGCCCGGCCGTACCTGCCGCTGGCCGTCCGGCTGGTTCCGGAGGTGGTGCCGGTGTTGCCGTTGCCGGAGGCGTCCACGACCGTGCTGCCTGAGGCCTCGTTCATCCCGTACGCGGCCACCAGCCCGCCCGCCGGCGGCACCAGCGTGTACGCGGCCGTGTACGTGGTCGCCGTCGCGGGCGCCACCACCTGGTGGGAGGCGGCCCCGCCGTCGGACCACGACGCGAACGTGTAGCTCTGGCCGCCGAGGGTCTGCGGCGACGGCGCCGAGATGGAGTTGCCGGAGCCGACGATCACCGTACGGGTGAACGGTGTGGCGACCTGCTCGCTGTTGAAGCCGAGCCGCAGCCCGGACGGCGAGGAGGCGAACGTCAGGTTCACGGTCCTGGGCTGGAGCAGCACGCTCTCGGTGTCGGTCAGCCCGTGGGCGTCCGTGACGGTCAGCCGCAGTTCGAGGTGGGACGGGTACTCGTGGTCGGGCGCCTGGAACGAGCCGCTGGCCCCGGTGAACGTGGTGATCTCGTGCTCGTGGCAGGTGCTGGGACAGTGGTGCATGATGAGCGCCCAGCTCATGCGCGAGCCGGGAATGGCGCCGTCCTGGGCGTCGCTCCCGCTGCCCGAGAACGCGATGGACTGGCCGACCGCCCAGGTGGTGGCCGCCGTCGGGGTGGTGATGGTGGCGGTGGGCGCGGTGTTGGCCACGTTGATCGTCACGGTGGCGTCGTTCTGGCCGCCGCGGTCGTCGCTCACCCGCAGCCGCACCACGGGGGAGCCCGGCTGGGTGTAGGTGAAGGACGGGGTGGCCGAGGTGGAGTCGTCGAGCTCGCCGTCGCCGTCGAGGTCCCAGGCGTAGGTGAGCGGGTCGCCGTCGGCGTCGGTGGAGCGGGCGGCGGAGAAGTTGACGGTGAGGGGCGCGTTGCCGGAGGTGGGCGTGGCGTCGAGAACGGCGGCGGGCGGGGTGTTGTCGTAGATGTAGCGGACGATCGTGCCGTTGGTGTAGTCGACGGCGAACAGGTCACCGCCCGGCCCGATCTCCAGCTCGACCGCGGGGATGCCGGAGTCGAAGTTGGCGACCGTGGCGGGGTCGGGCAGGCCGTTCGCGCCGGGGGTCATCACCCAGACGCAGGAGCGGCTGTAGTCGGAGAAGAACAGGGCGCCGTCGTAGGCGGCAGGGTAGTCGCCGCCCTCGTAGAACGCCACGCCGCTGGAGGAGGAGCCGCCGGTCGGGCAGGGGTCGTTCGGGGCGGGCCTGGAGTTGTGGTTCCAGGCGAAGTACGGGGCGGCGTGCGCGGCGGTGCCGGCCGTGTAGAGGTTCTCGCAGAGGGTCAGGTTGAGGTTGTCGTAGCCGCCCTGGCGGGCGGCGCCCTCGTAGCAGGGCCAGCCGAAGTTGGGCACGGACGCGGTGGGCGTGGCGATTCGGTTGATCTCCTCGAACGTGCTCCAGCCGACCTCGCCGGACCAGATCTCGCTGGTGCCGGGGCGGTGGGTGATGCGGAACGGGTTGCGCAGGCCGTGGGCGACGATCCTGGCGACGTTGGGGTCGGCGCTGCTCGCGTTGGGGTTCCCGGCGGCGGCAGCCCCCGTGTCCGGATTTATCCGGATCACGGTGCCGGCCAGCCCGGCCGGGTCGGCGGTGGTGCGCACGTCCTGGGAGCGCAGCGCGCCACCCTCGGCGGCGGGCGGGCTGAGCGCGGTGCCGACGGGGGAGGGCGGGTCGCCGCACGGGTTGTCGGGCGTGACGTCGGAGGCGGGCAGGTTGTCCTGGCCGTAGTCGGCGAAGTTGAAGCTGGCGCCGTCGCCGCCGGAGGCGTACAGTGCGCCGTCGGCGCCGAACTGCAGGTCGCCCACGGAGTGGCTCGGATGTTGCTGGCACCAGTCGGTGATCAGCGGCGTCTCCGCCCCCGAGGGTGAGATCACCGACAGCCGGCCGGTGACCAGGCAGCCGTCGGCGGTCGCGCCGGGCGGGGTGGGGCAGGGGTCGTCCGTGCCGCCCGCGGTGCCCCAGCGGGGCGCGGTGCCGCCGGGGACGGCGTCGTAGGCGTACAGGACGTACATCCGCGGATCGGACGGGAAGTTCGGGTGCAGCGCGAGCCCGAGCAGGCCGCGGTCCCAGAAGTTGTGCACCTGGGTGCGCAGGTCGGCGTAGGTCGTCGGGGTGGTGTCGGCGAGCGAGTCGAAGACCTTGATCAGGCCGCTCTTCTCGGCCACGAACACCCGTCCGTCGGGCGAGAACTCGATGTTGGACGGGTGGTTCAGGCCGCTGAAGACCGTCTGTTTCTGGAACTGAGCGGGTAAGGCCGCGGCCGGTGGAACGTTCCCGGCGATCAGGGCGGCGGAGACGAGCAGGATGGTGCCCAGGGCGCTGCAGAGCCGCTTCACGGAACCCCCAGATGGGTAAAGAACAGCGTCCCCGCACGCCGAATGGCCTTGATCGATGTATCGCAGATGATGGGGCGGTTTGTCACGAGTTGTGGCCGCATGTGGACGCGACCGATTTGGGCGAGCCGCCTACCCGGTGACGTCCACCAGCGCCTGGAACAGGCGGGACGGGTCCTCGGCGAGGCGGTTCCAGACGTAGAGCCACCACTGCGTGCCGAACACGATGTACACCCTGACCGGATGCCCCTGCTCCCGCGTCGCCGGCAGCAGGCCGCCGTCGAGGCCCAGCAGCATCTCGATCTCGTACGCGCCGGAGCCGGGCCGCATGCGTGGCCGCAGCTCGCCGAGGAGGTCAGGGTCGTGGGTGGCGATCGAACAGGGGTGGCCGCTGTCCAGCAGGAGGGCCGCGTACCTCAGGTAGGCCGCCCGCAGCTCGCGGCTGTCGCGGGCGTGGGCGAGGGACTCGGACTCGAGGTAGGAGCCCTTCACCAGGCGGATGCGTCCGGGCTGCCGCAGCAGGCGGTCCAGGTCCCCGGCCGTACGGTGCAGGCGGGCCTGGACGGTGATGCCGACGTGGTCGAACCGCTCGCAGAGGCGTTCATGGGTCCACAGGATGAGATCCGTACGGTCGGAGCCCTCCATGGAGATCGTCATCTCCTGGCCCGCGGCGGCGGTGGCCTCGGCCAGCCGGGTGGCGTTGGCCAGCCCCAGCTCCCGGTCCACCACCGAGCCGAGGTGGGACAGGTCGAGCGACACCGAGCAGGCCGTCCCGCGCGCGGCGGCCTGCCGCGACAGGTCGAGGAAGACGTCGGTCTCGGCCGTGGCCAGGGCGGCGTCCCGGCAGCTCTCTCCCATGTAGTCGATGGAGACGAGCGTCCCCTCGGCGTTGAGCTCGGCGGCGCGGGCGAGCGCCTCGGCGATGCTCCGGCCGCCGACGTAGCGCTCCGCCACCCGCCAGGCGGACGCGCGCAGGGCGGGGTCGGCGGCGACCTGGTCCTTGAGCGCCTCGTCGAGGGCCAGCGCCCGCATCGCCTGGGCGGCCTGCTCCATCACGGTCATCTTCATCCTTCCATCGGGTGCCGGAAATCTATCACCAATGGAAGTTTTTTTAGAAGCCCTCAGGTGAGGACGCGGCGGCCCGCGTCCACCGGGATGCGAACACCCGAGACGGCGCGGAATCCGCCGTCCAGGACGGCCACGACCACCGCGGCGACGTCCTCCGGATCGAGCATCCGGCCGAGAACGGAGGCGCGCCCCAGCTCCGCCTCGACCTCCGGGGTACGGACGGCCGCGCTGCCCTCGGTGCGGACGGCGCCCGGCGCCACCGTGTTGACCGCCACCCCCCATGCCCCGGCCTCGGCCGCGACGTGCTGGGCGAACACGTTCAGCGCGGCCTTGGCGCTGGCGTGCGCGATCGCGCCCTGGCGTACCAGGTCGGCGCTCAGGCTGGAGACGTACACGATCCGGCCGCCGCCGCCCTGCTCACGCATGCGGGCCAGCGCGGCGCGGGTGACGTGGAAGACGGCGGCCAGCTCTCCGGTGAGCTTGCCCGCGAAGTCGTCCCAGGCCATCTCGGTGAGCGGGGCGAACGGCGGCGGGACGTTGGCGTTGCACACCAGCGCGTCCACCCGCGGGCAGTCCGCGATCATCCTGGCCACCTGCTGCGCGTCCTGGACGTCGGCGCGCACGGCTCGCGCCCGGCCGCCCGCCGCGGTGATCCGCTCCACCACCTGCTCGGCGGCTGCCGTGTCCGAACGGTAGTTGACGATCACGTGGTAGCCGTGGCGGGCCAGCTCGCAGGCGGTCGCGGCGCCGATGCCGCGTCCGGCGCCGGTGATCAGGGCGATGCGTTCCATGCCTACGACCGTAGGCAGCAGGCTTACTTCAGGAAAGTACCCACCTCTAAGTAAGCTCCTGACGTTCAGGTTGGAGTCCAGGAGGGTGAGGGTCATGAGTGACGCGTTTCACAGGGACTGCCCGGCGCGGATGGTGCTCGACCATCTGACCGCCCGGTGGGCCGTGCTCGTCCTGACCGCCTTGCGTCCGGGGCCGTTGCGCTTCCATGAGCTGCGGACCAAGATCGAGGGGGTCAGCGAGAAGATGCTCTCCCAGACGCTGCGCACGCTGACGCGCGACGGGTTCGTCGGGCGCACGGTCATCCCGGCTACGCCGCCGCAGGTGAGCTATGCGTTGACGCCGCTGGGGGAGGGGGTCACGGAGCCGCTCCAGGCACTGTCCGACTGGGTCCGCGATCACGCCGACGCCATCGTGGGCGCTCAGGCGGCGTACGAGGACGCCAGGAGCGATGGCTGACCAAGGCGACGGTCTCGTGAGCCGCCGTCCCACGGCGTGACGTTACAACGGGATCCGCTCACACCCCCGGCCCCCGTCCGTTGAGCCCGTGTTGAGCTGACGTTTCTGGATTGTTACCGGAAACAACAAACTCGCCGCCTCAACCCTCTTCCCATGCTGTCCGTCCCGGAATACGTTGCCGCAAACAACATTCATCCGGGCCCCTCCGGAAGAAAGGACCCTGCATCATGCGCAAGGGGATCCTCAGCCTGACCGCCGCGGCAGCCGCGCTCGCCCTCGGTCTCACCGCCTGCGGGGGCGACAGCGGTCAGACCACGTCGACCTCGACCTCCTCGGCCACGGAAGCAGCCAAGGCCGGCAAGGTGGGTGTCATCCTGCCGGACAGCAAGTCCTCCGCCCGGTGGGAGACGGCGGACCGCAAGTACCTGGAAGAGGCGTTCAAGGCCGCCGGCGTCCAGTACGACATCCAGAACGCCCAGAACGACAAGACGGCGTTCCAGACCATCGCCGACCAGATGATCACTAACGGCGCGACCGTCCTGATGATCGTGAACCTGGACAGCGGAACCGGCAAGACCGTCATCGACAAGGCCAAGTCGCAGGGCGTGGCCACGATCGACTACGACCGGCTGACGCTGGGCGGCGGCGCCGCCTACTACGTCAGCTTCGACAACACCAAGGTGGGCACGCTCCAGGGCGAGGGCCTGAGCAAGTGCCTCACCGACAAGAAGGCCGACAAGCCGATCGTGGCCTACCTGAACGGCTCGCCCACCGACAACAACGCGACGCTGTTCAAGGCCGGTTACGACGGCGTGCTCAAGCCCAAGTTCGACGGCGGCGAGTACGTCAAGGGCCCCGAGCAGTCGGTGCCCGAATGGGACAACACCCAGGCCGGAACGCTCTTCGAGCAGATGCTGACCGAGCAGCCGAAGATCGCCGGAGTGCTGGCCGCCAACGACGGTCTCGGCAACGCCGCCATCACCGTGCTGAAGAAGAACAAGCTCAACGGCAAGGTGCCCGTGACCGGCCAGGACGCCACCGTCCAGGGCCTGCAGAACATCCTCTCGGGCGACCAGTGCATGACCGTCTACAAGGCGGTCAAGAAGGAGGCCGACGCGGCGGCCAAGCTCGCCGTCGCGCTGGCCAAGGGCGAGAAGCCCACGGCGAGCAGCAGCGTCAAGGACCCCGAGAGCGGCCAGGACGTGCCCGCCGAGCTGATGGAGCCGCAGGCCATCTACTTCGACAACGTCAAGGACGTGGTGGCCGACGGTTACGTGACCAAGGAGGAACTGTGCACGGGTGACTTCGCCGCCAAGTGCACCGAGGCAGGAATCAGTTAACGCCGAGGGGTACGGCCCGCGCCACGAGCGGGGGCCGTACCCTCGTTTTAGGGAGCCCCATGACCCCCCTCCTTGAAGTGCGCGGGATCGACAAGAGCTTCGGCCCGGTGAAGGTCCTGCACAACGTCGAGTTCGCCGCCTACCCCGGTGAGGTCACCGCGCTCGTCGGCGACAACGGCGCCGGCAAGTCCACGCTGGTCAAGTGCATCGGCGGCATCTACCCGATCGACGGCGGCCAGATACTCTTCGACGGCAAAGAGGTCCACGTGCACAGCCCCCGCGACGCGGGCGAGCTGGGCATCGAGATCGTCTACCAGGACCTCGCCCTGTGCGACAACCTCGACATCGTCCAGAACATGTTCCTCGGCAGGGAGCGCAAGCACGGCATCCTGCTCGACGAGGACAGCATGGAGGAGCTGGCCGAGAAGACCCTCAGCGGCCTGTCCGTCCGCACGGTGAAGTCCATCAGGCAGCAGGTCTCCAGCCTGTCCGGCGGGCAGCGGCAGACCGTGGCCATCGCCAAGGCCGTGCTGTGGAACAGCAAGGTCGTCATCCTCGACGAGCCCACCGCGGCGCTGGGCGTGGCCCAGACCGCGCAGGTGCTGGAGCTGGTGCGCAGGCTCGCCGACACCGGCCTGGCCGTGGTGCTCATCTCGCACAACATGAACGACGTGTTCGCCGTCTCCGACCGGATCGCCGCGCTCTACCTCGGCAGGATGGCCGCCCAGGTCAAGACCTCCGACTTGACGCACGCGCAGGTCGTCGAACTGATCACCTCCGGCCGCAGCGGCGAACTGGGCCTCAAGAACGGGGTCACCCCATGAACAAGGTCAAGGAACTGCCCGGCGAGGCCATCGTCGCCGCGGCGCAGGCCCCCTCGATCAAGAACAGCTTCCTCGCCTACGCGCAGCGGGTGCGCGGCGGCGACATGGGCGCGCTGCCGGCCGTGCTGGGCCTGCTGGTGCTGTGCGCGGTCTTCGCCATCGCGCGGCCCTCCTTCCTCACGGCGATCAACTTCGCCAACCTGTTCACGCAGGGCGCGGCGATCACGGTCATCGCCATGGGCCTGGTGTTCGTGCTGCTGCTCGGCGAGATCGACCTGTCCGCCGGGTACGCGAGCGGCGTCTGCGCGGCGGTGCTCGCCGTCACGCTGATCAACACCGGTCTGCCCTGGTACGTCTGCATGCTGGCCGCCATCCTCACCGGCGTGGTCATCGGCACGGTGCTGGGCACGCTGGTGGCCAAGGTCGGCATCCCGTCGTTCGTGGTCACGCTGGCGGCCTTCCTCGCCTTCCAGGGCCTGGTCCTGGTGCTGGTGCGGGAGGGCACGAACATCTCCATCCGCGACGACATCGTCAACGCCATCGCCAACAGGAACCTGCCGCCGTGGCTCGGCTGGGCCCTGTACGCGCTCTGCGTGGCGATCTACGCGGCCGTCCAGCTCAGGCGGGCCAGGAGCCGGACCAAGCGCGGGCTGGTCGCCGACCCGCTCTCGCTGATCGCCTTCCGCGTCGGCATGCTGGCGCTGTTCGCCGGGCTCGCGGTCGCCGCGCTCAACCTGGAGCGCAGCCGCAACCCCGCGCTGGTCTCCCTCACGGGCGTGCCGATCGTGGTGCCGGTCATCCTGGTGCTGCTGGTCTTCTGGACGCTGGTGCTGCGCCGCACCGGGTTCGGCCGTCACCTGTACGCGGTCGGCGGCAACACCGAGGCGGCCAGGCGAGCGGGTATCCCGGTGGACCGGATCAAGATCAGCGCGTTCGTGATCTGCTCCTCGATGGCCGCCGTCGGCGGCATCGTGGCGGCCTCGCGGGCCAGCTCGGTCGACCCGAACACGGGCGGCAGCTCCGTCCTGCTGTACGCGGTCGGCGCGGCGGTCATCGGCGGCACCAGCCTCTTCGGCGGCAAGGGCAGGGTGCTCGACGCCGTGCTCGGCGGCGCCGTGGTGGCCGTGATCGAGAACGGCATGGGTCTGATGGGGTACGGGGCGAGCGTGAAGTACCTGGTCACGGGGTCTGTCCTGCTGCTCGCCGCGGGTGTCGACGCCCTGGCGCGCAAGCGGGCGGCTGCTGCTGGTCTAAGGTGATCAGCGACTCACAGCCCCTGAAGGAACCCCAGACGATGCGTGCCGGCCCCTCCCAAGAGGACATCAGGCGCCACAATCTCGGCGCGCTGCTGCGTCATGTCCACCTGGGCGGGCCGATCTCGCGCGCCGAGCTGACCTCGAAGATGGGGCTCAACCGCAGCACGATCATGGCCCTGACGTCGGATCTCACCGCCGCGGGGCTGGTACGCGAGGAGCTGCCGCGCGAGACGGGCCGCGCGGGCAGGCCCTCGCTCGTGGTGCGCCCCGAGTCGGCCCGGGTCTACGTCTTCGCCTTCGACGTGGGCCCCGACCGCATGGCCGTGGCCCGCGTCGGGCTCGGCGGGGTGATACTCGACCGCCGCGAGACCGTACGCGACCGCGGCCGGTTCGAGGTGGACGAGCTGACCGGCACGCTGGCCGGGTTCGCCCGCCAGATGCGCCGCAAGACCAGGGACGACACGGTCTGCGTCGGCGCGGCGGCGGCCGTGTCCGGCGGCGTCCGCAAGGCCGACGGCGTGGTGTCGTTCGGGCCGAACCTGAAGGCCGAGGACGTGCCGTTCGGCGAGGAGCTGGGCCGCAGGCTCGGCCTCGGCCTGCCCGTCAGCGTCGGCAACGACGCCAACCTGGCCGCGCTGGCCGAGCACAGCCGCGGCGTCGGCGTCGCCGTCCGCGACCTCATCTACCTGCACGGGGACGTCGGCATCGGCGGCGGCATCATCGCGGCCGGCCACCTGCTCGGCGGGCACGACGGCTACGGCGGCGAGGTCGGCCACATGGTCGTCAACCCGGGCGGGCGGGCCTGCGGCTGCGGCTCGCACGGCTGCCTGGAGGCGGAGGTGGGGGAGCGGGCCCTGCTGGAGTCGGCGGGCCGCGTCTCGGCCGGTCACCAGGGCCGCGACGCGGTGCGCGCGGTGGTGGACGCGGCCGACCGCGGCGACATCGTCGCCCAGGAGGCGCTCAGCCGGGTCGGCGACTGGCTGGGGCTGGGCGTCTCGAACCTGGTCAACATCTTCAACCCGGAGATGGTGATCTTCGGGGGGATGCTGCGGGAGATCTATCTCGGGTCGGCGGCGCAGGTCCGCTCGCAGCTCACCCTGCACGCCATGGCTCCGCAGCGGGAGCGCGTACGGCTGCGCACCTCGGCCCTCGGGGACGCCGCGACCCTGGTGGGCGCCGCCGAGCTGGCCTTCGCCCACGTGCTGTCCGACCCCCTGGAAGTCCTGGCCCGCGCCAACGCCTGACTTCGTCTCAGGTGACCTTGGCCTTGCCGGCCGTCCACGTGTTGCAGAAGCCCGTGGCCCCGCCCCGGTACCCCCGGTCCTGCCAGCGCGCCAGGTTGCGCGGTTTGCCGTGGATGTCGCTCTCGTCAGCGTTCCGCACCGCCTCGATCCAGTTCTTCCACGAGATGCCGGGCTTGATGGACTTCAGCGTGGCGCTGTAGAACACCCCGGCGAAGCACTCGGCCTGCATCTCCAGCCGGTGGCTCAGCAGCTTGCGCGCCCCCTCCGAGGCGGGCTCGTACAGGGCGGCCTGCGCGGCCAGCACCCCGATGAGCTGCTGCACGTGATGACCCCACTCGTGGGCCACCGAGTGCGCGATGTTCATCCTGAACGGGTCCCGCAGATCATGTTTCATGATCCGGATGACGATCGTGCGGTGGTCGGGACAGTACTGCGCGCCGCTGCTGGTGATCGCCCCGCACACGGAGTCCCTGCCCGTGGTGATCGTGACCTGGGGAGAGCTGTACGGCAGGCCTGCGGCGGCGAACCTGCCCGCCCAGAACGTGTCGGCGCACGCGGCCATCGCCTGGTGGAAGGCTTTGAGCGAGGCGACGCTGCCCACCCGGATCGGCGGGACGGCGCACTTCTGCGGCACCACCTCGCCGCCCATCGTGCCCATCAGCCCGGCCTGGCCGATCCGGCCGGCGGCGGCCGGTGCGGGCGCGAGAAGACCCGCGACCATGCACCCGGCCAATGCCGTGAGGGGAATGCGCACGATCGCGGATCTTAGAGGGTCTTGTGCCTTTTGTCTTAGTACACCCGGCGGCTGGGCGCGGTGAAGGTGTTGCACGCGCTCGCCGACTGGGCCTTGAAGCCGCGCTCCAGCCAGTACTTGTTGCTGGCCTGGGAGGCGTGGGTCTCGTCAGCGTCGTTGCGCACCCCGAGGGCGGCGACCGGGTTGTGGCTGCCCTTGAGCAGGATGCTCCAGTCGGTGTCGGGGCGGCCCAGCGAGTTCCACACGCGGCCGACGAAAGCCGCGCTCAGGCACTGGGCCTGCAGCTCAGTGCGGCGGATGCCTTCGAACGCCCGCGCGTTGACGGCCTTGAGGTAGAAGGGGTCGGTAGCCTTCAAGATGCCGGTGAGCTGCTGGATGTGGTGGCCGTACTCATGGGCCAGTGTCTGCATCAGCGCGAGGTCCGACGGCTCCTCGATGACGTTGTCGCTCAGGTAGAAGTACATGCTCTTGTTGTCCGGGCAGTACATGGCCTGCACACGCGGGTCGTTGATGGTTCCGCAGGGCGTCTTCAGACCGAGCTTGGTGTACACGGTGAGCTTGGACCTGGTGAAGCGGTAACCCGCCTTCTTCACCACGGGACTCCATGCCCTGTTCAGGCAATCCATGACAGCCTCGAAGTAGAGCTCGGCCTCATCAACCGTTCCCCGCAAGACCTCCGGTTCCTCGCACACCGATACGCCCAGCTTGCCGGTCTTGTAGAGCTTGTTCTTCGTCAGGACCGGCTTGTACGACGGGGCCGAAGAGGTGGCCGCGTGGGCCGTGCCGGCGAACAGCACGCCGGCCAGAGCGCCCGCCATGAGCGCCAATCGAGGGATACGCATGAGAAGGCACCCTATTAAAGAGGGAGTTCCAGGTAAAGCGAGACTAAAGAGCCATTAGGTGACATTTCGCGGATTTGCGGCCCAGGTGTTGCACGAGCCGGGTGTGCCACGCTGGAACCCCCTGGTCATCCAGGCCGCCTGCGTCGGCCCCCGGCCGTGGTCGTTCTGCGGCCACCCCTTGGCCCCGTTCTTCTTGAACCAGTTCACCGTGTACTGCCAGTCATCCGGCGTGACCAACGGTGTGTTCTTCATCGTGCTCATGAAGACCGAGGAGAAGCACTCGGCCTGCAACTCCGAATTACGCGACAACTGCAGCCGCTTCGCCTTGCCCGCGGAAGTCCGGGCCGCCCAGTAGTAACTCCAGATTCCGGAGACCTGCTGCACGTGATGCCCGTACTCGTGCGCGATCAGCCGGGTGATCCCCAGCGGGAACGGGTTGCGGAGCTGCGCCTTGCTGATCATCAGGTACATCGTGCGGTCGGTGGAGCAGTAGACGCCGTCCGCGCCGGTGTTCCACGCTCCGCAGGGCGTGCGCACCTTGCTGGTGATGATGCGCAGCCGCGGCTTGCTGAAGGGCATCTCCGCCTTGCGGAACTGCGCGGCCCACGCCTTGTTCAGGCAGGCCGTCACGCGGGTGAGGAAGCGCCGGTAGGCCACCATGCTGCCGGCGGGCAGGTCGCCGGGCGAGCAGTTCACGTCGGTGAGCCGCCCGGTCTTGTACAGGGGGTTGGCCACGGCCAGTGTCCTGGACGGCAGGCCCGTGCCCGACTTCTCGCTGGAGACCTTCGCGGGCGGGGAGGCGTACTGCTGCGCCTCGTTGGCGGGGCCCGTCGAGGTCGTGGCCACGTCCGCCAGCACCATCACCAGAGCGGCCGCGGCGAGGGCGAGCGCCAGCACGGCAGCCACGAGGGTCAGGAGTCTGCTTTTGGGGACGGAGTTCATAGGTACCGAAAGACTAGGTCAAGATCGGACATATGCGGGTGGATTTGACTCGATGGAGTCAGTGGGGCCTCCGCGAACTAGACTCGGGGGGATCGGCGCAAAAGAGCAGAGGGGAGACGCATCCGTGAGCGGGTTGCTGGGCTCTATCAAGGGACCGCAGGACGTCAAACGGCTCAGTGCCGAGGAGTTGCCGCGGCTCGCGGGGGAGATCCGTGACCTGCTCGTCGACGCCTGCGCCAAGTTCGGCGGTCACCTGGGGCCCAACCTCGGTGTGGTGGAGCTCACCATCGCCGTCCACCGGGTCTTCGACTCCCCCCACGACCCCGTGGTGTGGGACACCGGCCACCAGGCGTACGTGCACAAGCTCCTCACCGGCAGGGCGGCCGGCTTCGAGGCGCTCAAGCAGGAGGGCGGCCTGTCGGGTTACCCGAGCCAGGCCGAGTCCGAGCACGACTTCGTGGAGAACTCCCACGCCTCGACCGCGCTGTCCTACGCCGACGGCCTGGCCAAGGCGTTCAAGCTGCGCCGCGACCGCGACCGCACGGTGGTCGCGATCATCGGCGACGGCGCACTGACCGGCGGCATGGCCTGGGAGGCGCTCAACAACATCGCCGCGATCAAGGACCTGCCGGTCGTGATCGTGGTCAACGACAACGGGCGCTCCTACTCGCCGACCATCGGCGGCCTGGCCTCCCACCTGTCCTCGCTGCGGGTCAACCGCCGCTACGAGGACATGCTCGACTTCGTCAAGGACAAGATCGGCAACGTCCCGGTCCTGTACGACGCCCTGCACGGCATCAAGAAGGGCGTCAAGGACGTCCTGTCACCGCAGGTGATGTTCGAGGACCTCGGCCTGAAGTACGTCGGCCCCATCGACGGCCACGACGAGCAGGCCATGGAGGCGGCGCTGCGCCAGGCCCGCGACTTCCGCGGCCCCGTCATCGTGCACGCCCTCACCCAGAAGGGCCGCGGCTACACCCCCGCCGAGAACCACGACGAGGACCAGTTCCACTCGCCCGGCGCCTTCGACCGGGCCACCGGCGCGGAGAAGCCCAAGGGCCGCATCTGGACCAACGTCTTCAGCGAGGAGCTCGTCCGGCTCGGCAAGGAGCGCGACGACCTGGTCGCGATCACCGCCGCGATGCTCCACCCGACCGGGCTCAACGCCTTCGCCGAGGCCTTCCCCGAGCGCATCTACGACGTCGGCATCGCCGAGCAGCACGCGCTGACCAGCGCCGCCGGGCTCGCGCTGGGCGGCCTGCACCCGGTGGTGGCCGTCTACGCCACCTTCCTCAACCGGGCCTTCGACCAGCTCCTCATGGACGTCGCCCTGCACCGCCTGCCGGTCACCGTGGTGCTCGACCGGGCGGGCGTCACGGGTGACGACGGCGCCAGCCACAACGGCATGTGGGACCTGTCGATCCTCCAGGTCGTCCCCGGGCTGCGGATCGCGGTGCCGCGCGACGGCGACCGCCTCACCGAGCTGCTGCGCGAGGCCGTGGAGGTCACCGACGGTCCCACCGTGCTGCGCTTCCCCAAGGGCCCGGTCGCCGAGCCGATCGACCCGGTGGGCAAGCTCGGCGAGATGGACCTGCTGCGGGCCGCCGAGGGCGACCCCGGCGTGCTGCTCGTGGGCGTGGGCCCGATGGCGCAGGCCTGTATGGACGCCGCGGTGCTGCTCGACGCGCAGGGCATC
Source organism: Nonomuraea monospora (assembly GCF_039531895.1). Taxonomy (NCBI): domain Bacteria; kingdom Bacillati; phylum Actinomycetota; class Actinomycetes; order Streptosporangiales; family Streptosporangiaceae; genus Nonomuraea; species Nonomuraea monospora. The sequence continues at coordinate 205,249 of NZ_BAAAQX010000001.1, forward strand.
TCGGCCACCGTGGTCGACCCGCGCTGGGTCAAGCCGCTGGACGAGGCGCTGGTGCTGGCCGCCGGCGCGCACAAGCTGGTCGCCGTCGTCGAGGACAACGGCCGCGTGGGCGGCGTGGGCGACGCCGTGGCCCGGCTGCTGCGCGACGCCGACGTCGATGTGCCCGTACGCACCTTCGGCATCCCGCAGGAGTTCCTCGACCACGCCAAGCGGGCCGCGATCCTCGGCAGGATCGGGCTGACCGGCCAGGATCTCGCCCGCCAGATCACCGAGGCGGTCGCCAAGCGGACCTCTTCCGTGGAGCCCGCCCGCCGCTGAGCGCCCTGCGGGCCGCGGCGGTGATCCCGAACACCGCGATCACCGCCGCGGCCAGCACCGGCAGCAGCCACTCCGCGTGCTGCCGCACCACCTGCCCGGCCAGCGCGCCGAGCGTCACGTACGTGCTCACCCACGCCGCGCCGCCCAGCATCGCCCACGGCATGAACCTGCGGTACGGCATGCCCACCGTGCCCGCCACGGCCGGCGTCAGCGCGTGCAGCACCGGCAGGAAGTACGCCAGCGCCAGCGCCCACCGGCTGCGTTCGAGCAGCTCGTGCGCGCGCTCCCAGCGGCGCTCGCCGACGCGCCGCCCCAGCCTGCCGTGCCGCAGCCGCGTGCCGTAGCGCCGCCCCAGCCAGTGGCCTCCTGACGCGCCCGCGAAGCAGGCCAGCACCCCCGCCCCGATCAGGGCCAGCGCCTCGCCCGCGCTGCCGGCGGTGGCCCCCGCCACGAGCAGCAGCCCGTCGCCGGGGACGACCAGGCCGACCCCCACCGAGGCGTCCAGCGTCAGGAAGACCAGCAACAGGGGTAGCACCACGCCGAGGTCTTGCCCGGCCAGGCCATCGAGCAGATCGTTGAGCATGGCTTCAGCCTGCTATCCAGATCGCGGAACACCATCGGGATCGTCCCCGATCCCACCCTGACATGGGCATGATCACTCCGGGCGTGGGAAGGATCGCTGAGCGTGGACATCTTTCGCACGAAGAGCGTCGAGCAGTCGATTCGCGACACCGAGGCGCCCGAGCACCAGCTCCGCAAGCGGCTGACCGCCACCGACCTGACCGTCTTCGGCATCGGCGTGATCGTGGGCACCGGCATCTTCGTGCTCACGGGCCAGGTGGCCAAGGAGATGGCCGGCCCGGCCGTGGCCGTCTCGTTCGTCGTGGCGGGCATCGTGTGCGGGCTCGCGGCGCTGTGCTACGCCGAGTTCGCCTCCACGATCCCGGTCGCGGGCTCCGCCTACACCTTCTCCTTCGCGACCCTGGGCGAGTTCCCCGCCTGGGTGATCGGCTGGGACCTGTTCCTGGAGCTGGCGCTGGCCGCCGCCGTGGTCGCGGTCGGCTGGTCGGGCTACTTCGCCTCCATGCTGGCCTCCATCGGGATGGAGCTGCCCGCCTCCATCGCCGGGGAGAACCCGGTGGTGAACGTGCCCGCCATCCTCATCGTGCTGATCCTCACCTCGATCCTGGTGGCGGGGATCAAGGTGTCCTCGCGGGTCAACCTGATCCTGGTGATCACCAAGATCGCCGTGGTGCTGCTGGTCATCGTGGCGGGGCTGTTCTACGTCAAGGCCGCCAACTACACGCCGTTCATCCCCGAGGCGGTGCCCACGGAGCGGGTGGAGGGGCTGAAGGCGCCGCTCATCCAGCTCATCTTCGGCATCACGCCGGTGGCGTTCGGCGTGATCGGCATCTTCTCGGCGGCGGCCATCGTGTTCTTCGCCTTCATCGGCTTCGACATCGTGGCCACCGCCGCGGAGGAGACCATCCACCCGCAGCGCGACGTGCCGCGCGGCATCATCGGCTCGCTGGCCATCTGCACCGTCCTGTACGTCGCCGTCTCCCTGGTCGTCGTCGGCATGCAGCACTACACCGAGCTGAGCACGTCCGCCCCGCTCTCCGACGCCTTCATCGCGGTGGGCCAGTCGTGGCTGGCCGCGATCATCAGCGTGGGCGCGATCGCGGGCCTGACGACCGTGGTGCTCGTGCTGCTGCTGGGCCAGACCCGGGTGCTGTTCGCGATGGGCCGCGACGGGCTGCTGCCGCGCTGGCTGGCCAAGGTCGATCCGCACTACGGCACCCCGGCCCGGCTCACGGTGCTCATCGGGCTGGTCACGATGGTGCTGGCCGGGTTCGTGTCGTTCGGGGAGCTGGCCGAGCTGGTCAACATCGGCACGCTGTTCGCGTTCGTCGTGGTGTCGGTCGGAGTGATCATCCTGCGCCGCACCCGGCCCGACCTGCCCCGGGTGTTCCGCGTGCCGCTGGTGCCGTGGCTGCCGATCCTGTCCGTGCTGGCCTGCGTCTACCTGATGCTGAACCTGCCGGCGCAGACGTGGCTGCGCTTCCTCATATGGATGATCATCGGCCTGGTGGTCTACTTCGGCTTCGGCTACTGGAACAGCAGGGGGGCCTTCTCCGGGGAGAAGGCCCGCCACTGATTCCGCGGGAACGCTCAGAGGGCGAGGACCGGGCCGGTCATGGCCCGCATCTGGCAGGCGTTGGCGAAGAACTTCGCCCAGTGCACCTTCCTGCCGTACCAGGTGCCCGCGATGGCGACCGCGTGCGGCTTGATCTCCTGGGTGCAGGACGCCTTGGGCTCGGCCTTGAGCTGGGAAGGCTCGCCCTTCACCTGACGGAGCATGCGGCAGGCCGCCTGCGCGTTCGGGTGGGTGCCGCCGACGGGGGCGCAGTGGAGCCACACCGACTTGACGGGCCCGCCCTTCATCCCGTCAACGATCTTGAGCTTCGCCTTGGGAGGCGGCGCGGCCTGCGCGGTAGAGGACGCGCCTGCCAGCAGGGCTCCGCAGAGCGCGAGGGCGCCGGCTGCCTTGATCATGGTTACTCTCCGTTCGTAGGACGGCACCAAAGGCTACGACGGAGCGCGCGCGCAGGTGAGGAGGTCCGGTCAGGACCTCCTCAAAGACTGCGCAAAGTCAGGCGGGGACGGACGCCACGCCGGGGGCCAGGAAGCGCGGCCGGGCGATCCCCGCCCTGTCCAGGTAGGGCGTGACGCCGCCCAGGTGGAACGGCCAGCCCGCGCCGAGGATCATGCACAGGTCGATGTCCTGCGCGGCGGCCACCACGCCCTCGTCGAGCATGATCCGGATCTCCCTGGCCAGCGCCGCCAGCACGCGCTCGCGCACCTGCTCGGCGGTGGAGGGGGAGGCGCCGCCCTCGAACAGGGCCACCGCCTCCGGGTCGAGCGTGAAGTCCGGCCGGTAGACGCCGGGCTTGCCCGACTCGACCAGCTTCGCCATGTTCTCCGAGACGCCGAACCGGTCGGGGAACGCCTCGTGCAGCGTCTCGGCCACGTGCAGGCCGACCGCCGGGCCGACGAGCTGCAGCAGCGCGAACGGCGTCATCGGCAGCCCGAGCCCGTCGAGCGCGTGCTCGGCCGTCTCCAGCGGCGTGCCCTCGTCCACGGCCGCCACGACCTCGCCCATGAAGCAGGTCAGCAGCCGGTTGACCACGAACGCCGGAGCGTCCTTGACCAGCACCGACGACTTCTTCAGCGACTTGCCCACCGCGAACGCCGTGGCCAGCGTGGCGTCGTCGGTCGAGGCGCCCCTGATGATCTCCAGCAGCGGCATGACCGCGACCGGGTTGAAGAAGTGGAAGCCGACCAGCCGCTCCGGCCGCGCCAGGCCGGCGCCCATCTCGGTCAGCGACAGCGAGGAGGTGTTCGTGGCCAGCACGCACTCGGCCGACACCACGGCCTCGACCTCGGCGAAGACCTGCTTCTTGACCGCCAGGTCCTCGAAGACGGCCTCGATCACGAAGTCGGCGTCGGCGAAGGCGTCCTTGGTCAGCGAGCCGCTCACCAGCGACTTGAGCCGGTTGGCCTGGTCCTGCGACACGCGGCCCTTGGCGAGCAGCTTGTCCACCTCGGCGTGCACGTACCCGACGCCCTTGTCCAGCCTGGCCTGGTCGAGGTCGGTCAGCACGACCGGCACCTCCAGGCGGCGCGCGAACAGCAGCGCCATCTGCGAGGCCATCAGCCCCGCGCCGACCACGCCGACCTTGGTGACCTTGCGGGCCAGCGACTTGTCGGGCGCGCCGGCGGGCCGCTTGGCGCGGCGCTGCACCAGGTCGAAGGAGTAGAGCCCGGCCCGCAGCTCGTCGCTCATGAGCAGGTCGGCCAGCGCCTCGTCCTCGGCCGCGAACCCCTCGTCACGGGAGGCCGTCTCGGCCTGGGCGATCAGGTCCAGCGCCCGGTACGGCGCGGGCGCGGCGCCGCGCAGCTTCATGTCCACCAGGAAGCGGGCGTCGGCGACGGCCTTCTCCCAGCCGTCGTGCTCCTTGCGCTCGACGGTGACCTCGCCGTTGACGACGCGGGCGGCCCAGCGCAGCGACTCCTCCAGGAAGTCGGCCGGCTCGAACAGGGCGTCGGCGACGCCCAGCTCGTACGCGTCCCTGCCCTTGACCATGCGGTTGTTGGACAGCGGGTTCTCGATGATCAGCTTGACCGCGTTCGCCGGGCCGATCAGGCGCGGCAGGAGCTGCGTGCCCCCCCAGCCCGGCACCAGGCCGAGGAAGCACTCGGGCAGCGCCACCGCGGGCACGCCCGCCGAGATCGTCCGGTAGGAGCAGTGCAGCGCGATCTCCAGGCCGCCGCCCATGGCCGCGCCGTTGACGAACGCGAACGACGGGATGCCCAGCTCGCCCAGCCGGCGGAAGACGTGGTGGCCGAGCGCGCCGATGGCCAGCGCCTCCTCGCGGGTGGCCACCGAGGCGGCACCCTTGAGGTCGGCGCCGACGGCGAAGATGAACGGCTTGCCGGTCACGCCCACGGCGGCCAGGTCGGTGCGCGCCGCGATCTCCGACAGCGCCCCGTTCAGCGCGAACAGCCCGTGCGGGCCGAACGTGCTGGGCTTGGTGTGGTCGAAGCCGTTGTCCAGGGTGATCAGCGCCATCGTGCCCGCCCCGTAGGGGAGCTGCACGTCGCGCACCAGCGCCTTGGTGACGACCTCGTCGGTGTTGCGCTCACTGAGCAGCGAACGCCAGGTGTCGATGTTGCTCATGCCAGGTTCTCCCAGATCACGGTGCCGCCCATGCCCATGCCGACGCACATGGTGGTGATGCCGTAACGCACGTCGGGACGCTCGCCGAACTGCCGCGCGAGCTGCGTCATCAGCCGCACGCCCGAGGAGGCGAGCGGGTGGCCGTAGGCGATGGCGCCGCCGTAGGCGTTGACGCGGGCGTCGTCGTCGGCGATGCCGAAGTGCTCCAGGAACGCCAGCACCTGGACGGCGAACGCCTCGTTGATCTCGAACAGCCCGATGTCGGAGATGTCCAGGCCCGCCAGGCGCAGGGCCCGCTCGGTGGACGGGATCGGCCCGACGCCCATCACCTCGGGGTCCACGCCCGCGAAGGCGTACGACACCAGGCGCATCTTCGGCGAAAGCCCCAGCTCCTCGGCGACCTCCGCGGCGGCCACGACGCAGCCGGTGGCGCCGTCGTTGATGCCGGAGGAGTTGCCCGCCGTGACGTGACCGTGCGGGCGGAACGGCGTCTTGAGCCCGCTCAGCCCCTCCAGCGTGGTGCCCGGCCTGGGCGCCTCGTCCTCGACGGCCAGGCCCCAGCCCTTCTCCGCCGTCCTGATCGCGGTCGGCACCAGGTCGGGCTGGATCTTGCCGTCGGCGTAGGCCTTGGCGGCCTTCTCCTGCGAGAGCACCGCGTACGCGTCGGCGCGCTCCTTGCTGATCGTCGGGTAGCGGTCGTGCAGGTTCTCCGCCGTCATGCCCATGACCAGCGCGCTCGGGTCGACCAGCTTCTCCGACAGGAAGCGCGGGTTCGGGTCGACGCCCTCGCCCATCGGGTGGCGGCCCATGTGCTCGACGCCGCCGGCGATGGCCACGTCGTACGCGCCGAAGGCGATGCCGCCCGCGACCGTGGTGACGGCGGTCATCGCGCCCGCGCACATGCGGTCGATGGCGTAGCCGGGCACGGTCTTGGGCAGCCCGGCGAGCACGGCGGCCGAGCGGCCGATGGTCAGGCCCTGGTCGCCGATCTGCGTGGTCGCGGCGATGGCCACCTCGTCCACGCGCTCCGGCGGCAGGTTGGGGTTACGCCTGACGAGCTCGCGGATGACGCGGACGACCAGGTCGTCCGCGCGGGTCTCCGCATAGAGTCCCTTCGGCCCTGACCTGCCGAAAGGCGTGCGTACGCCGTCGACGAACACGACGTCACGAGAGGAAGGCACGGATTCGCTCCTCGTTGCTGGATGGGGTTCCGTGCCTAATGCTACTCGTCAGTAACTACCCCGCAGACGAGGGCGGCGGTGAGCAACGCGTACACCACTCCCGTGGCCGGCTCCCACAGGTGGGCGCGGGCCCCGAGCAGGGCCACGACCGCCACGGCCGCGCCCGTCCAGAGCGCCGCGCCCTCTCCTGGACGCGTGCCGCCGCCGGGGTCCCATGGATCGCCAGGTGATCCGCCCGAGCGCAGGGCACGCGCCAGCATCCCCACCACGTCCCGTGCCCACCACAGGAGGAACAACACCCCCGCCGTCACGCTGATCACCGACAGCGCCTCGACGGCCCAGCTCAGGGTGTCGGCGAAGTTGTACAGGGCGGCCTCGCGGAAGGAGCGCGGAACGGTCCAGCCGAGCAGCAGCGTCACCGCCCAGCAGGCGGCCACGGCCGGCCGGGTCAGCGGGCGCGCCCTGCCGGAGCGGGCCACGGCGTACAGCTCCTGCTCGCGGCGGCGGACCAGGCGGGCGCGGGCGCCCCAGACGTACTGGGTGATCGCCATGACGGGCAGGGCGGCGGTGAAGATCGCCAGGGACAGCACGGCGAGCGGCAGCGTCTGCTCCCTGGTCGCGGCCCGGTCGGCGAGCAACTGCACGGTGGTCAGCAGCGCGATCGAGGCGGTGAGCGCCACGAGCGCGCCACGCCGGGCCGCCCTGGCTCTGGAGCGCAGCCCGGCCATCTCCTGGGCGCCCGGGGGAGGGGCCATCTCGGTCAACAGCATGACCGTCATGATGGCGTCACCGTACGTGGTGGTGCCCCGCATTCCGGCGCATTGGATGGAGCCCTTGCTCGGGTGAGAAGGGACTATCCGAAAGGCCACCGTCTCGCGGATGATGAACAGGCGAACAAGCCAAGATGACGGTACTTATCCTCCAAATACCGGTTTGTGGCTATGCTTCGCGATCATGGCGCAAGGGGTGGACCGCGTGAGAGAACGGCGGAACGAAAGCCGTCAGGGGCGGCGAGTCGCCCCGATGCCGCAGCCCAAGGCCCCGATGCCGGTGCGGCAGCCGCCGCGCGGCCGCCGCTCCACGCCGTCGCGCAACCCGCTGACCCCGCTCGGCTGGGTGAGCGTGGCGCTGACGCTCGTGCTGGTGGCTGTCGCGCTCGGCGGCTACGGCTACTACCGCTACCTGGACAGCGGCATCGACCGCGAGCGCATCGACCCGGGCACCACCCGCCCGCCCGACACCGGCGCGCTCAACGTGCTGCTCGTCGGCTCCGACTCCCGTGACGGCGACAACAAGAAGTACGGCGCCACGACCGTGGGAGCGGGGGAGCGCACCGACACGATCATGCTCCTGCACATCGCGCCCAACCGCGACGGCGCCACCATGATCAGCTTTCCGCGCGACTCGATGGTCCAGGTCCCGGAGTGCGAGGGCAGGAACGGCGCCGTGCTGCCCGGCGGGCTGCGCCAGGTCAACGCCGCCTTCAACGACGGCGGCATCAACTGCACGATCAAGACCCTGGAATCCCTCACCAACATCAAGATCAACCACTTCGTGAAGGTGGACTTCACCGGCTTCAAGGGCATCATCGACGCGCTGGGCGGCATCGAGATCTGCCTGCCCAAGGCCGTCAACGACAAAGAGGCCAAGTTCGTGCTCGGCCCCGGCAAGCACACCGTCATGGGCGAGCAGGCGCTCGGCTACGTGCGGACCAGGTACTCCCTGGGCGACGGCAGCGACCTCGGCCGGATCGAGCGCCAGCAGATCTTCCTCACCCAGGTGATGAAGAAGGTCACCGACGGCGGCCTGCTCACCGACCCCGGCAAGCTGAACGACTTCCTCCAGGCCGCCACCCAGGCCGTCACCGTGGACGACGGCCTCGGCCTCGACCGCATGCTGGAGATCGCCAGGAGCGTCAGCGGGCTGACCGCCAAGGAGCTCAAGGGCATCACGGTGCCCGTCGAGCCGTACCCGGAGAACAAGGCCAGGGTGCAGTTCGCCCAGCCGGCGGCGCGCGACTTCTTCGAGGCCGTGCGCAACGACACCGACATCAGGACCAGCCCCTCCCCGGGCAAGTCGAGCGCGCCCGCGGTCAAGAACGAGCAGGTGCGCCTCCAGGTGCTCAACGCCACCGGCGAGCAGGGCAAGGCGCTGCAGGTGGCGGACGCGCTGGCCGCCCAGGGGTTCGTGGTCACGCAGGTGGGCAACGCCGCGGTCGCCGACACCACCACGATCAGGTACGCCAAGAAGGACGCCGAGACCGGCCCCGCCTACGGCGACGCGGTGGCGGCCCGGCTGTCGAAGGACAAGCGCACGCCCGTGCAGGGCAAGGTCAAGGCCGCCACCTCGCAGCCGTACGCGCCCAAGACCCCGCCCGCCGAGACGCCCACCGGGCCCGTCGTACAGCTCGTGATCGGCAAGGACTGGCCGGGGGTCCGGGTCCAGTCGGCCATCCCCGACGCCCTCAAGGACAAGGTCGTCGACAGCAACACCAACCCCTGCAAGTGACCGCGCACGCTTCCTGATGTCGCATCGGCTCCGTGGTGACTCAGTGACGCTGTGGGACGATTGTTACGCAGAGTGATTTTAGGGAAACAAGTGAAATTTCCGGACAAGTAGTGGTAGGAAGGGGCGCGGTTACTATTCGTACAAGAGAGGTTCCACCGTGGCACGCGACGAGAACGACAGGCCATACGAGGACGGGCAGGGTAAGTCGTTAAACCCGGAGATGACGGGTGACGTGCTCTCTCCGCGGTGGAGCACCGACGACACTGACGAGCAGCCCGCCATCCAGGTCGTCGGCAACGAGACCTACATCCTGCCGCCCGACAGGGGCGCGCTGACCGGCGAGCCGCAGCTGATCGGTGAGACCCCGCGCGACGTGCTCGACGACCCCGCCCCGCCGCGCGACCTGCTGTCCGGCGACCCGCGCGACGTGCTCGGCGTCTCCTCCGGCGGCTACGACCTCGGCGGCCAGAGCGGGCCCCACGACGTGCTCGGCGCATCCCGCGACGGCTACGACCTGGGCGGCTCGCACGGCGCGGGCGCGTACGACGTCGGCGGCCCCCGTGACGCGGGCGCGTACGACGGGGGCGGCTCCCGTGACGGAGGCGGCTACGACCTGGGCGCGAGCGGGCCGCACGACCTGCGGGCCGACGTCTACAGCGACGAGCTGAGCGGGCCGCACGAGGTGCGCGCCGGCTCGCCGTACGACGAGCTGGCCGAGCACAGCGGGCCGCACCGGGTGGCGGACGACGACGACAACCCCTACCTCCCGATCGACCGGAGCTACGAGGCGGGCCGCGACGACCTGGACGAGGACCGGCCCAAGCGCGGCTTCCTCGGCTCGGGATGGACCGACGACTCCGGCGACTCCTACGACGGGCGCTCGTCCGGGGGCGAGGGGGAGGTGCGCCGCCGTACCAGGGTGCTGCTGGTGGCGGCCGTCGCGGTGGTGCTGGTCGGCGTCGGCGCCGGCTGGATGCTCACCGGCACCTCCTCCGACGACCCGTGCGCGGGCGTGCAGTGCGCCAGCGCCGGGGAGGTGAACTCGCCGTCCGAGTCGGCCGCCCCTGAGGACACGGCGGCCGAGGAGGCGACGGAGGAGACGCCGGAACCCACGGATTCGGTCACCGATGAGCCGGCCGAGCCCGAGTCCGCAATCCCGACGCCCGCGCAGGAGCGCACGCGCCCCACGCGGGAGGCCGAGCCCCGCCCGACGCCCACGCGGCAGAAGGCCACCACCGAGCCGACGCGCAAGCCCACCCGCGACCCGCAGGGCACGATGAACGACACCGCGGACTCGCGCGGGCAGGACAGCGGCGGCAGCGACGGGTCGTCCTCGTCGTCCGACAAGGGCGGCACGAACGACACGGGTGACTCGACGACCACCCAGCCGCCCGCCACGACCCAGGCCCCGGTGCCCGCCCCGACGCAGGAGGAGCGCAAGGGGCTGCTGGACATCCTGTTCCCCTGGGCTTAAGCGTGAGGTCCGCCCGGCGGCGGTTCCGGTGCCGCCGCCGGGGCGGGACATCCTGTCCCCGAGGCCGCGGACGTGGCAGGATGCGGATCCAGGTGCCGGTCTGGCAGACTTGGAAACCGCTTTCCTGGAGGTCTCGTGGTCACGCTTGAAGACGTCGCCAAGCAGGCGGGCGTCTCGCTCGCGACCGCCTCGCGGGTGCTCAACGGCAGCACCCGCCAGGTGGGCGCGGCCTTGCGGGCGCGCGTCGAGCGGGCCGCGGACGAGCTCGGCTACCGGGCCAACATCGCCGCCCAGACGCTGGCCCGCGGGGCGAGCAACGTCATCGGCATCGTCGTGCACGACCTCACCGACCCCTACTTCGCGGCGCTCGCCGACGGGGCGATGCGGGCCGCGGCCACCGAAGGGCTGCTCGTCATGGTGGGCACCACGCATCGCGACCCCGAGCAGGAGATCGCCTACCTGGCCACGCTGCACGCCCAGCGCGTGCGCGCCGTCCTGCTGGTCGGCTCGCGCGTCGCCGACGCGGGCGTCACCCGGCGGCTGCGCGAGGAGCTGGCCCGCTACCAGGCGGGCGGCGGCCGGGCGGCCTGCGTCGGACAGGACCTGCTCGGCGTCGACACCGTCGCGCCCGCCAACAGGGAGGGCGCGGCCGAGCTGGCCAGGGCGCTGGCCGGGCTGGGCCACACGCGGTTCGCGGTCCTGGCGGGCCCGCCGCACCTGGTGACGGCGGCCGACCGGTGCGCTGGCTTCTCGCAGGCGCTCGACGAGCTGGGCCTGCCCGCCCCGCAGGTGATCCACGGCCCGTTCGACCGCGACGGCGGCTACACCGCGGCCCGGCAGGTCACGGACGCCACCTGCGTCTTCGCCGTCAACGACGTGATGGCGGTGGGCGCGCTCGCGGCCTACCGCGAGCAGGGGACCCGGGTGCCCGAGGACGTCTCGGTGGCCGGTTTCGACGACATCGTCACGCTGCGTGATCATGTGCCCGCGCTGACGACGGTCCGGCTGCCGCTGAAGGACATGGGGGCTCGCGCGCTGGAGTTGGCGCTCAACGAGGACGACCCGATCGTGGTCGAGAAGGTGGCCGGCGAGGTCGTGCTGCGCGAGAGCGTCCGGAGAATGGCTTGACGCCGCGGGAGCCCGCGGCGTGATGGGGAGGATGGCGTGAAGCTGGCGGTCAGCACGCTGGGGATGCCCGGCGAGGGGCTGGACAGGGCGATCGAGATCGCGGCCGGGCACGGCTGCCAGGGGCTGGAGCTACGGCTGCATCCCGACACCGGTGTGCACGCGGGCCTCGACCAGGCGGCCAGGGAGTCGGTGCGCAAGCGGATCGAGCAGGCGGGGCTGCAGATCTCCGCCCTGGCCGGTTACGCCGGCGTCTGCGAGGCGGGCCCGGACGAGCCGGTCGTCGAGGCGCTCCTGGCCGACCTGCGGCTCGCCGCCGACCTCGGCGCGCCCGGCGTGCGGGTGTTCCCGCGCGGCGACGACCCGGCCACCGGCGTCCGCCGCCTCCACGCCGTCTCCGGTACGGCGGCCGCGCTCGGCTGCCGGGTGCTCGTCGAGACGCACGACAGCATGGCGACCGGCGAGGCCGTGGCCGCGCTGCTCGCCCAGGCGGACCTGCCCGAAACCACGGGCGCGATCTGGGACCTGCTGCACCCCTGGCGCCACGGCGAGCCGCCCGCGCGGACGCTTGCGGCGCTGGCCCCTTACCTCGGCTACGTGCAGGTCAAGGACGCCGTCTCGGCGCAGGACACGACCCCCGTGCCGATGGGGACGGGCTCGGTGCCGCTGCAGGAGTCGGGCGAGCTGCTGTGCGCGGCCGGGTTCGGCGGGTGGGTGTCGCTGGAGTGGGAGCGCACCTGGTATCCGCAGGTGGCCCCGGTCGAGGAGATCCTGCCCGGCGCCACCGAGTGGGTACGGCGCTTCACCTCATAGCGGGCGTCACCGCTTAGATGGGGGGATGTCCGCTCTCACAAGCAAGGTGCTCGTCGTCGGCATGGACGGGCTGAGGTTCGACCGGCTGCTCGTCCTGGACGCCCCCGTCCTGGCCGGCCTGATGGCCACCGGCGCGTACGGCACCAGCAAGCTCCCCTACGGCGAAGCGGGGACACCGCGCACGGAATCCCCCGGCGAGGTCGTCCCCAAGACCCCCGAGCCGGGCGACGGCGGCCGGGTGATCAGGTCGCGCACCGACTCGGGCCCCGGCTGGTCGTCGATCGCCACCGGAACCTGGCCCGACAAGCACGGCATCGTCGACAACGGCTTCGCGAACCCCCAGTTCCAGAAATTTCCGGACTTCCTGACCCGGGCCAAGACCGCCCGGCCCGAGCTGACGACCTCCGCGTTCTTCTCCTGGGCCGCCCTCGCCGAGCACGGCGCGTTCGGCCCGGCGATCGACCACCGCTTCGTGCTCGACGGCTACACCGTCGGCTGGGCCACCGCGGACAAGCAGGTCGCCGAGGCCGCCGAGCGGCACCTGGCCGAGGACGACCCCGACGCGGTCTTCGTCTACCTCGGCGACACCGACGAGGTGGCCCACGACCTCGGCCCGCACTGCCCCGAGTACGCCGCCGCCCTCCAGGCCCAGGACGCCTACCTGGGCCGCCTCCTCGACGCGATCCAGGCGCGGCCCGCGTACGGGCAGGAGCGCTGGACGGTGCTGGTCACGACCGACCACGGCCACGTGGACGCGGGCGGGCACGGCGGCACCTCGGACGAGGAGCGCACCGTCTTCGTGATCGCGAACACGCCGGGGCGCGACCTCGGCGGACGCCCGCTCGACGAGCCCCGGCTGGTGGACGTGGGGCCGACGGTGCTCGCCGTGCTCGGCGTGCCGGTCGAGCCCTCGTGGGATCTGGACGGCATCCCCTTGAGCATTTGATTCATCAGGCGTTGAATTCTTGGCCGGGAAGCGGAACACTGGGATGACGGGACGCTGAACGGCAGGAGAGCGTGCGATGAAGACGACGGCCCTGGACTTCACCGAGATCGACGCGGGCATGCTCGCCGACGTGGGCGGCAAGGCGGCCAACCTCGGCGAGCTGACCAGGGCCGGCCTGCCGGTGCCGCCCGGGTGGGTGCTCACCACCGACGCCTACCGGCAGGTCGCCCAGGACCTGCGGATCGACGGCGAGAAGGACGGAGGGGAGGAGCTGGCCGCGCGGGCCAGGCGGCACCTCCTGGAGGCGCCGGTGCCGGACGCCGTGCACGAGGCCATCGTGAAGGCGTACGAGGCGCTCGGTCCCGACGTGCCCGTGGCCGTGCGCTCCTCCGCCACCGCCGAGGACCTGCCGTTCGCCAGCTTCGCCGGCCAGCAGGACACCTTCCTCAACGTCGTCGGCACGAAGGCGGTGGTGGAGGCCGTCCGCCGCTGCTGGGCCTCGCTCTGGACCGGCCGCGCCGTCGCCTACCGCGAGTCCAACGGCATCGACCACGCCGCCGTCCGGCTCGCCGTGGTCGTCCAGCGGATGGTGGACGCGCGGGTCGCCGGCGTCATGTTCACCGCCAACCCCGTGACGGGCACGCGGCACGAGAGCGTCATCGACGCCAGCCCCGGCCTCGGCGAGGCGGTGGTGTCCGGCGCCGTGAACCCCGACCGCTTCCGCGTCCGCGACGGCCGGATACTCGAACGCCACGCCGGTGACAAGCGGCTGGCCATCCGCTCCCTGCCCGGCGGCGGCACCGAACGCGTCGAGACGGCCGGGCAGGGCCTGTGCCTGACCGACGACGAGGTGCGCGACCTCGCCGCCCTCGGCGCCCGCGTCGAGGCCCACTACGGCGCCCCGCAGGACACCGAGTGGGCCATCGGCCACGACGGCACGCTCTGGCTCACCCAGGCCAGGCCGATCACCACGCTCTACCCGCTGCCCGAGCACCCCAGGCCCGGCCTGCGGGTGTACTTCTCGGTCAACGTCGTCCAGGGCGTCATGGGGCCGCTGACCCCGATGGGGCAGGCGGCGTTCCGGCTGATCAGCGCGGGCGGCGCGGCGCTGGCCGGGCACGCGCCCGCCGACCCCCTCGACGGCGCCGGCTTCGTGACGGTCTCGGGCGAGCGGTTGTGGCTCGACATCACCGCGGCCGTGCGCAGCCGTCCCGGCAGGGCCGTCCTGCCGCGCATGCTGACGCTCGGCGAGGCCCGCGCGGTGGGCGTCGTGGAAGGGCTCTTCGAGGACCCGCGCCTGAACGCGGCGCCCGGGTCCGTGCGGCCCTTCCTGCGCGGGCTCGGCAGGTTCGCCGGCAACCTCCGCCTGCCGCGCCGGGCGCTGACCGCGCTCACCAGGCCGGACCAGGCCGTGGCCGCCACCGTCAAGCTCGGCGAGACCCTGGACGGCAGGCTGCGCGTGCCCGCCACCGCGACCCCCGCCCAGCGCCTGGACCACGCCGAACGCGTCCTGCGCGGCACCTTCCCGCTGATCATCTCGATCATGCCGAACGTGATCACCGGCTACGCCCTGTTCGCGCTGGCCTCCCGGCTGTCCGGCGTGCCCGTCGCCGGGATGAGCGACGTGCTGCGCAGCCTGCCCCACAACCCGACCACCGAGATGGACCTGGAGCTGTGGCGGCTGAGCACCCGCATCGAGCCGGAACCGTTCAGGGAACTGTCCGTGCCCGAACTGGTGGCCCGCTACCAGGAGGGACGGCTCCCGCCGGTCGCCCAGCGGGAGATCGCCGCGTTCCTCGGCACGTACGGGCACCGCGGCGTCGCGGAGATCGACCTCGGCGTGCCGCGCTGGTCGGAGGAGCCCGCCCATATCCTCGGCGTGCTGGCCAACTACCTGCGCATGGAGCAGGGCACGCCCCCTTCCGACACCTTCCGCGAGGGAGCCGAGATCGCGCGGCGGACCATCGCCGAGGTGACGGCACGGGCCCGGCGCAGGGGGCGGTGGCGGGCCGCGGTGGTGCGCTTCGGGCTCGGCCGCACGCGCCGGTACGCCGGGCTGCGGGAGCTGCCCAAGTTCTACCTGGTCAAGACGCTCGCCGCGGTCCGCGCCAGCCTCCTCGTGGTGGGGGAGCACCTGGTGGGGCTGGGCGTGCTGGACTCGGCGCACGACGTGTTCTTCCTGGACCTGCGCGAGACCAGGGCCGCCCTGGCGGGCGGCGACCCGCGCGTCACCGGAGGTGTCTCGGCGGGCGGCGATCTGCGTGAGGTGGTGGCGGAGCGGCGGGCCACGTACGAGCGGGAACGGCGTCGCAGGCACGTCCCCAGAGTGCTGCTCTCCGACGGCACCGAGCCCGAGGCCACCCAGGAGGCCGCCGCCGACGGCGCGCTCACGGGCACGGCCGCCTCGCCCGGCACGGTCACCGGCGTGGCCAGGGTGGTGCTCGACCCCATCGGCGCCCACCTGGAACCGGGCGAGATCCTCGTCTGCCCCTCCACCGACCCGGGCTGGACCCCGCTGTTCCTGACGGCGGGCGGGCTGGTGATGGAGATGGGCGGCGCCATGTCGCACGGCGCCGTGGTGGCCAGGGAGTACGGCATCCCCGCCGTCGTGGGCGTGCCCGACGCCACCCACCGCATCACCTCGGGACAGGAGATCACGGTCAACGGCGCGGCGGGAAATGTGACGATCTCCGAGCCGTGACGCTACCGTGATCACGCCTACTGGAACCACAACGTCCACTACCAGCGCCTGGTCATGAAGCTCATGCCCGCGGGCTGTCAGCGGGCACTCGACATAGGTTGCGGCGACGGGCTGCTGGCGAGCAAGCTGGCCGCCCGCGCCGCCGAGGTGACCGCCGCCGACCGCGCCCCCGAGGCCGTCGCCATGGCCTGCGAGCGCCACGGCGGGCTGGACAACGTCGAGTTCGTCACCGCCGACTACCTCGACGACCCGCGCGGGCTGCTCCCCGAGGGCAAGTACGACTTCATCAGCGCCGTCGCCGTCGTCCACCACGCCGAGCTCACCGCCGCCGCCCGCGCGCTGACCCGGCTGCTGGCCCCTGGTGGACGGCTGGTCGTGATCGGCCTGGCGCGGAACCGGTCGCCGCTCGACTGGATCGTCAGCGGCGCCGGCCAGGTCGCCTCCCGGGTGCTGCGCCTGCGTAACGGCCCCAAGACCGGGCCTGGCAAGGCGGTGCCCGCCATGGACCCCGTCCTGTCGTGGGGCGAGACCGCGCGGCTGGCCCGTCGCGTGCTGCCCGGCTGCCGCTTCCGCCGCCTGCTCCTGCGCCGCTACCTGCTGGTCTGGGACAAAGCTGAGTAGCGAGGTGGGACAGATGGACGTCGTACGGACTGCACCCACCTCTCAACCGGTGAGTCAGCCCGAAGCGGACTGCTCCGCGCGGGCGATGTAGGTCCCTTTCGCCGGCAGCGTGACCACCAATCCGCGATCCCGAAGCTCTTGGACGGCTCGCCTGATCGTGCCTTGCGCGACGCCATATTCCTTCGCCAGGTCGCGTTCTCCTGGTAGTCGGCTGTTCGGGACGAGTTCGCCTGCTCCGATTCTGGCGACGATGTGGTCGGCGACCTGGACGTAGACATAACCGGGGCCCGCTGCGAATCGGTGGGCAGGTCCGCCTCCACCCGCGTCCGAGCGCACACGTGTGACCGGGAGCCCACCACCTACGAGCTGTGTGCGGCGGGCGGTCTGGGACACATCCGGCGAACGGACAGGACAGCGGATGGCGATCAGGTCCGCGAGAGCCCCTGGGTGCGGGATGCGGAGGCGGGACGGCTTTGGAAGGCCCTACTCGAGGGGCACGCGAGGTAGCCACCGCGGACACGGCCCATCCTCCGGACGGAGGATGCCGCGTGTACGAACGGGCGATGCCGCCGGAAGCCGGGTCCAGCGAGCCTCGGAGCATGACGGTGATCGAGGTCGACGACCTCCACAAGACGTACGGCCACACCCGCGCCGTGGACGGCGTGTCGTTCACGGTGGCGAGGGGCGAGACGTTCGGCGTGCTCGGCCACAACGGCGCGGGCAAGACCACCACGGTGGAATGCCTGTCGGGCCTGCGCAGGCCCGACTCGGGGACGGTCCGCGTGCTCGGCCAGGACCCCGCCCGCCGCCGACGGGCCCTGGCCCAGCGCATGGGCGTGCAGTTGCAGGAGGGTGAGCTGCCCGACCGGCTCAGGGTGGCCGAGGCGATGCGGCTGTTCGCCGCCCTGTACGACCGGCCGGACGACTGGCGGGCGGTGCTGCGGCGCTGGGATCTCGGCCCGATCGCGGCCAAGGCGTACGGCGACCTGTCGGGCGGCCAGAAGCAGCGGCTCAAGCTGGCGCTGGCCCTGGTCGGCGGCCCGGAGCTGGTCGTGCTGGACGAGCTGACCACCGGCCTCGACCCGGTGGCCCGCCGCGAGACCTGGACGCTCGTCGGCGACCTCAAGGCGGCCGGCACCACGGTCGTGCTGGTCAGCCACTTCCTGGACGAGGCCGAGGAGCTGTGCGACCGGGTGGCCGTGCTCCGCAAGGGGAGGATCGTGGCGCTCGGGAGCCCGCGCGAGCTGATCGGCCGCACCGGGACGGACTCGCTGGAGAACGCGTACCTGGCGCTGGCGGAGGAGGGGCGATGAAGGCGTTCACGAGCCTGTCGGCGTCGGAGCTGCGGCTGCTGTCCAGGGACCCGGCCACGCTGTTCTTCATGGTCGCCTTCCCGGCCATGCTGCTGCTCCTGAACGGGAGCAACGACCACCTTGAGATCTTCGTGCCCGGCTACCTGGCGATGGTCCTGGCCATCGGCGGGATCTCCACGCTGCCCGGGGTCATGGCGAGCTACCGGGAGCGCAAGGTGCTGCGCCGCCTGGCCACCACCCCGGTCTCCCCGCTCGTGCTGCTCACCGCCCAGATCGCGGCCCAGCTCGTGATGGCGCTCGCGGGGGCCGCCATCCTGATCGGGGTCGCGGTGATCGGGTTCGGGGTGGCGCCGCCCGCGCATCCGGCCGCGCTGGTGCTGGCGTTCGTGTTGTGCGCGCTCATGTGTTACGCCATCGGCTTCGTGCTGGCCGCACTCGCGCCCCGCGCCAGGACGGCGGACCTGATCGGCCTGCTCGTCATGTTCCCGATGATCTTCCTGGCGGGGGCGGCCATCCCGCGCGAGGGCGTGCCGGGAGAGCTACGCGAGATCGGCGCGTACCTGCCGCTCACCCAGGGCGTCACCGCGCTGCGGGAGAGCTGGCTCGGCGATCCCGCACCGATGCCCTTTCTGGTCATTTCGGCGATAATCGTGGCCGGCACCGCGATCGCGGTCGCGCTGTTCCGCTGGGAGTGATCGCACGTTGGACGACGCAGGCTGGCCCCGGGTCTTCCACCTGCTCTTCTACACCTGCCTCGCGATGGCCGTGACGATCGCGACCCTGGAGGACGGGCCCGACCCCGTCGGGCTCGGCCTGTCGGCGCTCCTCGGCGCCTGGTACACCTTCTTCATCGCCCGCCGGCCCGCGCTCCTCGAACGCCTCAACCCCATGGCCTGGCACTTCCTGGTGCTGGTGGTGCTGAACTACGCGCTCGTCCGGACGAACTCCTCCTACCAGGCGATGGCGTACGGCCTGATCGCGATGCCGTACCTGTTGCTGCCCGGCCGGTGGGGCTACGCCGGAGCGGTGCTGTTCGTCCTGTCGAGCGCCGCCGCGGCCGGGGCGATCGAGGCCATCCCCGGCGACCCGTCCGTGCTGGCCTTCGTCCTGGGCAGCACGGCGCTCACCCTCATCATGGGGATCTTCACGCACGAGCTCGTCAAGCACAGCGAACAGAACCGGATCGTGGGCGCCTTGGAGGAGCGGGCCAGGCTGGCCAGGGAGATCCACGACACGCTCGCCCAGGGGTTCAGCGGCATCATCGCCCAGCTCGAAGCGGCCGAGCAGGGCATCGACGACCCCGAGGCGGTGCGCAAGCGCATCGCGCTGGCCAAGCAACTGGCCCGCGACAGCCTCAAGGAGGCCAGACGCTCGGTGGACGCGCTGCGCCCCGAGCCGCTCGAACGCGCCCCGCTGCACGAGGCGCTGAGGGGGGTGGCCGAGCGCTGGTCGGCCGCGACCGGCGTGCCGGCGACCGTCTCGGTGGACGGCGAGCCGCGCCGGCTGCCGGAGGAGGTGGAGGCCACGCTGTTACGCGCCGCCCAGGAGGGCCTGGCGAACGTGGCCAAGCACGCCGGCGCCCGCCGCGCCGCTCTGACCCTGTCGTACATGGAGGAGGAGGTCACCCTGGACGTGCTCGACGACGGCACCGGCTTCGACCCCGCCGGCACCCAGGGAGGCTACGGGCTGATCGCGATGCGCGAGCGGGCCGCCCGCTCGGGCGGCACCGTCACCGTGGAGTCGGCGCCGGGAGAAGGGACCGCCCTGTGCGTGAGCATCCCCTGCGCCTGATGATCGTCGACGACCATCCGGTGGTACGCGACGGGCTGCGCGGCATCTTCGACGGCGTGCCCGACATCGAGGTGGTGGCCGAGGCGGGCGACGGGCACGAGGCCCTCGCCCTGGCCAGGGCCGCCGCGCCCGACGTGGTGCTGATGGACCTGCGCATGCCGGGGCTCGACGGCGTCAGCGCCATCGAACGGCTGGCCGCCGACCATCCGGGCATCCGGGTCGTGGTGCTGACCACGTACGACACGGACGCCGACGTGTCGCGGGCGCTGGCCGCGGGGGTGGCCGGATACCTGCTCAAGGACGCGCCGCGCGAGGAGCTGCAGGCGGCCGTGCGGACGGCGGCGGCCGGCGGGCGGGTGCTGGCCCAGCGGATCACCTCGCAGCTCATCGACGGCCTGGGCCGCAAGCCCGCGTCGGCGCCGACGCCGCGGGAGCTGGAGGTGCTCAGGCTCATCGCGCGCGGGGCCGCCAACAAGGAGGTGGCGCGGGCGCTGCTGATCAGCGAGACCACCGTGAAGACGCACCTCAAGCACGTCTTCGCCAAGCTCGGCGTGGACAACAGGGCGGCGGCCGTGGTCGCGGCGATGGAACGACGCCTCATCTAGGCTTGACGCGCATGCGAAGGGGCGGCGCCCCATCCGGCGCCGCCCCCGGTCCTGCTAGGCGAGTACGACCTCCTCGTAACGCGCCTTCATCGTGGCCACGACCTCATCGGGGTCGGCGGCCCAGATCTCGGCGTTGAAGATCTCCACCTCGACGTCCCCGCCGTACCCGGCCGCCTGGACCGCCGCCGTGATCGGCCGGAAGCCGATCACGCCGTCGCCCATCATGCCCCGCCCGAGCAGCACGTCCGCGGGCAGCGGGTGCAGGTAGTCGCACACCTGGTAGGAGGCGATCCGGCTGCCGACGCGGGCGATGTCCTCGAACAGGCGCGGATCCCACCACACGTGGAAGGTGTCCACGACCACGCCGACCTGCTCCTCGGGGAACGGCAGGCTCAGGTCGAGCGCCTGCCCCAGCGTGGAGATCACCGCGCGGTCCGGGCAGTAGATCGGGTGCAGCGGCTCCAGGGCCAGCTTCACCCCCCGCTCCCCGGCGTACGGCGCCAGCTCGGCCAGCGCCTCGGCCACCCGCTCGCGCGCTCCCGCGAGGTCACGGCCGAAGGCGCCGGGCAGCGGCTCGCCGGGCTGCACGCCGGGCAGCCCGCCCACGACCAGCACGAGGCAGGCGGCCTCCAGCTCGGCCGCCTCGTCGATGGCCCGACGGTTCTCCTCCAGCGCCTGCGCGAAGGCCGTACCGTCACCCGAGGTGAGGAAGCCGCCGCGGCACAGCGACGACACCCGCAGCCCCGCCGCCCGCACGAGCTTGACGCTCTGCGCGAGCCCCGTCTCGGCGACCTTCTCCCGCCACAGCCCGATCGCCTCCAGGCCGTGCCTGACGCATCCGTCCACGGCCTCCGGCAGGGTCCAGTGCCTGGTCGTCCACTGGTTGAGAGACAGACTCACAGGCCGTTCACCGCCAGCAGCGCCTTCATCCGGCGCACGGCCAGCTCCTGGTCGGCGAGCAGCCCCGCCTGGTCGGCCAGGCGGAACACCTCCGACAGGTGCAGCAGCGAGCGGGCCGACTGGGCGCCGTTCACCATGGCGAACGCGTCCTGGTGGCCGTTCAGCCAGGCCAGGAAGACGATGCCGGTCTTGTAGTTGTACGTCGGCGTCTCGAAGATCTTGCGCGACAGCGGGACGGTCGGCGCGAGGATTTCGTCGTAGCGGGTCAGCGCCTGCTCGTCGCCCGCCTCGGCCGCGTCCAGGGCCTGGAGGGCGGCCGCCGCAGCCGGGGCGATCGCGTCGAAGATGCCCAGCAGCGCGTGCGAGCCCGACTTGATCAGCGACGGGTAGTTGAAGTCGTCGCCGGTGTAGAGCTTGACGCCCTCGGGCAGCGCCGCGCGCAGGCCGATCTCGTGCTGCTCGTCCAGCAGCGACACCTTCACGCCGTCCACCATCGAGGCGTTGGCGTGGATCAGCTCCAGGAACGACTCCGTGGCCGCCGCGACGTCGCGCGAGCCCCAGTATCCGGCGAGCTGAGGGTCGAACATCTCGCCCAGCCAGTGCAGGATCACCGGGCGCTCGGCGACGCCGAACAGCTTGCCGTACACCTGGTGGTAGTCCTGCGGCCCGGAGGCGATCCTGGCGAGCTGGCGGGAGGCCATCACGATCACGCCCGCGCCGGCCGACTGCACGGTCTCGATCTGCTCGGCGTACGCGGCGGTGATCGCGTCCAGGGTGCCGCCGTCCGGGTCGTGGTCGGTGCCCGCGCCGCAGGAGACCAGCGTGGCCGGGTCGCCGTACGCGCGGGCCTCGGCGGCGCTGCGCTGGATCAGCTCCCTGGTGGCGGCCCAGTCGAGGCCCATGTTGCGCTGGGCGGTGTCCATGGCGTCGGCCACGCGCAGGCCCAGCGACCACAGGTGGCGGCGGAAGCGCAGGGTGGCTTCCCAGTCCACGGCGGCGGGGGAGCCGGGCGTGTTGTCGCCCAGCGGGTCGGCCACCACGTGCGCGGCGGCGTACACGATGCGGCTGGTCGCCGGCCGGTCCACGACCGGCCAGGTCGTGGGCTCGCTCAGCGGGTACGAGCCGAACCCCGGAAGGTCGATCCTCACAGGCCAGGCACCTCGATCCTGCGGCCCTCGGCGTTGGAGCGCAGCCCCAGCTCGGCGAGCTGCACGCCGCGCGCGCCCGAGGCGAAGTCGTTCGGGAACGGCGCGTCCTCCACCACGTGCCGGACGAACGCCTCCCACTGCACCTTGAAGCCGTTGTCGAACTCGGCGTTGTCCGGCACCTCCTGCCAGCCGTCGCGGAAGCGCGCCGTGGCGGGCAGGTCGGGGTTCCAGACGGGCTTGGGGGTGGCGGAGCGGTGCTGGACGCGGCAGTTGCGCAGGCCCGCGACGGCGCTGCCGTGCGTGCCGTCCACCTGGAACTCGACCAGCTCGTCGCGGTTCACGCGGACCGTCCAGGAGGAGTTGATCTGGGCGATGACGCCGCCCTCCAGCTCGAAGATCCCGTACGCGGCGTCGTCGGCGGTGGCCTGGTACTCCTTGCCCTGCTCGTCCACGCGGGCCGGCACATGGGTCACGGCCTGGGCGTAGACCGAGCGCACGCGGCCGAACAGGTTCTCCATCACGTAGTGCCAGTGCGGGAACATGTCGAGCACGATGCCGCCGCCGTCCTCGGCGCGGTAGTTCCACGAGGGGCGCTGGGCCTCCTGCCAGTCGCCCTCGAACACCCAGTAGCCGAACTCGCCGCGCACCGACAGGATGCGGCCGAAGAAGCCGCCGTCGATCAGCCGCTTCAGCTTGAGCAGGCCAGGCAGGAACAGCTTGTCCTGCACGACGCCGTTCTTGACGCCCTTGGCCGTGGCGGCCTCGGCCAGCGCGATGGCCTCCTGGGTCGACTCGGCGGTGGGCTTCTCGGCGTAGATGTGCTTGCCGGCCTCGATGGCCTTGAGCACGGCCTTCACCCGGGCGCTGGTGACCTGGGCGTCGAAGTAGATCACGTTGTCGTCGTCGGCGAGCGCCGCGTCGAGGTCCGTGGTGAAATCCGCAATGTCATGCTTTGTTGCGATATCTGCAAGTTTGTCGGCATTGCGGCCGACCAGTACGGGCCTGAGCTTCACCCTGGAGCCGTCCGAGAGCGTCACGCCGCCCTGCTCGTTGATGGCCAGGACGGACCGGACCAGGTGCTGACGGTAGCCCATCCGTCCGGTGACGCCGTTCATCACGACGCCGATGGTGCGCACGCTCATGAGGATCCCTTCGAGGCACAACAGGTGGAAAGCGCTTTCCCGAACGGTACGGCCGGGCCACCGAAGGCGTCAAGTAGCGCGAACCTCAGGTGGGCCTGCCGGGCCCGTGGCCGGGGCGCCCGCTGACGAGCTTAGAGCTCGCCGCGCGTCCCCAGCCTGGACAGGGCCTTGGTAATGGGTGCGGCGGCCAGCGTGAGCTGCCACTCGCGGGCGCCGAGCTCGCGCAGCCTGGCCGTCACGCTCTCCTCGGTGATCTCGGCGGGGGGCTCCCAGGTGAGCCTGCGCACCGCGTCGGGCTGCAACAGGTTCTCCGTGGGCATGTGGTGCTCCTCGGCCAGCGCGGCGACCACCGCGCGGGCCGCGGCCAGGCGCTTGGCGGCGGCCGGGTCGCGGTCGGCCCAGCGGTTGGGCGGCGGCGGGCCGTCGCCGGGGGTGCTGGGCTGGGGGAGCTGGTTGTCGGGCAGGTTCCTGGCCCGGGAGACGGCGGCGAGCCAGTCGCTCATGTGCCTGCGCGCACTTCGCCCGGTGAATGCCGAAATTTCGGTCAATGCCTTCTTGGTGCGAGGCCCTTCCAGCGCGGCGGTCACGATCGCCGCGTCCGGGAGCACCCGGCCTGGAGCCAGATCGGCCTCACGGGCGATGCGGTCGCGCATGTTCCACAGCTCGCGCACGATCGCCAGCGCGCGCACGTTGCGCACCTTGTGAATGCCCGACGTACGCCGCCACGGGTCGGAGCGCGGCGCGGGCGGCGGGGTGTCGAGCACGGCCGCGAACTCCTCGCGCGCCCACTCCAGCTTCCCCGACTCCGCCAGCTCCCCGTGCAGCACGTCGCGCAGCTCGACCAGCACCTCCACGTCGAGCGCGGCGTAACGCAGCCAGTCTTCCGGCAGCGGCCTGGTGGACCAGTCGGCCGCCGAATGCCCCTTCTCCAGCCGCAGCCCGAGCACGGTCTCCACCATCGTGCCCAGCCCGACCCGCTCGTAGCCGAGCAACCGCCCGGCCAGCTCGGTGTCGAACATCACCCGCGGCTTGAACCCGACCTCCATCAGGCACGGCAGATCCTGGGAGGCGGCGTGCAGCACGATCTCCGCCTCGGCGACGGCCTCGTCGAGCGCCGTCAGGTCGGGGCACCCGATCGGATCGATCAGCGCGGTGCCCGCCCCGGCCCTGCGGAGCTGCACGAGATAGGCGCGGTTGCCGTAGCGGTAGCCGGAGGCGCGCTCGGCGTCCACCGCGACGGGGCCGCTGCCGGCGGCGAACCGCGCCACCACCTCGGCCAGCCCCGCGGCGTCGGCGACGACCGGAGGGATGCCCTCGCGCGGCTCCAGCAGCGGCTCCACCGCTCGTTCCGCTGTGCGTTCTTCTGTCATGAGTTCACCGGCCTCATGACGCTGGTGCTGTCTTGACTGGTGCCCTCACTTCGTTCGGTCACTCTCCGGATCATCACGTCGGCGGGGCAGGGCGGCCACGTCCGGCGGGAGCGGCGGGATCCCGGCCGCCAGGCACATGAGGTCGCACCAGGCGTCGACATGGCCGGACAGATCCTCCTGCGCGGGTGACCACGACGCCCGCAGCTCGAGCTCGGTCGTGACCGGGTCGTCGGCCTTGTTGCCGAACCCCTCGGACACGGCTCTTGTCACGGTACCGCCAGCGGCGGAGTAGTCGGCTTGATGTGCGTCGAGAGCCTCGGTCAGCCAGCTCCACGCGACCGGCCCGAGCAGCGGGTCGGAGGTGATCTCCGGCTCCATGTCGGCCCTGACGTAGGCCACCAGGCGGAACGGGCCCTCCCATCCGCGCTGGCCGTCAGGGTCGTAGAGCAGGATCAGCCTGCCGACGGCGAGCTCGTCGTCGTCGCGGTAGACCGACGCGCCGATGGCGGCCGAGTAGGGGGCCAGCCGCTGCGGCGCGGGCAGGTCCTCGAGCTCGATCTCCGGCCTGACCTCGGCCCGCCGCAGGCTCTCCGCGGCGCGCGTGAACGCGGCCGGAGGCGGCGGCTGGTCACCGAGTGTCATAGCCGAAGCGTAGGTCGAGGACGGGCGGAAGGGGACCACGGGGGTGCTCATCCTTCGGAATCAAGCCGCTGCCGTAACGAGCTGGCGTGCCGGGCGGATGGTCTCGGCGGTCGCGAGCACGAGCGCGTGGCCGCAGTCGACGCAGGCCCACTCGGGGCACTGGCCCGGCTCGTGCCCGTCAAGGCACGGCGGCTGCTCGAACGGCCGCTCCTCGGCGCAGGAAGGGCAGCGCTCACTGCGGCGCTCTGGGGAAATCCACAACGCGGTCATCGCACGAGTCATCGAACCGGGGCCTTTCTTCGGGTCGTGCCCCCGACGTTGGCACGAGCCGCTGACAATTCCCCGCAACGCGCTCGGCGTGTCCCGAAAGTGGTCGCTGAATCGATGCCGCGCGGTGACTTGGGGAACATTTGGCCCAGTCGAGACCGGCTCTCTGGCCGGACATGGGGTGTGTTCGACCCGTGTGCGGTGCCGATGCCGAGCAGACCGGTAAACCTTCATCTGGCTATCTGATCATGATTTGGGGTGTCCAATGCATCTTTTTCCGACACCGCGGGGGGCGTGTCCCGGCCCGCTGGACCGGCGTACCCAGCCACTACCCTGGTGAGGTGAACCTCGCCGACTCCGCGTTCCTGCGTGCCTGCCGCCGCCAGCCCGTTCCGCACACCCCCGTCTGGTACATGCGCCAGGCCGGCCGGGCGCTGCCGGAATACCACAAGGTCCGCGCGGGCGTCCCGATGCTCACCGCGTGCGCGACCCCCGACCTGATCGTCGAGATCACCATGCAGCCCGTCCGCCGCTACGGCGTCGACGCGGCCATCTTCTTCAGCGACATCGTCGTCCCGCTCAAGGCCATCGGCGTCGACCTCGACATCAAGCCGGGCGTCGGCCCCGTCGTCGCCGACCCGATCCGCGACGCCAAGGGCATCGACGCGCTGCGCCCCCTGGAGCCCGGCGACGTGCCGTACGTCACCGAGGCCATCCGCGCGCTGACCGGGGAGCTGGGCGGCACCCCGCTGATCGGCTTCGCCGGAGCGCCGTTCACGCTCGGCTCCTACCTCATCGAGGGCGGCCCGTCCAAGAACCACGACCGCACCAAGGCCATGATGTACGGCGAGCCGAAGCTGTGGCACCAGCTCATGGAGCGGCTGTCCGGCATCGTGGCCGAGCACCTGCGCCTCCAGGTCGAGGCGGGCGCGTCGGCGGTGCAGCTCTTCGACTCGTGGGTGGGGGCCGTGGCGCCCGAGGACTACCGCGAGTTCATCCTGCCGCACACCCGGCGCATCTTCGACGGCATCGCCGACGTGCCGCGCATCCACTTCGGCGTGGGCACCGGAGAGCTGCTGGGCGTCCTCGGCGAGGCCGGGGCCGACGTGGTGGGCGTCGACTGGCGGGTGCCGCTCGACGAGGCCGCCCGCCGGGTCGGGCCGGGCAAGGCGCTGCAGGGCAACCTCGACCCGGCGATCCTGCTGGCCCCCTGGGAGGTCGTCGAGCGCAAGGCGCTCGACGTGCTGCGGCGCGGTAAGGCGGCCGAGGGGCATGTGTTCAACCTGGGTCACGGCGTGCTGCCCTCCACCGACCCGGATCAGTTGAAGCGTCTCACCGAGCTGGTGCACGAGTTCTGACAAGCCTTTCTGGGAACCCCCACGGGCCGCCGCCGTCATGCGTGTCGGAGACCCGCTGCGCCCGCCGTAGTTCACGCGGTGGTGGTCGTGGTCAGGGGGCTTCCGGGCCCGGCTGGGGTGGCGGGACGGGGCGGCGGCGGTCCCTGCGGATGAGCCAGACCATCAGCACGACGAGCGGGAGCGACGCGGCGGCCCACGGGAGCAGTGCCCCGATCACCGTCAGCGCCGTCTTCGTGAACGACACCAGCGCGCGCCAGCCCGCTGCCAGGCCGCCGAGGAAGCCTGCCGGTTCGTCGGCCGGGTCGTCCACCACTGTCACCGGGCCCACCAGGCGCAACGTCAGGGTGGCCATGGAGGTCTGGGTGGCCAGTTGCTTCTGCTGGGCCTGCAGCGACTCCAGGTCGGCCTGGCGCTCGGAGATCTCCCGCTCCACGTCCAGCACCTGGCCGATCGTGTTCGCCCGCTTCAGCAGCGTGCGCAGCGACTCCAGCGACTGCTCCGCCGACTTCAAACGGCTCTCGACGTCGGCCACCTTCAACGTGACGTCCTGGGCGTTCTGGTTCAGCGAGAGCTGCTTGCCCAGCTCGCCGCCGAGCCGCCGCAGCACCTCGGGGTACTTCGCGACCGGGATCTTGAACTCCAGCATGGCGGACGCCTCGTCGTCGCCCGAGGCGTTGCTCTCCTCCTGCGACAGGTAGCCGCCGGCCTCGGCCGCGATCTGCTTGGCCTGCTGGGCGGCGGGCGTCACCTGCGTGGCCCGGACGGTCATGCTGCCCGTGTAGATGACCTGCCGGTCCTGCTGGACGACCTTGACCCCGGAGACGACACCGTCGCCGGCGCTCTGCTCGACCTTCTCGGGCCGGGCCTGGTTGCTCGAACTCTCGTCGCGAGCCGCGCCGCCCGACTGGGCCTCGCTCGCGGGGGCGGGCGCGGAGTCCGCCGACTCGCCGGAGGTGGAGTACACGCCGCCACCACCGCAGCCCGTCAGTAACGCGGCCGCGCAGACCGCCGTGAGCGCGATGCCGTACCGGAATCTCGTCATGTCCTTATGACGGGCCGCGGACGGCCCCGGTTTGACAGGGGGAATCACGGTCCGATCACACGCCCCAAGCGGCTGGCCGAGCCGTTGAGGCGGTAGCGTCAGGAGACGTGGAAGGGAATCGGGCGCACGTGGTCATCGTCGGCGCGGGGATCTCCGGCCTCGCCGCCGCGTGGTATCTCCGCCAGAACGCGGGCGATCGGATCAGGGTGACGGTCCTGGAGGGCTCGCCACGCATCGGCGGGAAGCTGCACGCCTCGGAGGTCGCCGGGGTGAGCGTCGACGCGGGCGCCGAGTCCATGCTGGCCAGGCGGCCCGAGGGGAAAGAGCTGGCCAAGGCCGTCGGCCTCGGTGACGACCTGGTCTTCCCCGGCTCGCTCAGCTCGGCCGTCTACACCAGGGGCGTGCTGCGGCCCATGCCCAAGGGCCAGATCATGGGCGTGCCGTCCGACCTGACCGAGCTGGCCAAGTCCGGCGTCGTCTCGCCCGGCGGGCTGCTGCGCGTGCCGCTCGACCAGATCCTGCCGCCCACCCTGGTGCGCACCGACGTGTCCGTGGCCGCCTACATCCGCGCCAGGATGGGCGCCGAGATCGTCGACCGCCTCGTCGAGCCGCTGCTCGGCGGCGTCTACGCCGGCCGCGCCGACAGGCTGTCGCTGGAGGCCACGATGCCGCGGGTGGCGGCGGTGGCCCGCTCCGAGCGTTCGCTGCTGAGCGCCGCCAGGCACCTGGCCGCCGAGGCCCCCAAGGACGCCGGGCCCGTCTTCACCACGCTGCGCGGCGGCGTCGGCGCCCTGCCAGAGGCGGTCGCCAAGGCGTCCGAGGCGGACGTCAGGACAGGCGTCACCGTGCGCGAGCTGCACCGCACCGAGACCGGCTGGCGGCTGATCACCGGCCCCGTGCCGCGGCCCGAGGTGATCGAGGCCGACGCGGTGATCCTGGCCACGCCGGGGGCCGCCACGAGCCGGCTGCTCAAGCGGGAGGTGCCGAAGGCCGCCGCCGAGCTGGCCAGGATCGAGTACGCCAGCATGGCCGTCGTCACGCTCGCCTACCCCATGGACGCCTTCCCCGAGCAGCCCGCCACCAGCGGCTACCTGGTGCCGCCCGTGGAGCGGCGGCCGGTCAAGGCCGTCACGTTCAGCTCCGTGAAATGGCCCCACCTGACCAAGGACCTGGTGATCCTGCGCTGCTCCATCGGCCGGATCGGCGAGGAGCACCTGCTCCAGCGCGACGACGCCGAGCTGGTGTCACTCGCCATGGCGGAGATGGGCGACGTCATGGGCGTGCGCGGGCTGCCCTTCGACACCCGGGTGACGCGCTGGGGCGGCGGGCTGCCGCAGTACAACGTGGGGCACCTCGACCGGGTGGCGCGGGTGCGCGCCGCCGTGTCCGTCGAGCCGGGGCTGGCCGTGTGCGGCGCGGCCTACGACGGCATCGGCATCCCCGCCTGCGTCGGCACGGCCCGCACGGCCGCCGCCCGGATTCTGGACCACCTCGACAGGCGAGGAGAATAGGCACCATGACAGAGGGCGCTGCGCGGCTGAAGGCCCGCGATCTCAACCAGGTGATCCGTTACACGATGTGGTCGGTCTTCCAGGTGACCGAGCCCTGTCCAGGCGACCGCGACGAGCTCGCGGCGGAGGTTCAGGAGCTGCTCGACCAGGCCGCCGGCAAGGACGTCGTGACCAGGGGGGTCTACGACGTGTCCGGGCTGCGGGCCGACGCCGACTTCATGTTCTGGTGGCACGCGGCCACGCCGGAAGACCTGCAGGACGTGTACGCCAGGTTCCGCCGCACCCGGCTGGGCCGGCACACCAGGCCCGTGTGGTCGGCGATGGCGCTGCACCGGCCCGCCGAGTTCAACAAGTCGCACATCCCGGCCTTCCTCGCCGAGGAGGAGCCGCGGGCGTACGTGAGCGTCTACCCGTTCGTGCGCTCCTACGAGTGGTACCTGCTGGAGGACTCCGAGCGGCGGGCCATGCTGGCCGAGCACGGCAGGATGGCGCGCGACTATCCCGACGTGCGGGCCAACACGGTGTCGTGCTTCTCGCTCAACGACTACGAGTGGATGCTGGCGTTCGAGGCCGACGAGCTGCACCGGATCGTCGACCTCATGCGTACGCTGCGGGGGGCGCAGGCCCGCAGGCACACCCGCGTCGAGATCCCGTTCTACACCGGGGCGCGCAAGCCGGTGCAGGAGCTCGTCGCCGCCCTCCCATAAGGCCGTTCCGCCTCGCTCGGTGAGCGCACGCGCGCGGCCGGCGACGGCCGGGCGCTCAGCGGGTGAGTGCGGCGCGCAGCCGCCACGCGCCCAGGGCGAACAGGATCGCGGCGAAGGCGATCAGCACGCCGAGCTGCGGCAGGACGTCGGCGATCGTGCCGTCCCTGCGCAGCAGCTCGGCGAACCCGTCCAGGGCCCACGCGTGCGGGGTGACGTGCGCCAGGCGCCGCATCGTCTCCGGGAAGAAGTCGATCGGCGCCATCGTGCCGCCGATCGCGGCCAGCCCCAGCCCGACCAGCAGCCCCACCGAGACCGCCTGCTGCCCGGTCCGCAGCGCCGAGCCGAGCAGCATCGCCGCCCCGCCGCCCACCAGCGAGAACGCCAGCACCAGCGCCGCCGCGCCCAGCGGGTCACCCCACCGCACGCCGAACAGCAGCCCCGACCCCACCATGATGATCAACGCCTGGGTCAGCGCCACGGCGACCCGGCCCGCCGCCTCGCCCAGCAGGATCGTCCGGCTGGACACCGGCGCCGCGTACATCCTGCGCGACAGCCCGAGCCGCCGCGTCTCGATCAGCGCCGCCGCGCCGGTCAGCGAGGTGAGGAAGGTGAACAGCAGGAGCTGCGAGGTCGCGGCGATGTCGAAGCTGGAGACGTTCCGCGGGATCGTCGCGGCGCCCAGCGCGGTGAACCGCACCGCGATGCCGGGCACGCTCACCTGCCCGGCGCGGCGGACCAGCTCGTCGAAGGAGCCCTCACGGACGTAGGCGGCGGCGCGGGCAGGCATCGTCACCTGGTTGACGACCGACCTGACGGCGGCGCCGAGCTGCAGCGCGTCCGGCTCCTGGCGGCTGATGAAGGACAGCGTGACGGGGACGTAGCGGGTCAGGGCGCGGTCGTAGCCGTCCGGAATGATCAGCGCGGCGGCCAGCCTGCCGCGCTCGACGCCCTCGCGCGCCTCCTCGGCGTCGCCGACCCGCACCACCTGCATCCGCCCGGACGTCTCCAGCGCCGTCACCAGCTCGGCGGCCAGCGGCGTCGAGCCGCCCGCGACGCCCAGGCGTGGGCTGAAGCCGGAGCCGAACGACAGCCCGAACACCATGATCAGCACGATCGGGAAGACGACCACGAAGAAGACGTTCGTCCGGTCGCGGAAGAGCATGACCAGGTTGACCCAGGCGATGGCGATCATGGCCGGAGCATCCTTCCCGCCCGCAGCAGCGCCGCCCCTGTCGTCACGGCGGCGAAGGCCAGCAGCGCCAGCGTCGGCACCGGAGCGAGCACCGGCGCGTCGGAGCCGTTCAGGTCGGCCAGCCCCTGGATGAACCAGCGGTGCGGGGTGGCCATGCTCAGCCACTCGAACGCCCCGCCCATCTGCTGGATCGGGATGAACACCCCGCCAAGCACCCCCAGCAGCACCGCGACCACCGCCTGCACGTTCCCGGCCTGCTCGGCCGTGGAGGCCACGGTCGCCACCATCGCCATCACACCGGTCGCCGCCAGCACGCCCGCCACCAGCAGCGCCCCCACGCCGATCGGGTTGCCCCACTCCGCGCCCAGCAGCAGGCCGGAGGCGACGACGAGCACGGTCATGCTGACGACGCCGACCACGAAGCCCCCCAGCAGCTTGCCGAAGACGATGGTGGAGCGCGGCACGGGCGCGGCCAGCAGCCTCGACAGGGTGCCGTCGCGCCGCTCGTCCAGGATCGAGCTGAACCCGAACTGGACGGTGAAGAACAGGAAGAACACCGCCATCCCGGCGGAGAAGCCCTCCGCCAGCGACAGTTGCCGCCGCTCGGCGGTGAAGCTCTCGACGCCGGCCGGGGCGGGCACGGCCAGCGCCTCTTCCGGTGTGCCGCCGCCCTTGGCGGCCAGCGCCACCCGCACGTAACGGACGTCGGCGACGAACGCCTCGGCGACCGAACGGGCCACGAACGAGCCTATCTGCGCGTCCACGTTCCCGATCACGCGCAGCTCGGCGGCCTGCCCGCCCAGCACCGCCCGGGTGAAGCCGGCCGGGATGACGTACGCGGCGTCGGCGTCGCCGCGCCCCACCATGGCCGCCGCCTCCTGCTCGGAGCCGGCCGTCCTGAGCCCGATGACGCCGTCCCGCTCCAGCGGCCCCAGCACCTGCCCGGTGAAGGTCGCCGCGATCTGGCCCCGGTCCAGGTCCGCCACCGCGAACGTGGGCCGCTCCTGGTCGTCCACGCCGCTGAACACCAGGCTGAAGATGGCCGCCAGCCCGAACGGCACCACGATCGCCATCAGGAACACCGACCTGTCCCTGACCCGCTGCCGCAGGTCCTTGGCGGTGATGAGCAGCATCGCGCGCATGTCAGTCCCGCAGCGCCTTGCCGGTCAGGTGCAGGAAGACCGACTCCAGGTTCGGCTCGTGCACCTCGACCGTCCGGACGACCACGCCCGCGTCCGTGGCCGCCGCCAGGACCCTGGGCAGCGACTTGCGGGCGTCCTCCACCATCACCTCCATGCGGCCCTCCTGGCCGCCTACCTTGCGCACCTCGGGCAGCGACTCCAGCTCGGGAACGGCCTGCGCGCCGTCGGTCGTCAGCGAGATCCTGTCGAGCTCGCCCACCAGGCCCACCAGCTCCCTGCGGGTGCCCTCGGCCCTGATCCGGCCCAGGTCGATGATGCCGATGCGGTCGCAGAGCCGCTCGGCCTCCTCCATGTAGTGGGTGGTGTAGAGGATCGCCACCCCCTCGCCGGCCAGCGCGGAGACGCTCTCCAGGATCGCGTTGCGGCTCTGCGGGTCCACGCCGGCGGTCGGCTCGTCGAGGATCAGCAGCGGCGGGCGGTGCAGGAGGCCGACGCCGATGTTGAGGCGGCGCTTCATGCCGCCGGAGTACTCCTTGACCGGGTCCTTGGCCCGTTCCGTCAGGCCGACGACCTGGAGGACTTCGTCGATCCTGGCGCGGGCGTCCGCGCGGCCCAGGCCGTAGAGGCGGGCGAAGAAGCGCAGGTTCTCGCGGGCGCTGAGGTCGGGGTAGAGGGCCAGGTCCTGGGGAACGTAGCCGATCTGCTTCTTGCCCCAGGTGCTGGTGGTGCCGTGGGGGCGGCCGGAGACGAGGACGTCGCCCGCGTCGCGCTCCAGGATGCCGGTGATCATCGAGATCGTGGTGGTCTTGCCGGCGCCGTTGGGGCCGAGCAGGCCGTAGGTCTCACCGGCCTGGATGGTGAAGCTGACGTCGTCGACGGCCACGAGGTCGGCGAACGTCTTCCGCAAATGCCGACATTTCAGGATCTCAGCCCTGGTCACCTTTGCAGTCTGGATTGGCCGGGGGAAGAAGAGCAAGCCCCAAGGCCGGGAGGCGGCCGTGTGTTCGTGGCGGGCCGATGTGAACGCTCCAAGCCGGGTGGGCGTCTAGGGAACGGGCCTATTGCGGGGAGGTCGGTCGGAGTGGAGGAGACCGGAGGACGGAGCGGTGGGCGGGGCCGCCGGCGGCACGCGGGCGGACGCCACGTCGCGGGACATCGGGCACGACACGCCAGGGGGCGTACGGGGCTCGTTGCGGACGGTCGTGCGGCGGCGGAGCCGAGCCTGGCGGCGGAGGGGCCGCTGGTGATCGGCAGCGGGCCGGAAGCGGCCGGGGCGCGGCGGGGTGCGCCGCTCATGCGGAAGGGCCGGTGGGTGGTGGCGGTGGTGGCGCTGGTCGGCGGGACGGTCGCGCTGCTCGGGGTGAACGGCGGGCTCGGCTCGAACGCCCTGCTGGGTGTGCTCGGGGGAGCGCATGCGGGCGGCGGGCAGGAACGCGCCGCCGCTTCGACCGGCCCTGGCGGCCAGGACGGGGGATCAGGCGCCACCGGCCCGAACGGAGGGACGGGTGCGAATGGCGCAAACGGCGCAACAGGCGCGACCGATGGGACCGGTGGAACGGGCGCGACCGTTGGGACCGGGGTGAACGGGGCGCCCGGCGCGAATGGCGCAACCGGCGTGGACGCGTCGGCGGTGGCGGGCGATGGCGGGACCGTGGGCACCGGCCCCGAGGCTAGGGCCGAGGCCGGCATGCGGGAGGCCCAGCGCCCCCAAGCTGAGCAACCCGCCCCCACCCCGCCCAGCCGGACGACCGGCGGCACAGTGACAGGCACTCAGCCCGGCGGCACCACGTCCCCCGAGGACGTCCTGGCAGGCGGCCCACCCCCCGAGGACGGCGTCGACTACCGCGCCGACGGCCCGTCCCGCCACACGGACCACCAGGCCACCGAATACTTCCGCACGAACTGGGGCCCGAACGACAAGACCCTCAAACACCTCAAAGACGTGCGCAGCGTCGGCGGATACCTCCGAATCTACACAGACCTGCCGGAAACGGCCGACAACTCCCTCACCGCGATCATCCTCTGCGAACGCGGCCTCGCCTACCTCCGCAGCCGCGGTGTAGAGGACCCGGTCGTGTTCGTCCAGGCCGAGTTCGGCGGGAACGGCAACCCGGTGCTCGCCAACATCATCGGCCCCGGCGACCGGAGCTGCCGCGTGACCCATCCCGCCCCGGGGTGACCGGCGAGGCCCGGGTCAGCGGACCCGGACCCGCGTCTTCGAGCACACTTCGCACCGCTGGGTGACGACGCGCCCGATCGTCTCGATGGTCACCCACCGGTGGCGAAGATGGACAAAGCGCACGCGGCACTCGTACCCCTCGAAGACGATCGATACGCCGCGTCGCCGCGTGATCACCCCTTGGGTTCGAGCCGCAGGGAGATCGAGTTGATGCAGTAGCGGTCGTCCGTCGGCGTGGGATATCCCTCGCCGTGGAACACGTGCCCCAGGTGCGAGTCGCACCGGGCACACCGCACCTCGGTCCGTACCATGCCGTGGGTGCGGTCCTCGATCAGCCGCACGGCGTCGGTCTCGGACGGTTCGAAGAAGCTCGGCCACCCGCAGTGCGACTCGAACTTCGTGTCAGACCGGAACAGCTCGGCCCCGCAGGCGCGGCACGAGTACACGCCCTCGGTCTTGGTGTCGACGTACTCCCCCGTGAACGGGCGCTCGGTGCCGGCCTGCCTGAGGACGTGGAACTCCTCGGGCGACAACTCGGACCGCCATTCGGCCTCGCTCTTGACCACCTTGTCCATGAGTCCAGCGTACGAGATCGTGCAAAAAGAGATCTCCGCAGGGTGAAGCATCTGTTCTGGGGTGAATTTGCGTCTTTGTAGGCAAGGGGGTGTCATCGCCTCCTTGCCAAGGGGTGATCATCCGTGGATCCCGCCCAGCGGCACAGCCCACGCCCGTGCTGGCGCCGCTAGGGATCGCCACGGCCTGCCGGGTGGCGCGCCAGCGCCCGGCACGGCGGCGGATGGTCTCGTGGTCCGTCCCGTCGAGCCCTCGGTCCCGCCACCGAGGTGGCTCCGGGACGGGCCCACCCCGCTTGGAGTAGGTTCGGAACCATGGCATCGCCGTACATAGAGCTCGAGGTGGGGGAGCGGACCGTCAAGGTCACCAATCCCGACAAGGTCTACTTTCCTGAGATCGGCGCCACCAAGCGGGAACTGGTCGAGTACTACGTGAGCGTCGGTGAAGGGGCGCTGCGGGCGCTCAAGGACCGTCCCACGAACATCAAGCGCCACCCCGACGGCGTGCAGACCGAGGCCATCTACCAGAAGCGCATGCCGCCCAAGCACCCCGACTGGCTGCAGTCCGTCACTGTGACGTTCCCCAGCGGGCGCACGGCGCAGTCGCTGCGCGTCACCGAGGTGGCGGCCATCGCCTACTGCGCCAACCTCGGCACGATCGACTTCCACCCGTGGCAGGTGCGGGCCGCCGACGTCGAGCACCCCGACGAGCTGCGCATCGACCTCGACCCGCAGCCGGGCCTGGAGTTCGACGCCGCCCGCAAGGCCGCGCTGCTG
Source organism: Nonomuraea monospora (assembly GCF_039531895.1). Lineage (NCBI taxonomy): Bacteria > Bacillati > Actinomycetota > Actinomycetes > Streptosporangiales > Streptosporangiaceae > Nonomuraea > Nonomuraea monospora. Next base: position 241,335 of record NZ_BAAAQX010000001.1, read on the forward strand.
ACCAGGGACGTGCTCGGCGAGCTGGGCATGGAAGGCTTCGTCAAGACCTCAGGCAACCGCGGCGCGCACATCGCCGTCCGCATCGAGCCGCGCTGGGATTTCATCCAGGTACGCCACGCCGGCATCGCCCTGGCCAGGGCCGTCGAGGCCCGCGACCCCGACCTGGTGACCACGGCCTGGTGGAAGGAGGAGCGGGGCGACCGGGTGTTCATCGACTACAACCAGAACGCCAGGGACCGCACCGTGGCCAGCGCCTACTCCGTCCGCGCCAAGCCGTACGCGCCCGTCTCGACCCCGCTGACCTGGGACGAGCTCGCCGACGCCGACCCGCGCGACTTCGACATCCGCACGGTCCCCGCCCGCTTCGCCAAACTGGGCGACGTGCACGCGGCCATCGACGACCGCGCGTACTCGATCGAACCCCTTCTGGAGCTGTACGCCGAGGACGAGCGGGGCGACATGCCGTACCCGCCCAACTATCCGAAGATGCCCGGCGAGCCCAAGCGTGTCCAGCCGAGCAAGGCCAGATCCGACACCTAGGGCGAGGCGTCCATGGCGGGTTCCGGCTTGAACGCCGGTAGCGGCGTCGGCATCGGCACCGGCGGCTGGACGAGCGTGGGCGGCGGGCCCGCGGGCATCGCCGGCCTGCCCGGCATGGGGATGACGTGCGGCGTGCCGGTCGTGGACACGGTGTCTGCGCAGCCGATCGCCGCCACGCCCGCGACCACCAGCAGGGCCGCGGCCGGTATCAGCGCATGCTTCATATGACCGCCCGCTTTCGACGACGCTCACTTTGCGGCACGATGCCGTCGCAGATCGTAGTCCATCACGGGCACCCACGCCCCCGTCAGCGCCGCATGAGGCGATGTGGCGCCAGCTCGCGCGTCTCCCCCCGCTCCAGGTACACCACCCGATCGGCAAGCCCGGCCTGCTCGATGTGATGCCGGAAGTCGTCCAGCGACGAGCTGAACACCCCGTAATCGTCGTAATGAACCGGCACCACCGTGTGCGGATTGATCAGATCCACCCACGCGGCCCCCTGCTCACCGTCCATGGTCACCATCAGCGTGCCGAGCAGCTTCGTGCCGCCCAGATGCACGATGGCCAGGTCGATGTCGGGAAAGCGACGCGGGATGGAGTCCAGCCGGCGGTCGAGCAGCGTGTCGCCGCTGATGTGCAGGCGCAGCTCCACCCGTTCGTCCTGGTTGCAGAACTCCACCATCGTCCCGATCACCGGCGGCAGCAGCGCCTCCGCCGGCCCTGGCGCGTGCTTGGCGGGCAGCGCGGTGATCCGCACCGCGCCGCCAGGGCCGCGCAGCTCGTGCTGCTGCCAGTTCTCCAGCCCCACGCTCCTGCGGAACCCGCGCCGCCGCAGCCTGCCGGCCGCCGACGTGGTCGTGACGATCGGCGTCGCCTTGTCCAGGCCGCGTTGCGCCACCCGGTCCCAGTGGTCGCCGTGCAGGTGGGACAGCAGCACCGCGTCCAGCGGCGGCAGGTCCTCGATCTCCACGGCCGGGTCGGTGAGGCGGCGCGAGGCCAGGCCGTACCCGAGGTACGCGCGCTGCCCGCGGTGCAGGAAGTTCGGATCCGTCAGCAGTGTGAAGCCGTTGTAACGGATCAGCGTGGTGGCGTTCCCGATGAACTGCAGGCTTCCCTTCACGAGATCTCACTCCGGGTGTCGAGGTCGCTGGGCCGGGGGCACGCCGCCGCCCTTACCGCCCCCTTTGCGCCCTTTGTCCGTGCCGTGCGGACGGCCGGAGCGCCGTCCGCCCTTGGCCTCCCGTGCGGCGTCCGCGGACTTGGAGTCGGTGCTGGCCTTGCCTGACCTGCGCAGCTCAGGCTGTTGCGGATTGCTCATGGCTTTTGTCCCCCTATGTAACCCTCTCTCCTGCCACGTCGCGTCGGCGGCAAACCCTCCGTGTCTGGACGGTTTCACTTCGGTCACATTACTTGACTGTCGGTCTAATAGTTCGCAAGGCTCTCTTGTGCATCGGGGGGCGACAACCACGTCTGGAGCCTTCTCATGGCAAGAGCGCGACGTCTCGCGGCGGCTGGAGCGGCGACCGCCTTCATGGTGGCGGGTGTGAGCATGGCGGTCGGTCTCGGCCCTGCCTTCGCCGACACCGACCCCCAGGTTCCCGGCACCAAGCCCGACTGCACGGTGCACCTGCCCCTGCTCTGCGAAGACCCCCCGGACGCCGGAGACGATTCCTGGTCGGGTGACGCCGAATCCGGCGACTCGTGGTCGACTGCGCCCGTCCCCACCGACTCCTGGTCGGACGCCCCTGCGCCTACCGACTCCTGGTCGGACGCGCCCGAGCCCACCGATTCATGGTCGAACGCCCCCAAGCCCAACGAGTCGTGGTCGAGCGTGCCCATACCTACCGATTCCTGGCCCAGTGGCAGCGCGCCCCCGTGGCGGCCGGCGGGGGAGGACGAGCACCGCGTACCCGAGGGGCATCCCGAGACGGGCGGTGGCGCGCTGGCGGGCGGCGGCGAGCCGGTGTGGCCGTTCGCGGTGGGCGGGGTGGCGCTGCTGACCGGCGCCGGACTGACGGGCTTCGCGGTACGGCGCCGCAGGGATGTCGTCTGACCCGCCCCCGCCCCCGCCCCCGCCTGGGCGTGCGGTGGGGAATCGGGCGGTGCTGGGGGCGGCGGTGGCCGTGTCGGCGGCGGGCGTGCTGCTGATCGCCCTCGGCATCGGCGGCGCGCTCGGCGGAGGAGGCGGCGACACGGCCCCCGCCGCCGTGGCGGACGAGCAGTCCCGGGCGCCGGCAGCGCCGCTCAGGGAGCTGCCCGGCGTGCCGGCGTCCAAGGTGGCCGAGCCCATGCGCGCGGCCCGCCCCACCGCCGTCTACATTCCGTCGATCGGCGTGGCCGCCCCGCTGATGGAGCTGGGCCTGGACGCGAAGGGCGCCATCCAGAACCCGCCGTTCGACCCCCCGAACCTGGCCGGCTGGTACCGCTACGGCCCCGTCCCCGGCCAGCGCGGCGCCGCCGTGATCACCGGCCACCTGGACACCCGGACGGGCCCGGCCGTCTTCGCCCGCCTCAAGGAGGTCAGGCGCGGCGCTCAGGTGCAGGTGCTGCGCGCCGACCGCTCGGTGGCCGTCTTCATCGTGGACAAGGTCGAACACACCCAGAAGCGGAGCTTCCCCGCCAAGAAGGTGTACGGCAAGCTCCGCTACCCGGGGCTGCGGCTGGTGACCTGCGGCGGCGCGTTCGACCGGCAGGCGCACAGCTACGAGGAGAACACGATCGTGTACGCCCACCTCGCGGCCCCGTACTACCCCGGAGGCTAGGTCACGGATCGCGCGGGAGGCCGAGCGCGCGCTCGGCGATGATGTTGAGCTGCACCTCCGTCGTGCCGCCGCCGATCGTGAACGCCCGGGTGGTCAGGATCATGCGGCTCCAGTACCGGTCCGACGGGTCCAGCGACCAGCAGAACTCCGAGATCGCCTGCGCGTGCCGCATGCCCAGCAGTTTGCGCACGGACGGCGCCGCGCCCGGGTCGGCGCCGGCGAGCTGCGACAGCGTCACCCGCAGGCCGAGCGCCGAGATGGCCTGTCCCTCGGCCCACAGGCGGCCCGCCTGCTCCGCCTGCGCCTCCCTGAGTTCGGGCAGCCGGGCGATGAGCCTGACCATGTCGGTGTGCCGCGACCCGGGCCCCCAGGAGTCGCCGAGCGCGACCCGTTCGTGGGAGAGCGTGTCGCGGGCCACCCGCCAGCCCTCGTTCACCGCCCCGACGACCAGGTCGTCCGGCACGAAGACGTCGTCGAGGAAGACCTCGTTGAAGATCTCGTCCCCGTTGATCTCCTTGAGCGGCCTGACGGTGACGCCCGGCGCGGACATGTCCACCAGGAAGTAGGAGATGCCGTCGTGCTTGGGTCTGTCGGGGGAGGTCCGGGCGAGGCAGATGCCCCAGTGCGCGTACTGTGCGAGGGACGTCCAGATCTTCTGGCCGGTCAGCGACCAGCCGCCTTCCACCCGCGCCGCCTTGGTGGCCAGCCCGGCCAGGTCCGAGCCGGCGCCGGGCTCGCTGAAGAGCTGGCACCACACGATCTCGCCGGCGAACGTTCCGGGCAGGAAACGGTCCTGCTGCTCGCGGGTGCCGTACCGGACGATGGACGGGACGGCCCACGCGGCGATCCCGAGGTTCGGGCGGCCGAGGTCGCGGAACTCCTGATGGATGATCACCTGCTCCAGCGGGGTGGCTCCCCGGCCCCAGGGGCGGGGGAGATGCGGCATCATCCAGCCCTCCGCCGCGAGCCTGGCCCGCCTGGCCGCCTGCTCCTCGGCCCGCAGCGAGGCGGCCTCGGCCCTGATCGTGTCCCTGACCTGGGCGGCCTCGTCCGGCAGGTCCGGCTCCATCCGCCGCCGCGCCCCCGCCACCGCCAGCCGCGCCACCTCCCCGGCCCACGGGCCCGGGTCGCCCGCCAGCATGCGGCCGGACAGGGCGCGGCGGTAGTAGCGGTGCGCGTCGTGCTCGAAGGTGTAGCCGATGCCGCCCAGCACCTGGATCGTGTCGGCGGCGCAGCGGACGGCGGCATCGGGCGCCAGCACGGCCGCCACAGCCACGGCCAGCCGCACGTCGTCGGTCAGGCCCGCGCCCTCGGCCTCGTCCAGGGCTCTGGCGGCGTCCCACACGGCGGCCCTGGCCTGTTCCAGCGCCACCAGAGCGCCCGCCACCCGATGCTTGACGCCCTGGAACTGGCCGATCGGCCGCCCGAACTGCTCCCGTACCTTGGCGTGATCGGCCGCCGTCGCCACGGCCCACGCCGCGACCCCGCACGCGTCGGCGCCGAGCAGCACGGCGGCGATCTCCCGTACCGGAGCCGGGCCGATCACCCGGTCGGCGGGCACGGCCCGTACGGTGACGGAGCACAGCGGCCGGTCCGGATCGATCCCCTCCAGCGGGTCGGCGGTGACGTCGGCCCGGTCGAGCACCGCCCACCCGCCGTCGTCCACCGGGACGACGAACAGGTCGGCCTGCGCGGACCCGAGCGCACAACCGGGCATCAGCATGACGGCGGCGGTCAGGGACCCGTCGGCGAGCCCGCGCATCAACGCGATCCGAAAACGCCCGGACAGCCCCCGCGCCCCCACGCTCGCCACCGCACCCGACCCCGCACCCGACCCCGCACCCGACCCCGCGCTGCGGCTGAGGGCCGCTGAGGCGATCACCGTCGGCAGGTACGCCCCCAGCACCCGCCGCTCACCCAACGCCTCCAGCGCCACGCACAACTCGAGCAGCCCGTACCCCTGCCCCCCACCCTCCTCAGGCAGATGCAGCCCCAGCACCCCCTGCCCGGCCAGCGCCGCGTGATCGGCCCCGCGCCCGGCCACCCCCTGGACGGAAGCCGCCAGCGCCACATGCTCACTGCTCAACCCGATGCCCATAGCGCCGACCCTAGAACTTAGTTCGGTCTATGGCCACCAGAAAAATGGTTGGCGATCGGCGGACACGCCCGGTTACGCTCGCTTGCGTCCGTTCGGTGGAACCATCCGGGCCTGTCGTGCCCGTCAAGGAGGGGGATTTATGCCTGGCACCGCGCCCTGCGCGCCTCGCCGTGTCTCAGGCGGATCCTGCCCCTGACGAAACGACCGCCAATCCCCGAAGCATGCCCCGCGAGGCACGCCAGGGCTCCCTTGCTGTCCTGAGTAAGACCATTCCGGCAAGGAGTACCCAGGTTGTCTGCCAACGGCAAACCTCGTTCCATCGCGAGCACCGAGACTTTCCAGTGCGTCCGCTGCGGCCTGACGGTCACCGCGCACGCCCCGGACGGTGTTCGCCGCAACCACTGCCCGAGCTGCCTGCACTCGCTGCACCTGCTCGACGAGTGCCGGTCACGGATGCTCCCGATCTCGATCGCGGTGCTCCGTACGGGCGAGTGGATGCTCATCCACCGTTGCACCCGCTGCGGTGAGCTGACGTCGAACCCCATCTGCGGGGACGACAACCAGCTCATCCTCATGCGCATGGCCGTGAGGCCGCTGGCGCAGCCGCCGTTCCCGCTCGAGGCGTTCGGTGATCTGTGACATGCCCAGGAAAAACCCGGGCCGGGAACGGCCGCAACGGCGCAAGAGGACACACCACGCCGAGCCCGGCGACGCGTTCCGCTGCGTCGGGTGCCGCATGGACGTGCCGATGCTCGCGCCGGGCACCGCGCACCGCAACCACTGCCCGCACTGCCTGACCAGCCTGCACGTCGATCACCGCGTTCCGGGGGATCGGCGGGCGGGCTGCCGGGGCCGGATGGCGGCGCTGAGCGTCACCGTCCGGCGCGACGGGGAGTGGCTGATCATCCACTGCTGCCAGTCCTGCGGGGGGCTCAGCGCCAACCGCATCGCGGGCGACGACAACGCGCTGGCGCTGCTCCGCATCGCCATCCGCCCCCTGTCGGACTCCCGCCTCCCGGTCAGCGCCCTGCTGGCCCTGTGACACCGCCCGCCGGGGCCGCCCGTACGCGGTCCCGGCGCCGGTCATTCGCGCGGCCGTGAGGGGTTAAGCTTGTCCTCGTGACGAAGGAATTCGAACTCACGATCGGTGAAAACCGGATCCTGCACGTCTACGACACGGCCCCGGAAGCCACCGACCACCTCCCGATCCTGTGGCACCACGGCACCCCCAACGTCGGCACCCCACCCCAGCCCCTCTTCGACGACCGTCTAGCCCTGCGCTGGATCTCCTACGACCGCCCGGGCTACGGCGCCTCCAGCCCCGAGCCGGGCCGCACCCTGGCCTCGGCCGCCACGTACGCGACCCACGTCGCCGACGCCTTGGGCCTCGACCGTTTCGCCGTCATGGGCCATTCGGGCGGCGCCTCCCACGCCCTCGCCTGCGCGGCCCAGTTAGGAGAGCGCGTGCTGGCCGTCCTGAGCGTGGCGGCCGTGGCCCCCTATGACGCGGCGGTGCCTGACTGGTTCGCGGGCATGGCGCCCTCCTGCGAGGCTTCCCTGCGCGCCGCCATCCAGGGGCGTGAGGCGAAGGAGGCTCACGAGGCGGCGTCCGCGTACGACCCCGAGATGTTCACCCCCGAAGACCATGCGGCGTTCGAGGGCGAGTGGTCCTGGTTCGACAGCGTGGTCGGCCCCGCCGTGGCGGCGGGCCCGGGAGGTCTGATCGCCGACGACCTGGCCTACGTGACCCCGTGGGGCTGCGACGTCACCGCTGTGACCGCGCCGATCCTGCTCGTCCACGGCGACAGGGATCGGGTGGTGCCGTTCGGTCATGGCGAGTGGCTGGCCCGCCACTGCCCCACTGCCGAGCTCCGCGTGTCGCCCGGTGACGGCCACATCTCGGTCCTGCCCTCGTCGGGGGCGGCGGCCGTGGAGTGGCTCGCCACGCAAAGCCGCCGCCGATCACGCTGAGGGCCGTCCGGGCCAGGGTGACCAATCGCCGAAGTCCAGCCGCAACGCCCGGGTGATCAGTCGTCCGGGGAGTCCAGCCGCAGCGCCAGGGTGACTGATTGCCGATGCCCAGGTGGTCAGTCGCCGGAGTCCGAGCGCAGCGCCTGGGTGGTCAGTCGCCGGAGTCCAGCCGCAGCGCCCGGGTGAAGTCGGAGATGGCTTCCTCGTGCCGATCCAGCTCCTGCAAGATCTCCCCCCGCACCCGGAACGCCCACACATAGTCGGGATCCAGCTCAATGGCCGCGTCCAGATCCCGCAACGCCCCTTCGTTGTCACCCAGCTCACTCAGCACCGCCCCCCGGCTCCCGAGCGCCCGATCGTTCCCAGGCTCCAGCTCCAGCGCCCGGTTGAGGTCGGCCAGCGCCTCCTCGTACCGGTCCGCCATGCGCAGCGCCTCCCCCCGCCGGCTGAGCGCGCGCACGTAGTCGGGGTCGGCCTCCAGGGCCTTGCCGTAGTCGTCGATGGCCTCGCTGTAGAGCTGCATCCGCTGGTAGAGGTCGCCGCGCGCCACCCACGAGTAGGCGAGCTCCTCGTTCAAAGAGATGATCTTGGAGTGCTCGGCGAGCGCCTCGTCCAGCCGGTCCAGGTCCACCAGGGCGTCCGCCTTGGCCTCCAGGATCCACAACGAGTCGGGCGCGAGGGTGAGCGCGTGCTCGAAGTCGTCCATGGCCTCGTCCAGGCGTCCCATCGCGGCGTAGGTCTGGCCGCGCGAGCCGAGCGCGTACGCGCTGTCGGGCTCCAGGCGCAGCGCCTCGCCGAAGTCCTCCAGCGCGGCCTCGTACCGCTCGATCACGCGGTGGCTCTCGCCGCGCAGCCGCCAGGCGCGGGCGTTGTCGGGCGCCAGCGCGATCGCCTCGGTCAGGTCGGCGATGGCGGCGTCGTGCCGCGACAGCGCGATGTACGATTCGGCCCGGCTGCGCAGCACCGAGGCGCGCGACTGGGCGGCCGCCTCGGACAGCTCGGAATGGTCCTTGATCCCCTCGCTCATGAGGCGTAAATCTATCCAACTAAATCTGGATAATGGCCGCCTTTTCGCGGGTGTACTCCAGGACCGAATCGTGGCCGTAGCCGCTGTCCTTGACCCCGCCGAACGGCAGCCCGGGCGGCATCTGCCTGAAGGTGTTGACCCACACCGTGCCGCTGCGCAGATCCCTGACGAACCGGTGCGCCCGCCCCAGGTCACGGGTCCACACGCCGGCCGCCAGCCCGTACGGGGAGTCGTTCGCGATGGCCAGCGCCTCCTCCTCGGTCGAGAACGGGAGGGCCACCGCCACAGGGCCGAAGATCTCCTCCTGGCAGACGCGCAGCGAGTTGTCCTCGCTCGCGTACAGCGTGGGCGCCACCCAGTAGCCCCCGGGCAGCGCGGGCACCACGTCCGCGCCGGTCCGCGCGCCGAAGACGAGCCGCGCGCCCTCCTTCTCTGCCAGCTCCAGGTACGACGTGACCCGCTCGTACTGCCCGGCGGACACGATCGGCCCCATCGTGGTGGCCAGGTCGAGCGGATCCCCGAGGACCAGCCCGGCGCAGGCCCGCTCGATGCGCCCGAGCATCTCCTCCCAGATCGAGCGGTGGATGAGGATGCGTGAGCCGGCCACGCACACCTGCCCGGCGTTGCCGGTGTAGACGGAGTTCACGGTGACGCCCTGGGTGGCGGCGTCCAGGTCGGCGTCGGGGAAGACGATGTTGGGCGACTTGCCGCCCAGCTCGAACGTCATCGGTTTGAGCGCGTCGGCCGAGGCGCGGGTGATGGCCTGGCCGGTGGCGGTCGAGCCGGTGAGGCTGATCTTGCCGACGCCGCGGTGCCGTACGAGGGCGTCGCCGACCTCCTCGCCCAGTCCGCTGACGATGTTCAGCACCCCGGGCGGGAACACCTCCGCCAGCAGCTCGCCCAGCCGCAGCACCGACGCGCTGGCCTGCTCGGCCGGTTTGACGATCACCGTGTTCCCGGCGGCGAGCGCGTAGGCGGCCTTGGCGGAGAAGGTCGAGATGGGGGAGTTCCACGGGATGATGCAGACCGCCACTCCGTACGGCTCGCGCCGCGTCAGCCCGAGCGTGTCCGGCCCCAGCAGCACGGTGTCGCCCTTGACGGCGTCGAGGCACTGCCCGGCCGCGAGCTGCCACAGGTGCGCCATGCCCGGCAGGTCCCGTTTGAGGGTGTCGCGCAGGATCCGCCCGTTGTCGCGCGTCTCCAGCCTGGCCAGCTCCTCGGCGTGCCGGGCGAACACGTCCGAGACCTTGCGCAGGACGTGCGCCCTGGCCAGTGCGGGCAGCGCCGACCAGGCGGGGAAGGCGCGCCCGGCCGCCTCGACGGCCGCCTCGGCCTCGGCGGCGCCGCCGGCCGGGATCGTGGCCCACGCCTCGCCCGTGGCCGGGTTGACCGTGTCCATCGTGCGGGTGGCGGGGACCAGCTCGCCGCCGATGAGGTTGCGGAACTCAGACATGAACCAAGCATATGCTTGCTCAAATTGGCGGGCCAGCCCCAGAGATCAGCAAACCGTACGCATGGCGGCGAAACACCCGGGCACAAAGGCACAAAGGGTGGTGGCTATGGCGCGCGGATTGCTCGGCCGGTTGGCGTACGGCTCGCGGTACGACCGGGTTCCCTGGGGTCAGCGAGTGTACGTCCGTCCCGGCGAACGGCTCATCCGGGAGGCGCAGTGGCGCCTGCTCCTCAGGCAGCGGCCGGTCCTGCCGCTCGCCGCGTACCAGCGGCTGCGGCCCCTGGGCGAGATCGAGGAGTTCCTGAGCTGCATGATGTGCGGGGAGTCCCGCCAGCAGCCGCTCTTCACCCCGGCCGGCGGCGCGCCCGGCTCCAGGGGCTGGCGCTATCACGTCGTACGCTGCCCGTCCTGCGGCTTCCTCTACCGCAACCCCAACGTCCGCCCCGAACGCCTCGGCGACCTGTACGCCACCGGCTACAGCACGTTCCTGACCGGGAAGTACGCCGCCAACCGGCAACGCCGCTACGACCTGACCATGAAGTCGTTCGCCCCGGTCTTCGACGAGGGCAAGGAACGGCAGCTGCTCGACTTCGGCTCAGGCGTCGGGCTGTTCCTGGAGCTGGCCGAGCGGCGCGGCTTCGACGCCTACGGGGTGGACCTGTCGCCGGAGTCGGTCGAGCAGGCCAACCAGCGGCTCAGCAAGGCCCGCACCTACTTCGGCGCGCCGGGTGACGTGCCGGAGATCGCCGCGGGCGGCTTCGACGTGATCACCCTCTGGTCGGTGCTCGCGCACCTGCCGAGGCCGCTGGAGGACTTCCGGCTCTTCCGCCGCCTGCTGGCGCCCGGCGGGGTGCTGCTCATCCTGACGGTGAACGCGCGCTCGCTGCTGCTCAAGGCGTACGGGGCGGGCTGGAGCGGCTTCACCAAGAACCACCTGATGTTCTACTCCTCCGAGACCGTGCGCACGCTGCTCGGCCGGAGCGGCTTCGCGGGCGTGGCCTTCGCCCCGCACTACGGCGACACGATCGAGGCCGGCACCACCAAGCTGCCCCCGGGCCTGGTCACCAGGCTGCGCCGCAACGTGGAGCAGAGCGATGGGGGCAACATGATGCGGGTGCTCGCCTTCGCCGACGAGGAGGCGATCGGCCGCTGGGGCGGCGGCCCCCTCACGGTCCACCGCCTGCACGCCTGACCCTCCGGGGCAGCGTGGCACGCGGCGGAACCTGACGCCTGCACGCCTGACCCTCCCCGGCGGCGTGGCACGCGGCGGAACCTGAAGGAACCGCGATGTCACGCCTCAGGGGCAAGGCGCCGCTCACCCCCGACCGGCGCTTCGACCCTGGGAGATCACCTTGTCCACCACCATTCTCGCGGGCCGCCGCCGGACGCTCCTGGCCGCCGCCGGCCTGGCCACCGCGCTGACCGCGGCCCTCACGCTCCACCCCGCCACGGCCAGTAGCGCCACCATCGACACCACCATCGACACCATGGCCGCGCAGGGCGCCGTCACGACGCCGAGCCAGGCGTGCGCGGGACCGTTCGAGGCGGGATCGAAGGACATCGTCGCCGCGAGCGGATCGGCCTTCCAGTTCAACTCGTCCGGCGTGCCCATCGGCGTCCCGGCCAACTTCGAGCTGCGGCGCGGCGACCCCGGCACGGACTTCTTCACCGCCGCCAAAGTGGTGAAGCGGGAGACCACCGACTTCTTCTCCGTCTCCGTACAGGCGGGCGACCCGCTCCTGCCCGGCGCGTTCTGGGTGTGCCTCACCGCGGCCATCGGCCCCACGCCCGCGCGCGTCCCCGTCAACTACCGGCTCTTCCTCGGCAACGGCCTCCCCGCCTGAAAGGAGCGATCATGTCCGTTACCTGCGACCTCAGGCGGATGGCCACGGCCGCGGCGGCGCTGGCCGTCCTCCCCGCCGTCCTCCTCGCGCAGCCCGCGACGGCCGCCCCCTGCTACGGCGACTGCCAGCCCGGCGTGGTTCGCGGCTTCGGTGGCGTCAAGTACGACGCCACCGTGGGCGCCGCCGACCAGATCACCATCAGCGTCGACGGCGGGTTCTTCGTGCTGACCGACCCCACCGGCACCATCGCCACGGGCACCGGAGGCTGCACCGTGGTGAACCCGCACGAGGCGCGCTGCCCGATCGGGCCCGGCCCGGTCGTCGCCGTACGCGGGCTCGACGGCGACGACACCATCACCAACGCCACCGCCTACGCCGCGCGCCTGGTCGGCGGCAAGGACGACGACCGGCTCACCGGCGGGTCCGGCGACGACGAGCTGATCGGCGAGGCGGGCGCCGACGTGATCCAGGGCGGGGGCGGCTCCGACACCGCCGTCTACCCGGCGACCCCGAGCCTGACCGGCGTCCGCGCCGACCTCGACGGCGCGACCGGCGACGACGGCAACCTCGACGACGGCCCCGCAGGGGCCAGGGACAGCATCGCGGCGGACGTGGAGAACCTGCGGGGCAACCAGTTCGACGACGTGCTCATCGGCAACGCGGGCCCGAACGTCCTCGACGGCAGCGGCGGGCGTGACCAGGTTCAGGGGCTGGGCGGAGACGACCGGCTCACCGCCAGGGGCGGCGGCACCCTCGACGGCGGCGGCGGCTCCGACCACTGCACGTCCGACCTCAGGCTGTCGGCGGACGGCTCACCGGCCGACACGTTCACCGGCTGCGAGGCCACCGAGGTCCTGAGGCCGTAGCCGAGACCGGCGGCATCGCGACGCGATGCCGCCGGTCCTCTACACCTCGGGCACGCCCAGATCGGCGCTCTCCGACGGCTTGCCCAGCGCCGGATCCAGCTCCTCGATCAACCGCCGCACCAGCGCGGCCCGCCGCACCCGCTCCCTGCCCAGCTCCTTGGGCACCGCCCCGAGATGCCCCCCGGACGGGTAGATGTTGGGCGCGTTGCGCAGCCCCATCTTCAGGTAGACGGGAGCGGCGGCCCGGACGATCTCCACGGCCTCGTAGAACCGTACGAACCCACCCTGATCATCCGGCACCTCCAGGTAGAGGTCGATCGGCAGCCCGGTGGCGGCCCGGATCTCGGCGAGCTGCGGGACGGTCAGGTCGGTGCCCACGTTGACGGTGGTGGCGCCGAGCCGCTCGTACACGGCGGCCGTGGGCCCGTTGGTGAGCGGCATCAGCACCGACGTCTTCAGCACCAGGTTCGCGGGCAGCGTGCCGTCCGCCTTGAGCGCGCGCAGCACGTCCAGGGTGCCGAGGTCGCCGACGAGCAGGCTGCGGATGCCCAGCGAGCAGGCCCGCAGCGCGTCCGCGACGCACGCCGCCACCATCGCGTTGCCGCGCGCGGCGGCGCCGACGGCCTGGGTGAGCTTGGCCTGGCCGCCGGTGTCCCAGGCGGCGCGCGGCCCGAGGAACAGGTTGACCTCCATGCGGCGCTCGGCCCCGATGCGGGCCATCCGGGTGATCTCGTCGTCGGCCAGCATCATCACGCCGCTGCCCTGGGAGGTCCTGGCGACGGGCACGCCGAGCCGGTCGGCCTCGGCGACCACGGCCTCCAGCACCTCTGGCCCCTCGACGCTGGGGATCTCGAAGCGGTACGGCGCCCCGTCCGCGAAACCGGACGCCGCGGGCGCGGCGGTCGCCACCACGGGGTGCCCGAGGCGGGCCATCAGGGCGTGGAGGCCGGCAAGGCTGGTCATCAGGGGGTCTCCTCGTCATAGATCACTTCGGCGCGCCCGAGCGTGGTGCGCCGGCCGGTGTCGTCCTCGCCCCACAGCTCCAGCTCTGCCCGGTTCCCGTCCGTCGATATCACCCGCCCCCGGCACGTGTGCGCCCGGTCCCTGAAGTCCATCCCGCGGTAGCTGACCTCCAGCACGGCCAGCCGTCCCCGCCCGCCGAGCCATCCGGTGACGAGCCGCCCCAGGTAGGCCGCCTTGAGCAGCCCGTGCACGGCCAGCTCCGGATGGCCGAGCGAGCGGGCGACATCGAGGTCGTAGTGCATCTCGTAGAAGTCGCCCGAGGCGCCGGCGTACTCGACGAGCCTGCGCAGGGTCGTGGTCTCGGTGAGGATCATTTTCTGATCCGCGTGCCGACGTGCCGGACCACCAGCTCGCCGTCCGGCCGGCGGAACTCCGTCTCGAACGTGAGCAGCGCCATCGGCCCCGCCCTGCCGCTCTTCTCTGCCACGCCGGTGAACCGGGGCCGGGAGACCAGCACGTCGCCCTCGCGCAGCGGCGCGTGGTACTCGAACCGGTCCCCGCCGTTCAGCCAGCCTTCCCCGTACGAGGCCGCGGCCGGCAGCGACGGCGGCTCGTCGAGGAAGCACGCGGTGAACGTGGGCGGCACCTCGCCGGAGGTGTCGCCGATCGCGTGCCGGTAGAACTCCAGATGACGCCGCTCGACGACGTCCTCCCGCGCGGGGCCGGTCCAGCCGACCGCCTCCTGGAGCGCCTCGATCATGTCTCTCCTTCCCTGACCCGCTTCAGCCAGGCCAGCGACTCGGGGGAGTGCCCGCCGACCCGGTCCTCGATGCCGTCGAGGAACGTCATGTCGCCGTGGCCGGCCAGCTCCCGGTGCACGGCCTCGGGCGAGCCGGACTCGATCACCTCCAGCAGGCGGCGGTGCCGCCGCCAGTCGTCCACGAGGGATTCGTCGGACGCCCTGGCCTGCCGGTTCATGCCCATGCAGAGCAGCATCTGGAGCTGGATGGAGCGGTAGGCCTCCTCCAGCCGCCGGTGCCCGGACAGCCCGATCACGGAGCTGTGGAACTCGACGGCGTGCTCCAGCACCCCCATCCAGTCGCCGGCCCGCGCGCAGGCGCCGTGCCGGTCGAGCGCGGCGTGGCAGCGCTGGAGCCGGGCCGGCTCGCGGACGGGGACGCCGAGGTCGACGGCCATCCGCTCCAGCTCCCGCCGCAGCGTGACGATCTCGTAGATGTCGTGCAGCGTGAGCTGGGTGACGAACGCGCCCCGCCGGGGGAGCTGGGTGATCAGTCCCTGCTGCTCCAGCACCCGCATGGCCTCGCGCAGCGGCGGCCTGCTGACGCCCAGCTCCTGGGTGAGCTGGTTCTCCACCACCCGGTCGCCCGGCTGCAGCCTGCCGCTGAGCAGCATGCGCATCAGTGCCTCGGTGGCGAGCTGGACCATGCTGGGGGGTGCCTCGATGCGCATGTCGGGGTCTCTCTCGTACGAAGGCGGTCGGTGTCTGCCGCCATAGTGCCGAAGAACTTCCGGCGGAACTCTTGTCTAGCCCAGTTGTCTTCTGTAGACAATAGACCAACCCCGCCGGAAGTGAGGTTTTCGTAACATATGAACCCCTTGTCCGGAATTCGAGTGGTCGAGGTCGGCGCCTTCATGGCCGCCCCCTTCGCCACGATGCAACTGGCCGACCTGGGCGCCACCGTCATCAAGGTCGAGAACCCCCAGGGCGGCGACCAGGTGCGCGCCATCGGGCCGTTCACGGCCGGGCACAGCTCCCCGTTCGCCCGCCTCAACCGCAACAAACGCTCGATCGCCCTCGACCTGAAGTCCGAGCAGGGCGCCGCCGCCTTCCGCCGCCTCGTCCAGGACGCCGACGTGCTGGTGGAGAACCTGCGCCCCGGCGCCATGCGCAAGCTCGGCCTCGGCTACGACGACCTGCGGCGGCTCAACCCGCGCCTGGTGTACGTCTCCGCCTCCGGCTGGGGCCAGGACGGCCCCCTCGCGCACCTGCCAGGCCTGGACATCATGGCCCAGGCCCGCGGCGGCCTGATGAGCGTCACCGGCATGCCCGACGGCGACCCGGTCAAGGTCGGCGTGCCCATCGCGGACCTGGTCTGCGGCCTGTACGGAGCCCTCGGCGCCGTCTCCGCCCTCCAGGCCCGCCACACGACGGGTCAGGGCCAGCATGTGGACGTGTCGCTGCTGGAGTCGGCCGTGTCGTTCGCCATCTGGGAGGCCGGCAAGTACTTCGCCACCGGCGAGGTCGGCAGGCCCCTCGGCTCCGCCCACCAGAGCACCGCCCCGTACCAGGCCATCCGCACCGCGGACGGCTGGTGCACGGTCGGCGCCGTCACCCCCAAGACCTGGCAGGGCCTGTGCGCCGCGCTCGGCCTGCCCGAGCTGCTCGCGGACGAGCGGTACGCCGACGCCCACGACCGGCACGGCCTGCGCCACGAGCTGATCCCCGCCATCGAACGCGTCACCGCCGCGCGCACCACGGCCGACGTCGTGGCCGCGCTCGACGCCCATGGCGTGCCCTGCGCGCCCATCTCCGACTACTCCCAGGTGTTCAACGACGAGCACCTCGGACAGCGGCGGTTCTTCTGGGATGCCGAGCATCCCGAGATGGGCCCCGTCCGCCAGCTCGGCTCGGCCATGCGCTTCTCCGGCACCCCCACCAGGCGCGGCCCCGCCGGGCCGCTGCTCGGCGCGGACACCGTCGAGGTGCTGCGCGAGTGCGGCCTGACCGAGCAGGAGATCGACCGGCTGCTCGCCGAAGGCGCGGCGGCCCAATCCCCCACCCCCTTGGAGAGCTCATGAGCGAGCGACTGACCCCGGGTGTGAGCGCGAGCCTCACCTGGGTCGTGGCGGAGCGCCACTGCACCCGCCGCGGCGACCACGACATCTTCTCCACCCCCAACCTGGTCCACCTGATCGAGGACGCCGCCATCGAGGCCCTGGCCCCCTACCTGGGCGAGGGGCAGGGCAGCGTCGGCAGCAAGGTGGAGATCGCGCACGTGGCGCCCACGCTCAAGGGCGGCGAGGTGACCGCGACCGCCACCGTGACCGAGGTGGACCGGCGGCGGGTCACCTTCTCCGTCGTCGCCGAGGACGCCAACGGGAAGGTCGGCGAGGGCACCCACGAGCGGTTCGTCATCGACCTCGACAAGTTCGCCGCCAAGCTCCAGGGGCTGACGTCATGAGGGCACTGCTGGCCGCCGCGCTGCTGCTCGGGGCGGCGGCCTGCGGTGCCAACGCCGACACGCCGGGGGGCGCGTGGAAGCCGCGCGGCGACGTCCGCATGATCGTGCCGTTCGCCGCGGGCGGCGGCAGCGACCTGGCGGGCCGGGCCATCGCCACCGCGCTGGAGAAGGCCCAGCCCGGCCTGACCGTCACCGTCGAGAACCGCGACGGCGGCTCGGGCGCGGTCGGCTACTCGGGCCTGCTCGGCAAGAAGGGCAACGGCAACTACCTGATCGCCACCGAGAACGCCATCCTGTCCCTGCCGCTCAGCGGCCAGGTCTCCTTCACCCGCGAGGACTTCACGCCCGTCGCCAAGCTCGCCGAGGACGGCGGCATCGTCGTGGTCAAGAAGGACTCGCCGTACCAGACGTGCACGGACGTGGTCAACGCGGCCAAGGCCGGACGCGTCAACGTGGGCATGTCCGGCGCGTACGGCGTCGACAACGTGATCTTCACGATGATCGAGCAGAAGACCGGCGCGAAGTTCCAGCGGGTGCCGTTCGAGTCGGGCGGCGAGCTGGTGCCGGCCGTGCTCGGCGGCCAGATCCAGGCGGCGCTGCTCAACCCCGGCGAGGTGATCGGCCAGCTCAGGTCCGGCGACCTCAAGGGCCTGTGCGTCACCACGGACCAGCGCTACACCTACCCCGAGTTCTCCGCGCTGCCCACGGCCAAGGAGCAGGGCATCGACGTCTCGTACGTGCAGTTCAGGGGCTTCCTGGCGCCGGGCGGGCTGGACGGACGCGAGCGCGCCTACTGGGAGAGCGCCGCCAGGGGCGTGACGAGGACCGCCGAGTTCCAGAAGTGGCTCAAGGACAACTACCTGCAGCAGGCCGAGCTGTACGGCGACGACTTCCGCGACTACCTCGCCCAGCTCGACACCGCGCTCGCGCCGGTGCTGAAGAAGACGTCATGAGAGGGCTGATCCGGGGCGAGGGCGTCGTCTGGGCGCTGCTCGTCTGCCTGTCGGCCGCCATGGCGGGCGCCTCGTTCGGCTACGGCGTCACCAAGGACGGCGGCGAGGTCGGCCCTGGCTTCCTGCCGCTGGTCGCCGGGGTGGCGCTGGCGCTGCTGTCGGCCGCCTGCCTCCTGCGGTCGGCCCGCCGGGCCGCGGAGGCGGACGGGGCGGATGGGGCGGACGAGCCGGACGAGCCGGACGAGGTGGATCCCGCGCGGATCAGGACGCTCTGGACCGTGTTCGGCCTCCTGCTGGTGGCGCTGCTGCTGGTGCCGCTGACCGGGTTCCTGGTGGCGTTCGGGCTGCTGGTGTTCGCCGTCTCCGCGTTCGTCGAGAAGCAGCCGATCGTCCCGGCAGCCGCGATCGCGGTCGCCGCCACGCTGGTGATCTACGCGGTGTTCGTGCTGTTCCTGGCGGTGCCGCTGCCCGGCGGCCTGCTCGGGGTCGGAGGCGACGGCTGATGCTGGACAACCTGATCATGGGGTTCGGCGCCGCGCTCACCCCCGCGAACCTGCTGTGGTGCTTCGTCGGCGTGCTCGCCGGCACCGTCATCGGCCTGCTGCCGGGCCTCGGCTCGACGACCGGCGTGGCCGTGCTGCTGCCGCTGACGCTCTCGTTCGAGCCGCTGACCGCGCTGATCATGCTGGCCGGCATCTACTACGGCGCCCAGTACGGCGGCACGATCACCTCCGTGCTCATCTCCACGCCCGGCGAGGCGGCCAGCGTGGTCACCGCGATCGACGGCTACCAGATGGCCCGCAAGGGCCGGGCGGGCGCGGCGCTGTCGATCGCCGCCATCGGCTCGTTCGCCGCCGCCATCGTCTCGCTGCTCCTGCTGGTGGCCATGGCACCGCCGTTCGCCAAGCTGGCGCTCGACTTCGGGCCGCCGGAGAACCTGGCCGTCATGGTCCTCGGCCTGACCACCATCGTCAGCTTCTCCTCGGGAGCCCGGCTGCGCGGCCTGGCCATGGCGGTGCTCGGCATCCTGCTGGCCACCGTCGGCGTGGACGCGGCCACCGGCCTGCCCCGCTACACCTTCGGCGACGTGGACCTGCTGTCCGGGCTGCCGTTCGTGCAGGTCATGATCGGGCTGTTCGCGGTGGGGGAGGTGCTCTTCCAGATCCGCCAGGGCGCCGCCGCACCCATCAGGGCCCGCTTCAAGGACCTGATGATCACCAGGGAGGAGCTGTCCCGCTCCAAGGGGGCGATCGCCCGGGGCAGCGTGATCGGCTACCTGCTCGGCTGCCTGCCGGGCGCCGGTTCCACGCTGGCGTCCTTCCTGGCGTACGGGGTGGAGAAGCGCGTCTCGCGGCACAAGGACGAGTTCGGGCACGGCGCGATCGAGGGCGTGGCCTCGCCGGAGAGCGCCAACAACGCCGCCGCCAACGCCAACTTCGTGCCCACCCTGGCCCTCGGCATCCCGGGCGGCGCGACCACGGCCGTGCTGCTGGGGGCGTTCATGATGTACGGCATCCAGCCGGGGCCGCTGCTCTTCGAGGAGCAGCCGGAGCTGGTGTGGGGGCTGCTGGCCTCGTTCTTCATCGGCAACGTGCTGCTGCTGGTGCTGAACCTGCCGCTGGCGCCGCTGTTCGCGCAGCTCCTGCGGATCCCGTACGGCTACCTGTATCCGCTGATCCTGGTGACCAGCTTCGTGGGGGCGTACTCGATCGACAACAACATGTTCAGCGTCTGGGTGGTGTTCGTCTTCGGCATCGTCGGATATTTCATGAAGAAGTTCGACCTGCCGATGGCGCCGCTCGTGCTCGGGCTCGTCATCGGGGCGCTGTTCGAGAAGGCGCTCGTGCAGACGTCCGCCATGGGCGGCGGCGACCTGACGATCATCTTCACCCGGCCGATCGCGCTGGTCGTGCTCCTGCTGGCCGCCCTGCTGCTCGCCGGGCCTTCCCTGGTCAAGGCACTGCGTAAGAAGGAGAAGGTATGAGCGAGCTGCTCGTCACCGCCGACGGACCCGTGCTGCGCGTGACGTTCAACCGTCCCGCCCAGCACAACGCGCTGACCTGGGCCATGTGGGACGGCCTGTACGACGCCTGCGAGCGCGCCGACGCCGACCCGTCCGTCAGGCTGCTCACGCTGTCGGGCGCGGGCGGCAGGGCCTTCGTCGCCGGTACGGACATCGCCCAGTTCTCCTCCTTCACCGACGGGGACGACGGCATCGCCTACGAGCGCAAGGTCCAGCGCGTCATCGACCGGCTGGAGCAGGTCAGGGTGCCCACCGTGGCCGTCGTCGAGGGGTACTGCGTGGGCGGCGGCCTGGTCGTGGCCGCCGCCTGCGACCTGCGGCTGTCGGTGCCCGGCTCGCGCTTCGGCGCGCCGATCGCCAGGACCCTCGGCAACTGCCTGTCCATGAACACCTACTCCCTCCTCGTGCACCACCTCGGCCCGGCCAGGACCCTGGACATGCTGCTGCGGGCCCGCATGTTCACCGGCGAGGAGGCGCACGCGGCGGGCTTCGTGGCCGAGCTGTGCGAGCCGGACGCGCTGGCCGCCCGGCAGGCCGAGGTGGAGGAGCGGCTGCTGTCGCACGCGCCGCTGTCGATGTGGGCGGCCAAGGAGGCGGTGCGGCGGCTGCGCGTGGCGAACCTGCCGGACGGCGACGACCTCGTGGCCACGGTCTTCGGCAGCGCCGACTTCCACGCCGCCGTCCCCGCCTTCCTCGCCAAGGAGAAGATCACCTGGCAGGGGCTCTAGGATCGGGGCATGCAGCTCGCCCCCGGTGTCCACGTCGCCATCACCGACCGCAACGGAGGCGTCAGCGCCCCGCCGTACGGCACGCGCAACCTCGGCGGCCTCGTCG
Source organism: Nonomuraea monospora (assembly GCF_039531895.1). Lineage (NCBI taxonomy): Bacteria > Bacillati > Actinomycetota > Actinomycetes > Streptosporangiales > Streptosporangiaceae > Nonomuraea > Nonomuraea monospora. Next base: position 261,872 of record NZ_BAAAQX010000001.1, read on the forward strand.
GCGACGACCCGGCGAACGTGCGCGCCAACCGCGAGGGCGTCAGGGCGGAGCTGGGCGTGCGGGCCGTGGTGTTCATGCGCCAGGTCCACAGCGCCGACGTCGCGTACGTGAGCGAGCCGTTCGGCGACGACCCGCCGCCGCTCGACGGCGTCTTCACCACCGAGCCCGGCCTGGCGCTGGCCTCGCTCGGGGCCGACTGCCCGGCGGTGCTGGTGGCCGACCCGGTGGCCCGCATGGCCGGCGCGGCGCACTCCGGCCGCCCCGGCACCGAGGCGGGCATCGCCACGGCGCTGGTCGAGGCGATGGCGGCCAAGGGCGCCGAGCCGGGCAGGATGGTGGCGCTGATCGGCCCCGGCGCGTGCGGCCGCTGCTACGAGGTGCCCGCCGACCTGCGCGAACGCGTGGCGTCCCGGGTGCCCGCGACCTGGTCCACGACGTCGTGGCAGACGCCCGCGCTCGACCTGCGCGCGGGGATCGAGGCTCAGCTCAGGGCGGCGGGGCTGGCCGACGTGCGGCACGACGCGCGCTGCACGATCGAGGCGCAGGAGCTGTACTCCCACCGCAGGGAGCAGCCCGGCGGCCGGTTCGCCGGGCTGATCTGGCTGGCCTAGCTCTTCCCCCGGTTGCCGTTGAAGATCGCGTTCACGATGATCACGCCGATCCAGATCGGGATCACGTAGGACGCCTCGCTCCCGGTCAGGATGACGGCGAGCGTGGCCCCCGTGGCCAGCACCAGCGAGACGATGGCCAGGGCGAGCCGCTGCCCGTCGGCCACGTTCTGGTTGACCGGCCTGGCCTTGGGCGAGGTCTTGGCCAGCCGCTCGTCCACCCGCCGGTCGATCTCCTGCCCCATCTTGTCGAGGAAGGACTCCACGATCTCGTTCTCGTACTCGGGCCCCAGATCCCGCCGCGCCGACACGGCGGCCCGCAACTCATCCCCTGTACTCATATGTCGAGATATAACGGGATGTATCGCTAACGGGCAAGGATGTCGTCAAGGTTGTAACTAACCGGACGCTCCAACTGCTCATAGGTGCACGATTCGGGCGTACGATCCGGCCGCCACCGCCGGAACTGCGCCGTGTGCCGGAACCGATCACCCTCCATCTGGTCGTAGGCCACCTCGACCACCAGCTCCGGCCGCAACGGGATGAACGACAGGTCCTTCTTGGCGTTCCACCGCGACACCGCCCCCGGCACCCGCTGCCCGCCCGTCGCCGGCCCGGCGGCCGGCTGGCCCACGTTGGCCTGCGCCTGCTCCGCCCAGTGCCCCCACGGATGCTCGCCCAGCTCCGCGAGGTACGGCTTGATCTCCTCGACCAGCTCGGCCCTGCGCTTCATCGGGAACGAGGCCGCCACCCCCACGTGGTGCAGCCGCCCGTCGTCGCCGTACAGGCCGAGCAGCAGCGAGCCCACGATCGGCCCGGTCTTGTGCTCGCGGTAGCCGCAGATCACCACGTCGGCGGTGCGCTCGTGCTTGACCTTGAACATCGTGCGCTTGTCGGGCACGTACGGCTGGTCGCCCGGCTTGACGATGATGCCGTCGAGCCCGGCCCCCTCGAACATCTCGAACCATTCGAGCGCCTGGTCGTAGTTGGTCGTGACGGGCGTCAGCCGCACGGACCCGGCCTTCTCGCCGAACAACCCCACCAGCCGCGCCCGCCGCTGCGCGAACGGCGTCTCCATCAGCGACTCGTCGCCCAGCGCCAGCAGGTCGAACGCGACGAACTGCGCGGGCGTGCGCTCCGACAACATCGTCACCCGAGACTTGGCCGGGTGGATGCGCTGCTGCAGGGCGTCGAAGTCGAGCTGCGAGCCCATCGGCAGCACGATCTCGCCGTCGATCACCACCTTGTCGGGCAGCTCGGCCCTGACCGCCTCGACCAGCTCGGGGAAGTAGCGGGTGAACGGCCGCTCGTTGCGGCTGCCCAGGTAGACCTCGTCGCCGTCACGGAAGATGATGCAGCGGAACCCGTCCCACTTCGGCTCGTAGAGCAGCGTGCCGTCCTGCTTCGGCATCGCCTTGACCGGCTTGGCCAGCATCGGCGCCACCGGTGGCCGCACCACCAGGTTGGGCACCGGCTCCGGCTCCTCCGCCACCTCCGGCGCGGTCGGCTCGTCGGTCATGGCTGTGCTCCCTCGTCGTCCCCGTGAACGGCCCTCGTGTACTTGCAGAAGAGGACGCCATCCTCCTCCAGCACCTGGCTGAGATCCAGTGCGACCTGCGCGGGCTCGCCGTTCTGGATGCGCGCCGCGCCGCCGCCGACCAGCAGCGGGCTGATCGACAGGCACAGCTCGTCGACCAGGCCGGCCGCCGAGAGCTGGGCGTTGATGCGCGGCCCGCCCTCGCACAGCACCTTGGTCAGCCCGCGCTGGTGCAGCTCGGCCACGGCCCGCCGCATGTCGACGCCCTCCTCGCCGGCCACGATCAGGTCGGCGCGCTTGGCCGCCTCCTTGCGCCGATCGTGCGGCGCCGCCTCGCAGGTGATCACGATCGTCTTGCTCGGCGCGTCGCAGAACAGGTCGCCGTCGAGGTCGAGGGCGAGGCTGCGGGTGATCACGGCGATGGGCGGCACCTCGGGCCGCCCCTGCCGGATCTCCGCCCAGGTGTCGCGCGGCGGGACGGGGCCATACCCCTCCTTGCGCACGGTCGCGGCGCCCGCGACGATCACGTCGGCCAGCCCGCGCAGGAGCTGGAAGACGCGCTTGTCGCCGGTGCTCGACAGCGGGCCGGAGCGCCCCTTCAGCCAGGCCGCGCCGTCGGCGCTGGCGACCATGTTGAGCCGCAGCCAGGGCCGGTCCTCGGGGTAGGCGTAGGCCTGCACGATATCCGGATTGTCTTGTATGTCGGGATGAATGCGCCGCACCCCTCTACCTTGGCACACGCCACCGACATTCCATCAGCCAGGGGTTTTACCGCTTTTCCTGATCGGCGGACGTACCGGCAATTCTCCGCTTAACGTGACGATAGGGATGGGAATTGACAGGAGGCACGCTGTGGGGCTGCTCACCGCCGTGGCATGGACGGTCGCCGCGCTCGCCGGGGTGTACCTGCTCTCCTTGTGGCTCGCGGGCGGCGGCCTGCGCCGCGCCAAGGTCACCCGCTTTCCCGCCGCCGTCGTCTTCGCCCACCCGGCGCTCGCCGTCACGGCGCTGGTCTGCTACGCCGCCGGCCTCGCCACGGGCAGCCGCGTGCTCGCCTGGGCGGCCTTCGCCGGCCTGGCGGCGGCCGCGCTCCTCGGGTTCGCGATGTTCACCCGGTGGCTCGGCGGCGGACGCCACCAGATGGCCGGGCGCGGCTTCCCCGTCCTGGCCGTGACCCTGCACGGGCTGGCCGGGGTGACGGCGTTCACGCTCGTCTTCCTCACCGCCAGCGCCGCCCGCGTCTTCTGACCGCGTCTTCTGATCGCGTCTCCCCGGACGCGGCCACGAGACGCGTCTCCCGGACGCGCCTCGCGGGCGGTCAGGACTTGCCGCTTCTCGGCCGCCGCAGCACCTGCAACGAGCGTGACGTGACGGCCACCACGTCGCCCGCCTGCCACCCGTCGTCCGCGAACCCCTCCTCCACCACGTCGTGCGTGGTGTCGAGCACCGGCAGCCACCGGTCGCCGAGCTCCTCGCCCGGCAGCGTGAACGGCAGGCTCTCGTGGTGGGCGTTGATCAGCAGCAGGAACGAGTCGTCCGCGATCCGCTCGCCGCGCGGCCCCATCTCGGTGATCGCCTCGCCGTTCAGGTAGACCATCAGCGACTTGGCGTAGCTGATGTGCCAGTCGCCGGCCGTCATCTCCCGCCCGCCGGGCGTCAGCCACACCAGGTCGCGGGCGCCGTTGTCGGGATGCCGCCCGTGGAAGAAGCGCCGCCGCTGGAAGACCGGGTGCTCGCGGCGCAGCTTCGACAGCGCCTGGACGAACTCCAGCAGCTCCGACTCGGCGTTCACCAGCGACCAGTCGACCCAGGCCAGCTCGTTGTCCTGGCAGTAGGCGTTGTTGTTGCCGCGCTGCGTGCGCCCGATCTCGTCGCCGTGCGAGAGCATGGGCACCCCCTGCGACAGGAACAGCGTGGCCAGCAGGTTGCGGCGCTGCCGACGGCGGAGCGTGACGATCTGCGGGTCCTCCACGGGGCCCTCCGCGCCGCAGTTCCACGAGCGGTTGTCGTTGGTGCCGTCGCGGTTGTCCTCGCCGTTGTCCTCGTTGTGCTTGTGGTCGTACGAGACCAGGTCCGTCATCGTGAACCCGTCGTGGCAGGTCACGAAGTTGATCGAGGCGACGGGGCGGCGGCCGGAGGACTCGTACAGGTCGGCGGAGCCGGTCAGCCGGGAGGCGAACTCGGGCAGCGCCGAGTGGGTGCCCCGCCAGAAGTCGCGGACGATGTCGCGATACTTGCCGTTCCACTCCGTCCACAGCGGCGGGAAGTTGCCCACCTGGTAGCCGCCAGGGCCCACATCCCACGGCTCGGCGATCAGCTTGACCTGCGAGATCACCGGATCCTGCTGGATCAGGTCGAAGAACGCGCTGAGCCGGTCGACGTCGTGCAGCTCCCTGGCCAGCGCCGAGGCCAGGTCGAAGCGGAACCCGTCGACGTGCATCTCCAGCACCCAGTACCGCAGCGAGTCCATGATGAGCTGCAGGGCGTGCGGCGAGCGCACGTTCAGCGAGTTGCCGCACCCGGTGTAGTCGAGGTAGTAGCGCCGGTCGCCGTCGTGCAGCCGGTAGTAGGCGACGTTGTCGATGCCCCGGAACCCCAGCGTGGGCCCCATGTGGTCGCCCTCGGCCGTGTGGTTGTAGACCACGTCGAGGATGACCTCGATGCCCGCCTCGTGCAGCGCCCGCACCATGGCCTTGAACTCCAGCACCTGCTGGCCCCTGGTGCCGGCGCTGGAGTAGCCGCCGTGGGGTGCCAGGTAGGCCATGGTGTTGTAACCCCAGTAGTTCGTCAGCCCCCTGGCCACCAGGAAGTGCTCGGGCACGTAGTGGTGCACCGGCATCAGCTCGACCGCCGTCACCCCGAGCGACAGCAGGTGGTCGATGATCGCCGGATGCCCCACCCCCGCGTACGTGCCGCGCAGGTCGGCAGGCACGTCGGGGTGACGCATGGTGAGCCCGCGCACGTGCGCCTCGTAGATCACCGTCTGGTGGTACGGGATCCGCGGCGGCCGGTCGTTGCCCCACTCGAAGAACGGGTTGACCACCACGTTCTTCGGCATGTACGGGGCGCTGTCCTCGGTGTTGCGCCGGGTGGGATCGGTGAAGTAGTAGGGGAACAGCGCCTGGTTCCACTCCAGGTCGCCGTCGATGGCCTTGGCGTACGGGTCGAGCAGCAGCTTGGCCGGGTTGCACCGGTGCCCCTGCGACGGCTCGTAGGGGCCGTGCACCCGATAGCCGTACCGCTGCCCGGGCTGGATCCCCGGCAGGTAGCCATGCCAGACGAACCCGTCGACCTCGGGGAGATCGACGCGTTCCTCGGAGCCGTCATCGTGGAAAAGGCACAGCTCGACCCGCTCGGCGACCTCGGAGAACACCGAAAAGCTGGTGCCAACGCCATCCCAGGTGCCGCCGAGTGGATAGGGCTCGCCCGGCCAGACCTCGCGCATGTGACCCGATTGTCGCACGCGAAAGCGCTCTTGGTCTTCCAATGACCCGATCGCTTCGCGCGCGGGGGAACGGGAACCTAGAGAAGCTCGGCCTGAAGGCTGATCGTCGTGCCCGCGAGAGCCTTGCTCACGGGGCAGTTGACCTTGGCCGTCTCGGCCGCCTCCTGGAACTGCTCGGCCGTGATGCCCGGAACCTGCCCCTTCACCGTGAGCACGATGCCCGTGATGCCCTCACCCGGCTGGAACGTCACGTCGGCGCTGGTCTCCAGCGACTCCGGCGGCGTGCCCGCGCCGGCGAGGGCGTGGGAGAGCGCCATGGAGAAGCAGGAGGAGTGGGCGGCGGCGATGAGCTCCTCGGGGGAGGTCTTGCCGCCGGCCTCCTGCGACCTGGACGCCCAGGAGACCTCGTACGTGCCGACACCCGAGCTGTTGAGCGAGACGGTGCCGGAACCGTCGATCAGGGCGCCTTTCCACTGGGTGGTGGCGGTGCGAGTAGTGGCCATCGCGATTGCTCCCTCCGTTGGTACCTTTCCGACCCTATCGCGGCCCCAAAGAAGTCTTGGCAGCCGGTCATCCGGCTCTACATTTGGTGCGAATAGTGACATGCTCGGGTCGCGGCGCACCAGCCGCCTTGGTCCGGAATAAACGGGAGTGTGGTGCCAGTGGAGGCACCGTACGACGACCGCCTGCTGCACCAGCGGGTGGTCGGCGGCGATGAGTCCGCGCTGGGCGAGGTCTACGATCGGCTCTCTTCGCTGATCTTCGGTCTCGCCCTGCGGGTCACCAGGGACCGGGTGATCGCTGAGGACATCACGCAGGAAGTGTTCCTCGTCTTCTGGGAACGGCCGCTGGCCTACGACCCGGAACGGGGCACCCTGCGTGCCTGGCTGGCCACGATCGCGCATCGGCGTGCGGTCGATCACGTGCGGGCCGAGGAGCGCAGGCGGGTGTCGGCGCTCGGGCCCAGGCTGTTCGAACGCGAGCCCGCGAGACTGGAGGACACCGTGCTCGCCGCCGACGAGGCCCAGCGGGTACGCCAGGCGGTGATATCCCTGCCCCAAGGCTTACGGGAGGCGGTGGAACTGGCTTATTTCGGTGGCAGAACCTACCGGCAGGTCGGCGAGGAGCTCGGCGTGCCTGAGGGAACGGCCAAGTCGCGCATCCGGCTGGCGCTGCGGCGCCTGGCGGACGCGCTCGCAGAGGAAGAAGTCTGATGGACGCCCGGCCGCCGCACGCGGTGAGGGCGGATCGTCAGGGCAGGGAAAGAAGTGTGATGGACGCCTGGCCGCCGCACACGGCTCAGGTGGAGCCGCATACTGAGGAAGAGGTGTGATGGACCCCGTCGAGCGTCTTTATCTCGACGCGCTGATGGAGGACCCCGAGGTGCCGGCCGGCTCGCTGCGGCCCCAGCTCCTCGCCGGGGCCCGGGCCCGGCGCCGGCCGGCGGCACCCACCGCCGCCTGGGCGGAGCCGTACGCAGGCCGCGTGGCCGCGATGGACGCGCTGCTGGCCTCGGCGGTGGACGACGACTGGTCGCGGATCATCGTCGAGGGCTGGACGCTCCAGGAACTCGTCGCCCACCTGGCCGCCAAGGACGGCCTGCTGGCCGCCTCCGTCGGCGCTCCCGTGCTGGGCCCGCCGATCGGCGCCGCCGACTCGCGGTCCCGGACGAACGACGTCCAGGCGTACGAGCGGGCGCGCAGCCCCGAGCAGACCCGCAGGGACTGGCGCGCGCAGGCGGACGCCCTCTGCCGCCACCTGGCCGACCTGCCCGCCACGACCCCGGCCACCCTGGACGGCCTCGACGCGCCGCTCAACGACCACATCCTGGCCAGGTGCCTGGAGACGTGGATCCACACCTCCGACGCGGCGGAGATCGCCGAGATCCGCCTGCCCGACCCGATCGCCGACCACATCCACCCCACCGCCGACCTGTGCGCCCGCCTGCTGCCCTGGACGATGCTCTTCAGCGGCATCGACGGCGCGGGCCGCACCCTGGGCCTCACGCTGACCGGCGCGGGCGGCGGAGAGTGGCGCGTCGCGCTGGGCGTGGAGGACGCCGGTCCTGGTGAGCCGGACGCGTACATCACGACGGACGTGAAGCAGTTCTGCTTCCTGCTCGGCGGAAGGGGCGACCCCGCCACCTTCACCGCGGACCTGGCGGGCGACCTCGCCCTCGCCAAGGACGTCCTGGCCGCCGCCCCCGCCCTTTCCGGCCCTTAATCCCACATAAGGGAGCAATTCGCCGAACGCCCTGGAATTTGACGGGTTGTTTGGATCAGCCGAGGTAAAGGGGATTCTGTGCAGGGGTACGTCTGACCATGTCCGGGCGCCTTGAGAAAAAGGGCTCCGGATTCCGGGTCAAACTACCCAGGACGGAAAAATGCATGTGAATCCCAATAATCCACATAAGCGCCGGAGCCGTCGGCGTATCGCCGTGCTGGCACTGGCCGGCGCCACGCTCCTCCCGGCGGGCCAGGGGGTCGCCGGCGCCACCGCCGCCGCCCCCGCCAGTGCCGGGCACGCCACCGCCCCCGCCGGCGTCGGGTACGCCGCCGGTGAGAAGCCGGTGCTCGGCTGCGGCGACCGGTGGTGCGGCAACGGCTGGGGCCGGCGCTGGTGCGGCGGCTGGCGCTGCCACGGGCACCGCCACCACCGTCACCACGACCACTACTACGAGCACGACTATCACTCGGGCGACCGGCACCACCACGACCACGCCGAACCCGCCCCCGCACCGCCCGTGGAGCCGCCGCCTGTCAAGGACGACCACGAGCCGCCGATCAAGGACGACCACGAGTCGATCAAGGACGACCACCGGGAGGACCCGCACAAGTGGGACTTCCAGCACTGGTCCCCCTTCGGCGACGAGGGCTGACCCGGGATCGGGGCGCGCACGCATGACGTCCAGCGGCGCCTCCCGGCGTCCAACGACGTCCTGGCGCGCCCGGCGACGATCACCGAATTTCGGCGAGTGCCGTGACCGCCCGGCCGGTCACGGCATTCGCCTTGTGAATTCGGGGCAAGAATCAGACTCTGCGCAAGACGAGAAGGGGGTCCTCGTGGCGGACGACGTGACGGGTCTCGCGGGGTTTCTGTACGAGTTCGGGCTGCTCAAGCGCTACAAGCGAACCGGCTGGCTGGTCGCGGGCGTACGCGATCCGGAGAGCATCGCCGACCATTCCTTCCGCGCGGCGGTCATCGCGGCCGTCATCGCCGGCATGGAAGGCGGCAACCCGGAACGGGCGGCGTTCATGAGCCTCTTCCACGACACGCAGGAGACGCGCGTCACCGACATCCCGTACATCGGCAAGCGCTACCTCAAGGCCACCTCCAACGAGGACGTCACCGCCGACCAGGTCCGCGGCCTGCCCGCGGAGGTGGCCACCGTCGTGAGTGACGCCGTGGCGGAGTACGAGGAGAAGGTCACCCTCGAAGCGGTCTGCGCCCGCGACGCCGACAAACTGGAGTGCCTCATCCAGGCGGTCGAGTATCGGGAGCAGGGGCATCGCAACGTCCAGGGATGGATCGACAGCTCCCTGGCCGCCATCACCACCCAGACGGGCAAGCGCCTGGCCGAGGAGGCCCTGAGCACGGGAACCCTCGACTGGGTGACCCGCGTACTCAACGGCGACTAACCCCACCCACCCGGCCCGCAGGGCGCCTGGCCCCAGCACGCCCGCCCGGCCCGCAGGGCGCCTGGCCCCCAGTGCGCCCGCCCGGCCCACAGGGCGCCTCGCCTCAGCGCGCCCGCCCGGCTTCAGGCCAAGCCCCAGCGTGCCCGCGCGCCCTGCCCGAGCCTGCCCAGCTCGTGCCCGGAAGCGCGGCGCGCCTGGCCTCGGCCCCCAGGCTCTGAACCAGCCCCAGCGCGCGCTCGCCGCCCGCTTGCCGCCGCCCGCGCGCCCGCAAACGCCTGGCCCGCAGCCCGCAGCCGGCGCCCGGCGCGCCTGCCTCCCCGCCCCGAGCCGGACCTCAGCCGGGTGTGGGCGTTCAGGCGTCGGTGGCGGCGGGCCGGGTGACGAGTTCCCTGGCGTACTCGTCGTCGCTCTCCGCCAGCACCCGCTCCACCCCCTGCGCCGCCCGCGGATCCCCGCGATCCGCCAGCCCTCGGGTGGCCTCCGCGACGGTACGCAGGTCGGAGTCGGACAGCCGGGCCGCCAGCGCCTCCCTGATCACGGGTGTGTCGGCGGCGAGCCCGGCGAGCCCGGAGGTGGCCCAGTCGCGGATCTCGGAGTCCTCGTCCTCGGTCATGGAGATGAGCAGAGCCAGCCCCTCCTCGTGGTCCGGCGGCAGCACGTCGGACAGCGCGATCGCGTCCGTCATGGTGCGCTTGTGCCCGGGACGCCCGAGCACGTCCAGCACGTACGGCAGCGCCCTGGGGTCGCCCTGGTGGCCGAGCGCGGCCAGCACCGAGCGCAGCACCTGCGGGTTGCCTTCGGTGGTGACCATCTTCTGCAGCACCGGCAGGGTGCGCTCCAGGTACGGCTTCTCGCCGTCGGAGAACCCGAACTGGGCGATCGCGTCCACGCCGAACTCCCGCTCCCTGGCGTCCTCGCTCACGCACAGCCGGGCCAGCGCCTCGTACGTCTCGTCGTCGGCCCGCTTGCCGAGCGAGTCGGCGACGATCCACCAGGTCTCGGCGTCCTCGTCGACGTCGCGGTGCGCGAGCGCCCTGGCCACGAGTTGCTCCACCGGCGTGTAGATGCCGGCCGCGTCCTCCAGGAGGGTGGCGACGGCGGCGTGGCCGCGCTGGGCCTGCACCTGCTCGCTCTGCTCTCCGTCGGGGGAGCGGCCGGCGACCGTGATCAGCTCGGTGCCGTCCTTGGCGTACTGGCGGGCGACGACGTACTCCCAGCCGTCCTGCTCGATCTGGTCGAGCAGCGCGCTCTCCAGGTGCACGCCCGCCCAGCCGAGTGCGACTTCGAGGGGGGTGTCGCCGTCGCCGTCGTACTTCTCGTGGTCGGCGCTCGCCTCCAGCAGCACCTGCACGACGCCGGGGGCGCCGCGGCTGGAGGCGAGGGTGAGGGGGGTGTCGCCGACGTCGTTGGTGGCGTTCACGTCGGCGCCCGCCTCGACGAGCAGCCTGGCGGCGTCGGCGTGGCCGTTGGCGGCGGCCCACAGCAGCGCCGTCCAGCCGGCGTCCTCCCTGGCGTTCACGTCGGCGCCGGCGGCCAGCAGTGCCGTGACGACCTCGGTGCGGTCGCGTGAGGCCGCCGCGCACAGGGCCAGCCCGCCGTCGTCGGGGCCCTCGCTGGGCGTGTTGGGGTCGAGGCCGCCGGCGAGCAGCTTGCCCACGGTCTCGATGTCGCCGATCAACGCCGCGCGGTAGAGCTGTTCTGCATGCATGACAAGGGACCCTAGCCTGGTCCGGCCGCGCCCCGGACCAAGGCCGGGGCCCCGTGTCATGGCGTGGTACGCGCCCCGCCCGTGGACCGGTTCAAAAGCCATCCCGAACGTGCATGCTTCGATGGATGACACGATTCCTCCGTAAGGAGGAGCTGAATTCGGCCCCAAACGCGATATGTTGCGAGTATGACTGATCCTGGGGAGGTCCGCGCGTCGGACGCCGAGCGTGAGGCCGTCGTCGAACAGCTCCGTGTCGCCTCGGTCGAGGGCCGGCTGACGCTCGCCGAGCTGACCGACCGCACGGAGGCCGCGTACACCGCGACCACCCATTCCGAGCTGGCCATGCTCACCCAGGACCTGCCCGGGGCAGGCGTGGCCGCCCCGATGCCCGCCGCGGCGCCGCCGGGCAAGAAGCGGCGGTGGTTCGTCGGCGTCATGGGCGACTCCAAGCGCCGCGGCACCTGGCGCATCGACCAGGAGCTGGGTGCCGTCGCCGTGATGGGGGACGTCGTGCTCGACCTGCGCGAGGCGGAGGTGCGCACGGACCGGGTGGAGATCCTGGCCGTCTCCGTCATGGGCGACGTGAAGATCATCGTCCCTGACGGGGTGTACGTGGACCTCGACGGCATGGCGATCATGGGCGACAAGAAGGTGAACGTCATGCAGGCGCCGCCCGGGATGAGCGTGCCCGTGGTGCGCGTGCAGGCGTACGCCGTGATGGGCGACGTCAAGGTGATCGGCGACTCGCAGGCGCAGCCGCTCCAGCGCGGCTTCGCGGCGTGGCGCGAGCACTGGCGGCGGCTGCACGGCGACGACTGGCGCGAGATCGGGCGTCAGATCCGGTCCCAGAACCGCGAGCTGCGCCGCCAGCTCCGCGACGACCACGGGCTGGGCCGCGGCTACTGACAGCCTCCGGCCCGCACGCCGTCCATCGCGCCTGAAAGCACCCCTCACGCACGCGCGCGTGTCAGAAAGCACACGCGCGTCCGAAAGACCCCGCACCACCTCACACGCGCGCGTCCATAAGGACCCGCACCACCTCACACGCGCGCGTCCATAAGGACCCGCGCCACCTCACACGCGCGCGTCCAAAAGGACCCGCGCCACCTCACACACACGCGCGCCTGAAGAGGACTCAGCCCGCCACGGGGACAGGCACGCGCTGAGCCGCCTCGTAACGTTCCAGCACCACGTCCACCAGCTCAGGCGCCGCCCCCAGTACATCGGAGACGGCCGTAGCCCCAGCCGCCAGCGCGTCTGTCCGCACCTTGTCGGCGAAGAACCCCGGAGCCAGCAGGTAAGGCGCCACGACCACCCGGGGCGCCCCCGCCCGCAGGAGCGAGGCGACCGCCTCGGCCGGGGTGGGGGAGGCGGCGGAGGCGTACGCCGGGGTGACGGTCCACCAGCCGGACCGCCGCCACGCCCGCGCCATCCGCGCGATGACCGCGTTGGCCCGCGCGTCGCTGGACCCCGCCGACGCGAGCACCACCGCCGTGTCAGGGTCACCAGCCGGTACGCCCGCCTCGCCGAGCCGCCGCTCCAGCGCGGTCAGCAGCAGCGGGTGCGGGCCCAGCGTGTGCCCGTAGCGGACGCGCAGCCGGGGCTCGCGCGCACGCACCTCGTTCAGCGCCGCCGGCAGGTCCACCCGGCTGTGGTAGGCCTCGGTGAGCAGCAGCGGCAGCACCACGGCCTCCCGCAGGCCGGTGAGGGCCTGGCCGAGGGTCGGGGCGCAGTGGTCCAGGTAGGCCACCCGGACGTCCAGCGGCACCTGGTGGAGCAACGCGGCCACGGTGGCGGCGGCTCGCGGGTCGCGAGACCCGTGCGCCACCGCCACCAGTGGCACGCGGCCGGGGGTCGTCCCGCCTGCCAACGGGACGGTTCCCCCGCTGGGGATCACAGGTGAATGCCGCATTCGACCTTCCCCAGGCCCGCCCAGCGTCCGCTGCGCGGATCCTCACCCTCGGCGACCTGCCGCGTGCACGGCGCGCAGCCGATCGAGGGGTAGTTGTCGTAGTGCAACGGGTTGATGAGCACCCCGTTGTCGGCGATGTAGTTGTCGACGTCCTCCTGCGTCCAGGACGCGATCGGGTTGACCTTCACCATCTGCCGCTTGGCGTCCCACTCGACGACCTTGGTGCCGGTCCTGCTGGACGACTCGTCGCGGCGGATGCCGGAGATCCACGCCAGGTACGGCTCCAGCGCCCGGTTCAGCGGCTCCACCTTGCGCAGGTAGCAGCACAGGTCCGGGTTGCGGCCGAACAGGCGCGGCCCGAGGTCGCGGTCCTGCTCGGCGACCGTCCGCGAGGGCTTGATGTCGATCACGTTGACGTCATAGACCTGCCGCACGGCGTCCCGCGTGCCGATGGTCTCGGCGAAGTGGTAGCCGGTGTCGATGAACAACACGTCCACGCCGGGTTTGACCCGGCTGACGAGGTCGATGAGCAGCGCGTCGCTCATGGAGGAGGTCAGGCACAGCCGGTCGCCGAACGTCGCGGCCGCCCACCGGATGATCTCCCGGGCGGGGGCGTCGTCCAGGAACTTGGCGGCGGACTCGACGATGTCCTGAAGGTCGAGCGCGTCGCGCTGCTGTCTCAACCCGACCTCGATGTCGACCAGCGTCATATCTTCACTCCGATTCCAAGGAACTTCAGCTTGAAGGCACGAGCGCAGGCGCGGCAGTACCAGCCGCCATCGCCTTCGTAGGGCTCCAGGTCTTCCTCACCGCAGTACGGGCAGTGGAAGGGAACGGCTCGTGTGGTCATTTCAGGTCGGCCTCGTCTGCTCGCTGGACCCAGTCGGCGAACGACTCGCCTTCCTTCTTCTGGCTGTCGTAGTTGGACACGACGCGCGCCACGTAGTCGGGCAGCGCCTTGGCGGTGGTCTTGAGCCCGCGCACCTTCCTGCCGAACCCGGCGTTGACGCCGAGCGAGCCACCGAGGTGGATCTGGAAGCCTTCGACCTGGTCGCCGTTCTCGTCCACGACGAGCTGGCCCTTCAGGCCGATGTCGGCGACCTGGATGCGGGCGCAGGAGTTGGGGCAGCCGTTGAGGTTGATGGTCAGCGGCTCGTCGAAGTCGGGCAGCCGCCGCTCCAGCTCGTCGATCAGGTCCATCGCGGTGGCCTTGGTCTCGACGATGGCCAGCTTGCAGTACTCGATGCCGGTGCAGGCCATCGTCTGGCGGCGGAACGTGGACGGCTTGACCTGGAGGTCGTTGGCCTCCAGCTCGGCCACGATGGAGTCGACCTGGTCGGGCGCGACGTCGAGGATGACCATCTTCTGCTCGACCGTGGTGCGGACCCGGGTGGAGCCGTGCCGCTCGGCGATGTCGGCGATCAGGTGCAGCTTGTCGCCGTCGACCCGGCCGACCTTGGGCGCGAAGCCGACGTAGAAGTTGCCGTCCTTCTGCGGGTAGACGCCCACGTGGTCGCGCCGGTTGCTGCGCGGCAGCTCGGGGGCGGGCCCGTCGGGCAGCTTCTCCTTGAGGTACTCGTCCTCCAGAATCTGCCTGAACTTCTCCGGCCCCCAGTCGTTGACCAGGAACTTGATGCGGGCCCGGTGGCGCAGCCGCCGGTAGCCGTAGTCGCGGAAGATCCCGATGACGCCCTCGTGCACGTCGGCCGCCTTGTCGGGGCTGACGAAGACGCCCAGCCGCTTGCCCAGCATCGGGTTGGTCGACAGGCCGCCGCCCACCCACAGGTCGTAGCCGGCCTCGCCCCGCTCGTTGACGACGCCGACGAGCGCCACGTCGTTGATCTCGTGCACGGTGCAGTGCGCCGGGCAGCCGCTGATCGCCGTCTTGAACTTGCGCGGCAGGTTCGAGTACGCCGGGTTGCCGACGACCCGCTCGTGGATCTCCGCGATCTGCGGGGTGGCGTCGATCACCTCGTCGACGTCGATCCCGGCCAGCGGGCAGCCCATGATCACGCGCGGGGTGTCGCCGCACGCCTCGGTCGTGGACAGCCCGACGGCCTCCAGCCGCTCCCAGATGTCCGGCACCGACTCGATCTCCACCCAGTGGAGCTGGATGTTCTGGCGGTCGGTGATGTCGGCCGTGCCGCGGGCGTAGTCGTTGGAGATGTCGGCGATCGCCCGGAGCTGGGCCAGGTCGAGCTGGCCGCCGTCGATGCGCACCCGCAGCATGAAGTAGCTGTCGTCGAGCTCCTCCGGCTCGAGCACCGCCGTCTTGCCACCGTCGATCCCCGGCTTGCGCTGGGTGTAGAGGCCGTACCAGCGCATGCGGCCACGCAGGTCGGCCGGGTCGATCGAGTCGAAGCCCCGCTTGGAGTAGATATCGATGATGCGCTGGCGGACGTTGAGACCGTCGTCGTTCTTCTTGTTCTCTTCGTTCTTGTTGAGCGGCTCACGGTAACCGAGAGCCCACTGGCCTTCGCCGCGCGGGCGCTTGTGGTGCCGGCTGGCAGGAGTGCGGCTGGCAGGGGTGCTCATTGCGCGTCCTTCGGATCATGGGCGCGCGCAACGTTCCTCCTGCCTTCATCGTCGAAGGGCAGGGCTGGAGAGGATGGAGTGCGACGCGCTCAGCGGTAGAAATCGATGGGGTTAGCGGGCGTCGCAACAGATGGCACTGCGGACACGCTGAAGATCGACGTGTCGTCGACCGACGAGCATGGGGTCCGCTGGCATGTTTCGAGAGTACTCTGGCTGTCCGAGATGTCCAATACCGGGTCCAGAGTGTGGGATAGTGGGCCCCTCTGCCTGGGCTTTCAGCCCTGACGCGGCCAGTCCAGCTCCGACTCCTCGGGCAGCGCCTGCTCCTTGTGCTGGCAGTCGCACCACGAGCCGCCGCGGCAGTCCTCGTGACGTTTGTCCTTGCAGCTCTCGCAGATCACGTTACGCATTATTCTCCCAGAACGCCGCTCCGGTTAGGCTGGCGCGCGTGGACCTCATGGCCGAGTTGCTCGGCGATCTGCGTGCCGAGACCGCCTCCTTCGAAGCCCTCCTCCACCCGCTGGGCGACGGCGACTGGGAGCGGCCCACACCCGCCGAGGGATGGGCGATCCGCGACCAGGTGAGCCATCTGGCCTGGTTCGACGACGCGGCCGTGCGGGCGGCGGGCGATCCGGACGGCTTCCAGGCCTGGGTGAGCGGCTTCACGTCCGTGGACGACATCGCGGCCCGGTCACGTGGGATGACCCCCGGCGAGCTGCACGCCTGGTTCCGTACGTCCCGCGCCCGCAGCCTGGAGGCCTTCGCCACGCTCGGCGCCCGCGACCGGGTGCCGTGGTTCGGCCCGGCCATGTCGGCCGCCTCGTTCGTCACCGCGCGGCTGATGGAGACGTGGGCGCACGGCCAGGACGTGGCCGACGCGCTCGGCGTCGTCAGGGAGCCGACGGCGCGGCTGCGGCACGTGGCCACGATGGGCTTCAGGGCCCGCCCGTACAGCTTCGCCGTCCGCGGCCTGCCCGTCCCGCAGGAGCCCGTACGGGTGGAGCTGAGCATGCCGGACGGCCCCTCCTGGACGGCAGGCCCGCAGGACGCCTCCTCGCTCGTCCGCGGCACCGCCCTCGACTTCTGCCTGGCCGTCACCCAGCGCATCCACCTGTCGGACACCGGGCTGGAGATCACGGGCGGCGCCGCCCGTGAGTGGATGGAGATCGCCCAGTGTTTCGCCGGGCCACCCGGAAAGGGCAGAGGCCCGCGCTCAGGGGCCGATCAGGGTCATTCCGGATGACGCACGCGTCATGATCCGTGACATGCTGTGAGCATGCGCACAATCCTCAACGTCATCTGGCTGGTGTTCGCGGGTATCTGGCTGGCGATGGGCTACGCGCTGGCGGGGATCATCTGCTGTGTCCTCATCGTCACGATTCCGTTCGGCATCGCCTCGTTCAGAATCGCCAAGTACGCGCTGTGGCCGTTCGGCCGCACCGTGGTCCGCGACCCCGACGCCGGCGTCCTCTCCCTGCTGGGCAACATCATCTGGTTCGTGGTCGCCGGCATCTGGCTGGCCATCGGCCACGTCGTCACCTCGATCCCGCTGTTCATCTCGATCATCGGCATCCCGATGGGCGTGGCGAACATCAAACTCATCCCCGTCTCCCTTCTTCCGCTGGGCGCGCGCATCGTCGACAACGACCAGGGCAGTGCCGGGACGTAAGCTGTCCCGAAGAGTCACTGCGAAATACCGTTGGGTGCCATGACGTCCACCGATGCGCCTCCCCGGCCCAAGCGCGGGCTCGTCTCCCATGCCCGGGCCAGGCTGAGCTGGGTGCTCGACACCAACACGTGGGCGATCGTGCGTGCCGCGACCAACGCCGGCGTTACCTACCGCGTCACCGGCCTGGCCGGCGAGGCGGCCTTCTTCGCGCTGCTGTCGCTGCCCCCGTTCGTGCTGGGCCTGATCGGCGTGCTGGGCAAGCTCGGCACCTGGCTGGGCCCCACCGTCGTCGCCCAGGTGAAGGCCTGGGTGATCGAGCAGGCGGGGCTGCTGTTCACCGACGACGCGGTGAACAAGGTGATCAACCCGCTCCTCACCGACGTGCTCAGCGACGACGCCGGCAAGGTGTCGATCATCTCGCTGGGCTTCCTGCTGTCGCTGTGGTCCGGCTCCAGGGCCCTGTACGTGTACGTGGACCTCATCTCCGTCGCCTACGGGCTGGGCGAGGAGCGCGGCATCATCCGCACCCGGCTGATGTCGTTCGGCCTGTACGTCATCGGCCTGATCATCGGCATCATCGTCATGCCGATCCTCGTCGTCGGCCCCACCCTGATCAAGGACGCGCTGCCCGCCGACTACGGCATCCTCATCGACCTGCTCTACTGGCCCGTCGTGATCATCGGCTCGGTGCTCTTCCTCACCGTGCTCTACCACGTGAGCGTCCCGGTCCGCACGAAGTGGTACCGCGAGCTGCCGGGCGCCATCCTGGCGCTGTTCCTGTGGATCGTCTGCGCCGCCGTGCTGCGCGCCGTCCTGGCGGCCTGGTTCTCGCCCGTCTCGGTGTACGGGTCGCTGGCCGCGCCCATCGCGCTGCTGCTGTGGCTCTACATCACCGCGCTGGCCGTGCTCATCGGGGCCATCCTGAACGCCGAGGTCGATCGGCTCTGGCCGGGCGTGAGCCGTACCAAATAGCCATTCCGCCGCCGGATCACGTCCGGAATAATCCCAGCGGTGAACGTGCAGCAGCGGGTCGGGCCGTACACCCTCATCGACAAGCTCGGCGAGGGCGGGATGGGCGTCGTCCACCTCGCGGAGGATCCGGCGGGGCGGCGCGTGGCGCTGAAGACCATGCGGCCCGACCTGGCCGGGCGCGAGGAGTTCAGGCGCCGGTTCGGCAAGGAGACCGAGGCCGCCAGGAGGGTCGCCAGGTTCTGCACCGCGCCCGTGCTGGACGCCGGCTACCACCACGGCCCCGACGGCGAGATCGCCTACCTCGTCACCGAGTTCGTCGAGGGCCCCGACCTGTCGTCCGTGGTCGCCCGCGCCCCGCTGACCGGCTCCAACCTGGAGGCGCTGGCCGTCGGCGTCGCCACCGCGCTGGCCGCCATCCACCAGGCCGGAGTGGTGCACCGCGACCTCAAGCCGTCGAACGTGCTGCTCAGCCCCGTCGGGCCGCGCGTCATCGACTTCGGCGTCGCCCAGCTCGCCGACACCCCCGGCGCCGTGGCCACGATCGCGACCATGATGGGGACGCCCGCGTACATGTCGCCTGAGCAGGCCAGGGGCGAGCAGGTGAGCCCGGCGGGCGACATCTTCTCCTGGGGCGCCCTGGTCACGTTCGCGGGCACCGGCAGGGCGCCCTTCGGCACCGGCGGCGTCGCCGAGGTCGTCTACCGCGTCATCAACCACGCGCCCGTGCTCGACGGGCTCGACGAGCGGCTCAGGCCGCTGGTGGAGCGGGCGCTGGACAAGGACCCGGCCCGCCGCCCCACCGCCCAGCAGCTCGTGGACCAGCTACTCGGCCGCACGGGCGTGCCGGTGGCCGCCGCCACCAAGGCCGTCTCGGAGACCTGGACGCCCGTCGTCCGGCTCGCTCCCCCTTCCGCGCCGCCCGCCGCGCGCAGGAAGCCGTGGCTGCCGGTCGTCGTCGGCGTCCTCGCCGCCGCCGTCGGCGCGGGCGTCACCCTCGCCGCCGTACGCCCCTGGGAGCGGTCCGGCGCAGGCCCGGGCACCCCGGCCGCCGCCCGCACGGTCGACGCCCTCGGCAGCCGGCTGACCGTCCAGATCGACTCGCTGGTACGCCAGGGCACCAAGGTCCGCCTGCAGTGGACCGTCAAGAACGTCGGCACCGAGAACGCGCCCCTGTTCGGCAAGTTCGGCGGCGACGTCTTCGACGGGACCGTCTCGCGCGTCAGCATCGTCCCTCCCGGGGTCGGCAACCCGCTGTACCCCGTCGTCAAGGACGGCGTCTGCCAGTGCTTCCGCATCGCCAACGCCCCGTTCGCCGAGGGCGAGCAGCTCCAGCTCTGGGCCGTCTTCGAGGGGCTCCCCGAGACCGCGGAACAGGTCGACATCGACCTCGGGCCGCTCGGCACCGTCCAGGACGTGGCCGTCACCGAGGCGTGAACCAGGCCGCGCAGACCTGCTGATCAGGAGGAAAATTCACCCCCGGCGCATCCGATAAGGTCTAGGTCTGAGACGCGACTGGCGCATTGGGTGGGATCGACCACCAGGGAGCGAAAGGAGCGGAGGCCGTGCGCCTGGGTCTTCGCACATCGTCAACGATGACAGGAGAGTCATGAGTTCTCTCGCTAGCGTCGACCCGCAGATCGCCGAGCTCATCAAGGCCGAAGAGCGCCGCCAGTCCGACACGGTCAAGCTGATCGCCTCGGAGAACTACGTGTCCAAGGCCGTGCTGGAGGCCACCGGCACCGTCCTGACCAACAAGTACTCCGAGGGCTACGCAGGCAAGCGTTACTACGAGGGCCAGCAGGTCATCGACCAGGTCGAGACCCTCGCCATCGAGCGCGCCAAGGCCGTCTTCGGCGTCAACCACGCCAACGTCCAGCCCTACTCGGGCTCGCCCGCCAACCTCGCCGTCTACATGGCGTTCGCGCAGCCCGGCGACACCGTGATGGGCATGGGCCTGCCGTTCGGCGGCCACCTCACCCACGGCTGGTCCGTCTCCGCCACGGGCAAGTGGTTCAACCCGGTCCGCTACGGCGTGCGCAAGGACACCGGCCGCATCGACCTCGACGAGGTCCGGCAGCTCGCCCTGGAGCACCGGCCGAAGCTCATCTTCTGCGGCGGCACCGCCATCCCCCGCACCATCGACTTCGAGGGCTTCGCCTCGATCGCCCGCGAGGTCGGCGCCGTCCTGGCCGCCGACATCGCGCACATCGCGGGCCTGGTCGCGGGCGGCGCGCACCCGTCCCCCGTGGGCCACGCCGACGTGATCTCCACGACCACTCACAAGACCCTGCGCGGCCCGCGCGGCGCCATGCTCATGGCCACCGCCGACGAGCACGCCACGGCGCTCAACAAGGCCGTCTTCCCCGGCCTGCAGGGCGGCCCCCACAACCACACCACCGCCGCCATCGCCGTCGCACTCCACGAGGCCGCCCAGCCGTCCTTCCGCGAGTACGCCCACCAGGTGGTCCGCAACGCCAAGGCGCTGGCCGAGGAGCTGTCGTCGCGCGGCTTCGACCTGGTCTCCGGCGGCACCGACAACCACCTGATCCTGCTCGACCTGACCCCCAAGGGCATCGGCGGCAAGCCCGCCGCCCAGGCGCTCGACCGCGCCGGCCTGGAGACCAACTACAACACGGTCCCGTTCGACACCCGCAAGCCGTTCGACCCGTCGGGCATCCGCATCGGCACGCCCTCGGTGACGTCGCGCGGCATGGGCGAGGCGGAGATGCGGCAGATCGGCGCCTGGATCGACGAGGTCGTCACCGCCCTCGCCAAGGGCGACGCCGAGGACGTCATCACCCGCGTGCATCACGAGGTCAGCGAGCTCACCGCCCAGTTCCCCGCCCCTGGCCTGTAAGCACCCGGCCGACCTCGCGCCGTGACGCCGACCGGCAACGGCGCCCTTCCGTAAGAGAAGAAACGAAACACCCCACCGCGCGGGCTCCCGGTGCGCGGTGGGGTGCTTCGTGCGAGCGGGGTGGGCCGGAGTACCCCGTCGCGGTCGGCCGATCACGGCCCGGAGGACTGGTCCGGGATCGGCCTGGAATCGGGGGACGGGACCGAATCGTCCCCCGGATGGTCTAACCGAGGAAGAGGTAGTCGGCCCCGTAGGCCACCTTGGCCTCCGCGCCCGGCTGGCAGGTTCCGGTGGGAGCCACGCCGCCGGTCGTGTTGAGGCGCAGGATCTGGGTCGCGTGGGCGAGCAGGCCGGTGTTCGCGCCCGCCTGCGTGGCGTCGAGCACCAATTCGGGGATGTTGCCCCCGTTGGGCGTCCGGCTGACGACGGCGCCGCGCACCGCGCTGCCGTCCGGGGCGATCCACTGCGGCGGCCCCGACGCGGGCGTCACGAACGAGTGGTCGATGCCGCGCCGCAGCTTGGCCGTCACGCCGAGCTGGGTGAACCCGAAGCCGCCCGCCGGCAGTTGCGTGCAGGCGTAGATCTGCGAGCCGCGCAGCACGTCGGCGGTGAGCGCGCGCGGGTGGGTGAACGCGGCGCCGGAGAGCTGCCCGCGCACGGCGCCGCCGTCGAAGTCCAGCGTGTGCAGGTTCGAGTAGTACGCGCCCGGGTTCGCGGCGATGCGCTTGACGATCTTGGCGGTGACCGGCATCACCCCCGCGACGCCGGTCACGTTCTGGGGCAGCCCCTCGGGGGCCGCGAACAGCTCCGCCACCACCGCGCCGTTCCTGCCCGTCGCGCCCTTGTGCAGGTGCCCGGCGGTGACCCGGCCGAGCCCGCTCCAGGTGGCCGTGTAGGCGATCGAGGAGCCGTCAGGACGCAGCCACCACGTGGCCTTGCCGTCGGCGTCGCCGCGCCGCTTGCCGTCGTTCTCCGGCACCTCCTGGCCGCCGTCGGCCTGGGAGGAGAGCGTGGCCTGGTCGCTGCCGTGCAGGACGCCGTTGAGGTCGACGGGCTTGCTCAGCCGGTGGAACTGCCCCCGTACCGCGCCCTTGGGGTGGGCGGCGTCGTGCAGGTTGGCGTAGAAGGCGCCGGGGTCGGCGACGAGCGCCTGGACGAGGTCGTTCGTGGCGGTGACGGTGCCGGTGACGCCGCGCACGGAGGACGGCGGTGAGGTGGTGAGGAGGTCGAGCCGGACGTCGCCGTTGACGCCCCGGGCGCCGGCGTGGACGTGACCGGCGGTAGGTGTGCCGATCTTGTTCCACCTGGCGGCGAACGTCACCTCGTTCCCGCTGATCTTGAGGACGACGGTCGAGCGGCCGTTCCGGTCGCCGGGGCTGCCGACCTCGTTCGCGCCGCGCAGGCCCGCGGCCAGGTAGATGTCATCCCCCGAAGTGGACGCGGACGCGGGAACCGACAGGGCGGCAACCGCGCAGGCCCCTAAAACCCCGTAAATCATGATCTTTCGGATATCCATCAGGAAACCCCCGTAAAAGGCTATATTTTCCGGTCGGTACGGCAGGCAGTACGCACCGGCGGCCGATGGGGTTCAATCCGTGGGCCGGTATTTTTCCCGGCACATGAAAATGCCCTCCCACCAGCGGTGAGAGGGCATTCCCAGCAGCTTCACGCCTCGACGGTGAGCAACTTCTTACCCGCCGAGGTGACCACCTCGAAGTGATCGATGTCCCGCAGTTGCGTGGCGCTGCCGCCGTGCATGTAGAGCGGGTCGGGCGACCCCGGCACTCCGTACCCGGCTGGAGGTACGGACCACCCCGTCATCACCCGTCGCTCACCCGACTTGCCGACCGAGATCAGCTCGCACTCCAGCGGCCCCTTCACCCCGGACAGCTTGAGCGCCGCGTGCGTGCCCCAGCCCTTCGACTCCACGACCAGGCCGCCCGTCACGCCTTCCACGCCCTTGCCCTCGATGGGCTTGCCGTCGGCGTAGAACTGCTCGGCCGGGCCCATGTTCGTCCCCATGTGACCGCTGTGCCCCTGCGCCACCACCGGTGGGTCGTCCGCGCTGAGCTGCGTGCCGATCGTCAGCCCGCCGGCCACCAGCGTGACCGCCGCCGCCATCCCGATCACGAACGTGCCCCTGCGCGTCCGCCTGTCGGCCGCCTTCTTGCGCCGCAGCAGGTCCACCACCTCGCCCTGCGGCTCAAAAGAAGGGGGGCCGAGGTCCTCCACGGGGCCGATACCGTTCAGCACGCTGGCCACACCCGCCAGGTCGGACAACTCGTAACGGCAGGGCGAGCAGCCGAGGAGATGGGCCTCGAAGGCCAGCCGGTCGTCCTCGTCCAGGAGCCCGAGCGCGTACGCTCCGACGTCCGTGTGCTCGACTCTCGACGTCATGCCTTCACCCCCCTCTCCTCCAGAGCGATGCGCAGCGCGCGCACGGCGTAATAGACACGGGACTTCACGGTGCCCACCGGGATGCCGAGCGCCACCGCGGCGTCGTTGACCGACCGGTCCCGCAGGATCGTCTCGTTGAGGATCTCGCGGTGTGCCGGCGACAACGCCTTCAGCGCCTCGGACACGACCACCTGGTGCAGCAGTCCCTCCATCTCGTCAGGCACGGGCATGCTCTCCAGCGGCCCGTCACCCGATTCCTGGGGGCGGGCGTCCCTGCGCCGCCGGTCATCGATCACGATACGTCTGGCGACCGTGGCGAGCCAGGGCATCAGCGAGACCGAGTCGGGGTCGAGCTGCTCCGCACTCCGCCAGGCCCGGATCATGGTCTCCTGCACCACGTCTTCCGCCCACTGCCGATCGCCCGCGGTCAGCCGGATCACGAAGGCCAGCAGCGGCCTGTGGTATTCCCGGTAGAGCGCGGACACGACCACCTCGTCGTCCGGGCGTACGCGCCGGATCCAGTGTCGTAAGCGCGGCTTGCCCATCGGGGCGGCTCCCTCGGCCGAGGGCGGGGGATACGTGCCGGTTCGCATCATTCCCCTTTCTCAGTCCGTCGAGAGGTGGTACGGGGAGCCGCCCTGGCACGGTTCAACAGATCGGGGAAGATAATTCGATTGCATCGCCGGGGACACCCTGCGTAGAGTCGCTCCGGTAACTGATCGAGGAGGTGAGGGCTATGCGGGTCTTCCTGTTCAACGTGTCCTCAACCCACCTCCGGGCGTCCAACTGACCAGCCCGTTTCCTTCTCGATCAAAGGTTCACCGCGTTGTCTTACGATCTTTCCCTGCTCGGCTGGGCCGGCTTCCGCGCCGCCGAGCTGCCTGACGGCACCGTCCCGGCCCGCGTCTCTCGCGTCGATCGCGGCGCGGCCGAGGTCATCGCCGCCGACGGCCAGCACCACGCCAGATACGGCGCCCGCGTGCGCCGCGCCTCCGCCGCCGACCCGGTGGCACTGCCCTGCGTCGGCGACTGGGTCGCGCTCAAATGGCTGCCCGAGGGCCGCTACGAGCTCGACGAGGTCCTGCCCCGCACCACCGCATTCGTCCGCGGCGGCGTCAGCCGCGACTCGATCGGCGGCCTCTCAGGCGACGGCCAGGGCCAGGTGCTCGCCGCCAACGTGGACGTCGTCTTCGTCGCCGAGCCGTCCATGCACGCCACCGACTTCGCCGACCTCGGCCGCATCGAACGCCTCGTCGCCCTCGCCTGGGAGTCCGGCGGCACGCCCGTCGTGCTCATCACCAAGTCCGACCTGTTCGAGAGCGGCCTCGACGACCTCCTCGCCGACGTCCGCCTCGCCGCGCCCGGCGTGGACGTCCACGCCGTCTCGTCCTTGCAGGGGGACGGGGTCCGGCTCGTCCGCGACCACCTCGACGGCTCCCGCACGGCCGTCATCCTCGGGCCGTCCGGCGCAGGCAAGTCCACCCTGGTCAACGCGCTGGCCGGGGGAGACGTCATGGAGACCCAGCAGGTACGCGCCGCCGACGGGCGCGGCCGGCACACCACCGTGCACCGCGAGCTCATCCCGCTGCCCGGCGGCGGCCTCGTCATCGACACGCCGGGCATCCGGCGGATCGGCCTGTACGACATGGGGCAGGGCGTCGACCTCGTCTTCTCCGACATCGAAAGCCTCGCCGAGCAGTGCCGCTTCGGCGACTGCGGGCACGAGGAGGAGCCGGGGTGTGCGGTGATGGCCGCCCTGGAGCGGGGGGAACTGCCGGAGAGGCGGCTGGAGAGCTGGCGGAAGTTGCAGCGGGAGGCGGTGTGGATGGCTTCCAGGACTGATGCTCGGCTGCGTAAGGAGCAGCAGAACAAGTGGAAGCTCATCACCAAGGAGATGCGCCGCTCGGGCCGCAGCCGCCCCTGACGCTTCCTGCCCGCCCGCCCCGCCCGCCCGCCCCGTCCGCCCGTCCGCCCGCCCGGCCCGCCTGGCCCGCGCGCCTCGCCCGGTCCGGCCTGGCGCTGGTCGGGCGGGCGCGCGAGGCGCGAGGTCCTGTAGGCGAGCAACGGCTTACCGGACGCGTCGGCGCGACGCACCGGGCGTGCACGGGCGAGGGCGCGACGGGCCTGGCCTGCGTACGTGGGCTTCGTGCGCGGGCGTGCTCGGGCCGCGGCGCGACGGGCCGGGCGTGCGTGGGCGTGGGCGGGCGTGCGTGTGTGTGAGGGGAACGGGGATGTGTGCGTGCGGGGAGGAGCGGGCGTCAGAGGGTAGGCACAGGTCATGGAGCTCTTCGCAGACCGGGCCGACGCAGGGGCGCAGCTCGCCGAGCGGCTGCGGGACGCGCACGACCCCGTGATCCTCGCCCTGCCGCGCGGCGGTGTGGCGGTGGCGGTGCCCATCGCGCGCAGGCTCGACGCCGTCCTCGACGTGCTGGTGACCAGGAAGATCGGCTACCCGCCGACCCCGGAGCTGGGCGTCGGGGCGATCGCGGAGGGCGGCGAGCCGGTGTTCGACCGCCCGCTGCTGCAGCGCCTGGGCATGACCCCCGAGGACGTGGCGGACGTCGTCGAGGAGGAACGCCGGGAGCTGGCCAGGCGGGTGCGCGCCTACCGCGGCGACCGCCCCCTGCCGCCCGTCGAGGGGCGGGAGGTGATCGTGGTGGACGACGGCCTGGCCACGGGCGGCACCGCGAGGGCCGCGCTCCGGGCGCTCGCTACGGTCAAGCCTGCGAAGGTGACGCTGGCCGTTCCGGTGGGCGCGCAGGACACCGTGCGGTCCATGCGGAAGGAGGCGGACGAGGTGGTGGTGCTCAGGACACCGCTCGACTTCAGGGCGGTGGGGCAGTGGTACGAGCGCTTCGATCAGCTCAGCGACGCCGACGTGTTGCACCTGCTGGGCCGCGACTGACGCAATTGCCCGCCCCCGCATCCGTGCACTGCTAGAGGTGCGCGCTGCTTGCAGGCGCGCATTGCCCGGAGGCGTGAAGTAGCCGGGTGTTGCCGCATGCGTGACCTGCGCGCGGCCGTGCCTCAGTTTGCGATGATGGCCCAGACGACCTTGCGGGAGCCCTCGGGGCAGAGCCATCCCCATGCCGTGCACAACGCGTCCACCAGCCGCAACCCCCGCCCGTACTCGGAGAAGACGTCGGGAGCGGCCGCCACGGGCACCGTCTGGCTGTTGTCGGTCACCACGCACGCCAGCTCCGCCCGATGCGACAGCAGCCGCAGTTGCGCGGCCCCGCCGCCGTGCCGCATGGCGTTGGTCACCAGTTCCGAGACGACGAGCTGAACGTCGAAGGCGTGCTCCAGGGTGCCCCAGGCGGTGAGCGTCTGGTCGACGAATCGCCGGGCCGTGGCGACGCAGGACGGCTCCAGCGCCGTGCCACGATGGAAGGGGAACACGGCGTCGCATTCCCCGGTACGTCCATCTACCAGGACGGAGGAGAGCCATCCTGGTGGCCGGGCACCTATGGCGGCTTGCGGCCGAGCGTCGAAAGTCGTCATTCTGGCCCCCGAAGCGCGGTCTGGTGATCCAATGCCCATCTTTACGGGGAGTGCTTACCGATGCAAGACTTTTCGTAGTTTACGGATGCGAATCGCATCTGCACGTGCAGATGACCTGGGAGCGATGGAGTGAGCGCACAGAGCACGGAAGGGAAGCTTCTCAGCTATTCGCCGGGAAGCCCGACGGTGCTGCGGATCCTGCTGGGGACGCAATTGCGCAGGCTCCGTACGGAGAAGGGTATCTCGCGCGAGGACGCCGGGTATTCGATTCGGGCATCTCATGCCAAGATCAGCCGGTTGGAGCTCGGCCAGGTCAGCTTCAAGCAGCGTGACGTGGCCGACCTGCTCACCCTGTACGGCGTCACCGACCCCGAGGAGCGCGAGCCGCTGCTGGCCCTGGCCAAGCAGGCCAACGCGCCCGGCTGGTGGCACAAGTACGGCGATCTGCTGCCCGCCTGGTTCGAGGTCTACATCGGCCTGGAAGGGGCCGCGGCCGGCATCCGTACCTATGAGAACCAGTTCGTTCCTGGGCTGCTCCAGACGCCCGCCTACGCCAGGGCGGTGATCGAGCTGGCGCACGAGAAGGCGTCCCAGGACGAGCTGGAGCGCCGGGTGGCGCTGCGCATGACGCGGCAGAAGCGGCTGGAGAGCGGCCTGACGCTGTGGGCCGTGATCGACGAGGCCGTGGTGCGCCGCACGCTGGGCGGCTCCGAGATCATGCGGGAGCAGATCGCGCACCTGCTGGAGGTCACGGCGGAGCGCAACATCACAGTGCAGATCATGCCGTTCGACCGGGGTGGTCACGCGGCGGCCGGCGGTCCGTTCAGCATCCTGCGCTTCCCCGAGCGCGAGCTGCCCGACGTCGTCTACATGGAGCAGCTCACCAGCGCCCTTTACCTGGACAAGGCCGTCGATTCCGACCACTACATGGAGGTCATGGACCGGCTCAGCATCCAGGCGGAGGAGCCGAAGGCGACCAGGCGCTTCCTGGAACGCCTCATTTCCGCATGAGCTGCTGAAACCCCTGTGATCCACTCCATAGCGGGATTTTTGGTCGTCCGGTATATGGAGCAGTTCCTGTTGCCGTATTGTCACCTCGCAAACGCGGATGCACGTGCATCCGTAAGATCGCGAGGAGCTGCCCCCATGCACGAGTTCCGGAACGGAACGCCCGCCGGCCGCCTTCCCGTCGTCTGGCGCAAGAGCAAGCGGAGCAACCCCAACGGCAACTGCGTCGAAGTCGCGAACCTGCCCACGGGGGAAATAGCCATGCGTAACTCACGCTTTCCCGAAGGACCGGCGCTCGTCTACACCCGCGCCGAGATCACCGCGTTCGTCCTCGGGGCCAAGGACGGCGAGTTCGACGACCTCATCGTCTGAGGTCTTCTGAAGGCATCTGGGGCCGTCCGAGGCCGTCCGGGGACGTCTGAGATTGTCCGAGGTCGTCCGAGGTCTCTGCTGGTCGCCGGGTTACGGTCCAGGTGACGTGGAGTTTCGGTCACGACTGCGGTGACGGGGGCGCGTTGTGCCAGCGCCAGCGCGTCAGACGGGGACGGCCGGGAAGCTCGGCGCGGCCCGTCGCCCACAGCAGCGTCGCCCAGGGGTCCGTGTCCCCTGGGGCGTCGGGGAAGAGCCGGGCGAGCACGCGTGCGCACACCTCGGCGGGCGGATTCCAGCTCAGGCCGAGGCCCTCGGCCAGGTCGTGCACGTGGACGAGCGTCTCGGCCAGGCCCATCGCGGCGGAGGCCGAGGCGTCCGCGGGGCCGAAGCCGTGGTGGGCGCGGGCGTCCGGCGGCGCGGTGCGTACCATCGCGGCCAGCAGCGCGCCGCTCGCCTGCAGCACCTGCATCAGGCCCGTGACGCCCGCGGCGGGGTCGGCGTGCACGGAGTTCGACGGGCCGTCCGGCCTGCGGCTCTCCATGACGAACGGCACGTACACGTCCAGCGGCGGCGTCGTGAGGCCGAGTTGCACGGCGTAGGCGAACAGGTCGTCGGCCAGGTGTTCGGCGGTTTCCCAGCACGTCCAGTCGAGTGAGCCCGCCTTGGCGTCCCAGGCGGGCTGCGGGGCGTGGCGGAGTGTTTCGACGGCCAGGTGGATGATCTCTTCGAGGTCTGCTGCGGCGGTCGCGGGTGGAGTGTGCGGTGCTGGTGGCATGGCAGGCACCCTATCCACGCGAGTGCTGGTAGCCGGTGCCCATTCACGCGTGTGCTGGTGGCCGGGCAGGTGCCCACTCACGCGTGTGCTGGTGGCCGGGCAGGTGCCCCATCCACGCCGTGCTGG
The DNA here is from genome assembly GCF_039531895.1 of Nonomuraea monospora. Taxonomy (NCBI): domain Bacteria; kingdom Bacillati; phylum Actinomycetota; class Actinomycetes; order Streptosporangiales; family Streptosporangiaceae; genus Nonomuraea; species Nonomuraea monospora. The sequence continues at coordinate 290,932 of NZ_BAAAQX010000001.1, forward strand.
TGGCCGGGCAGGCGCCTCATCCACGCGCGTGCTGATGGCCGGGCAGGCGCCTCATCCACGAAGCGGCCGCCGACCGGATGCGGTCGGCGGCCGGAGCGCTGCGCGGGTCAGCGGTACACGCGTGGGTCGGCCTTGAGGCCGTGGGTCAGCCGTACGGTGATGAACTCGTTGTCGTCAGGCTTGCCCGCCGTACGACCGTTGGAGAAGGGAAAGTTGTTGTCGTCGAGCACGCCGAGCGTCCGGTCATCGAGGATGATCACGTCCTCGATCGTCTGGAACGGGAACCGGAACGTGCCCGGCGCGCCGCCCAGCCCGCGCGGGTCGGCAAGGTTCAGCAGGTCGGCGACCAGGGTCTTGTCCAGGGCGCCGTCCCGGTCCTTGTCGCGCTTGTCGGCCAGGTAGATGCGCTTGACCTTGGCGGCGTCGCCCTGCCCGTTGTCCCGCTCGATGATCAGGAACCGGTTCTCGTCGACGGCGATGGCGTCGCCGATGGCGTGCGCGGGGTCCTCCAGCTCGTACGTCCACCGCTTGCCGGTGTAGGCCCGCTTGCGCAGGTCGAACTCGTACATGCGCAGCGTGCCCGCCGGGTCGCCGCTGACCGTGCCTTCGAGCAGCGGGTAGAGGCGGCGGCCGTCCACGCCCCTGGCCATGCCCTCGAAGCCCTTGCTGCCGGCCAGGTTGGGCTGACCGCCGTTGAGCGCGGGGTTCTCGGGGGCCTGGACGCCGGGGAGCGCGACGGGCGCGTCCAGCAGGCGGCCCTTCTGGTCGAAGTGCAGCAGGAACGGGCCGAACTCGTCGCCGATCCAGTACGTGCCGTCCGTCGAGCGCACGATCGACTCGACGTCGAAGTCGGCGCCGGTCAGCGTGCGGTCCTGGCGGGTGAGCGGCCAGGTGACGAGCCCGCGCGGGTCGGTCAGGTTGAAGCCGCCGAGCACCTGGACGGACTTGGCCCCGAAATCGGGCTTGATGCGGTGGACCCGCAGGAGAAAGTCGGAGCTGTTGGCCTTGTTGCCGAAGCCGTTGTCGGACAGCACGTCGTAGGTGCCGTCGTGGCGGCGCGCGATGCCGCTGAAGCCCTGCACCGGCTGGCCGGTGAACGGCGGGGTGACGCCGTTGACGGGCGTCGTGCCGAGGAGGGAGCCCGACGGCTCGCTGCCGGGGACGAAGGTCAGCGCCGGGAGGGAGGCGAACCCGGTCAGCGTGGCCTGCCCGAAGGAGGTGGAGGCCCGCTCGGGGTCCGCGGTGGCGGGGCCGGCCGCGAGGCCGAGGGTGAGCGCGCCCGCGCACGTCAGGATGGCGATGCGTTTCATGCCGGGCACACTAGGGCGGGCACATGACGCGTTCCCGAACGCACGGCAACGGGCGATGACCGCCAGATGTCGGGCAGGTCAGGGCAGGCCATGAAAAGACTCGCACCGCGGGCGTCGCCCGCGGTGCGAGATCACGTGCTGGGGTGGGACCACCCGGGCCTGATCAAGCAGTTGCTCCGACCGGGTTCACCGGAGCCTGACCGTCGGGTCAGGCTCCGGCTCATCGGGACAACTGCGTGATCACGCGATGATGGTGATGCTGCCGGGTGTCAGGCGGCGGAGATGCCGGCGCTGGCCGCGCGGCGCATGCGACGGCGACGCTCGCTGGCGCGCTCGTCCTCGTTGAGACCGCCCCACGTGCCGTACTTCTCCGGCCGGGACAGCGCGTAGTCTAGGCACTCGTTGCGGACGGGGCACTGGGCGCAGATCGCCTTGGCCTTCCGCTCGCGTACGTCCCGCTCGGGCTGCCGCTCCCCATCGGGGCCGAAGAAGAGCACGAGGTCCTCACCCCGGCACGCGGCATCATCCTGCCAACCCCAGCTGGGGCGCGGGCGGGCGAGCTGCCGACGTACCTGAGACATGAGAAAACCACCTTCGTGAGAGGTATTTCGGTAATTGAGCCGCATTGGACGCTTATGGCGTCACTGTTCCAACGCAACGTCGGGCCGTGATGTTCCCTGTTCAGGCGAGAGCGGGCGTGGCGTACCGCACAGGCGTGAGCCTGTCCAGCGAAACCAGCCGGTAGGTGGTGATCGTCTCGGCGCAAGCCGTACCACACGGCGCCGTGAACGCCGATGGCTCGATCACAACCTGGAGCCGGACGTCGCCGCAGCGCACAATGGCTTCGGTGACGTCGCCGTCCGTCCTGGAGGATTCCACGGCCACCGCGCCGACGGAGCACTCTCCCGTATGGGCTCGGGCGAAGTGCTCGACGGCCTGCAATGGCTCAGGGATGCCTGCGCGTCCCCGGTAGCGGTCGAGAATGACCTCGCCCGACCGGTACGCGTTAGCCGCTGCCGATGCAGCAGCCTGAGACATGCTGCCGTAGAAAATTCCGTGTGGCAAGCACACGAGGTTGGCGGCGTAGCGATCGCCGCCAACGTGTGACGTTTCCCACACTCTGTCCGGCAAGATTTCTGCCAGGGACCGGGCGAGGGGTAGTCCAATGCGGGCGCAGCACACATTGCGCTTGGCGTGCGTGCAGACCAGAAATACCGGCTCGTCTTCAAGTATGCAGGACTCCGGGACCACTCCGGCCATGAGCGCGTCCAGGTCAAGATCGTCAGGACCTGCGACGACTCCCTGCGCTATCCAGGGGTGCTCGCCCTCCGCGTAGCCCACTAGCACACGGATCCCCTGCTCTCGTGGGCGGGTCCGCTTGCCGGGGCGGCGGATGAGCTGAGGCCTGATACCGCGTTCGAGCGCCCGGTGGACGAGTTTCGAGATTTCTTCAGGAAGTTCGAAGTTTTCCAGGCGCGAAGGCCAGGCTCCGGTGTATTCGATGAGCAGCCACAGGCGGGCTCCCACGGTGGCACTGGCCAGTGTGGGCATCTCGCCGGTGTGGCATCCCATCGGATGCTCGCAGCCCCTCGCCAACGCCCCTGCCCCCTTCGCGATCCGACTTAGGTAAGACTAACCTAACGGATCGGCGGGTTTAGGCGCGGGAGAACCGGTCCAGCACGTCCCGTGTCGCGGGCAGGGCGCGATCCCTGTCCCGCTCGACGAGGCCGATCCTGGTCCGCCTGTCGAGCAGGTCGCCCTCGTCGAGCGCGCCCTCGTGCAGGACCGACCAGAGCAGCTCGCCCTTGGTCAGGCCGAGCCCGACCTCCTCCGGGTGCTCCTTGACGAGCTCGTGCACGGACTCGGCCTCGGAGCCGTACCGCTCGGCCAGGCGGGCGGGCACTCCCTGTGGGCGTGAGCCGGCCCCGACGAGCGGGACGCGCCGGGTGCGGCAGCGGCGAGCCCGGAGCTTCCCCTGCGAGACCGCTCGATCCACCGCGTCCTCGGCCATGCGGCGATATGTCGTCAGCTTGCCCCCCACGACGGTCACGACACCGTCCTGCGAGAACACCGCGTGCTCCCGCGACAGGTCGGCCGTCCTGCCGCCGGCGGCCAGGAGCGGCCTGAGGCCCGCGTAGGAGCCCGCAACCGCCTCCCTGGTCACTGGGACCTCAAGAACCCCGTTCAACACCTCCAGAAGCGTTCTGACGTCCTCCTCGGGCACTTCGGGGACGTCCGGCACCGGCCCGTCCACCGGCTCGTCGGTCAGACCCACATAAATGCGGCCATCCGGCTGCGGCAGCACGAGCGCGAAGCGGTTGCTCTCGCCGGGGATGGGCACGTGCAGGCCCGCGATCAGCCCCGGCAGCGTGCCAGGCTCCAGGACGAGGTGACTGCCGCGCGAGGGGCGCAGCCGTACCTGGGGGTCCAGCGTGCCCGCCCACACCCCGGCGGCGTTGATCACCACCCTGGCGCGGATCGTGAACTCCTCACCCGTCAGCTCGTCGCGCACCTCGGCCCCGTGGCCCGTCAGGCGCAGCGCGCGGCAGCGGGTCAGCACCCGCGCCCCGTGCGCGGCGGCCGTCCGCGCGATGGCCACCACCAGGCGCGCGTCGTCGAGCAGCCGGCCGTCCCACGACAGCAGCGCGCCGCGCAGCCCGTCGGCGCGCAGCACGGGCGCCAGCGTGTGGGCGCGGGCCGCGTTCAGGCGCGTCGGGCCCGGCAGCAGGCGGCGCGGCGTGCGCGCGGCGGCCCGCAGCCCGTCGCCGAGCCGGTAGCCGGTCATCACCAGCGCCGCCTGGCGGCGGGAGACCTCGGGGGTCAGCGGCAGCACGTACGGATGCGCTCTGACCAGGTGCGGAGCCGTACGGCGGAGCAGGATGCCGCGCTCGGCCGCACTCTCGTACGCCACGCCCACCTGCCCCTTGGCCAGGTAGCGCAGGCCGCCGTGCACCATCTTGGAGCTCCACCTGGAGGTGCCGAAAGCCAGGTCGTGCGCGTCGATTGCCGCCACGCTCAGCCCCCGCGTGGCGGCGTCGAGCGCGGCGCCCGCGCCCGTCGCCCCGAGCCCCACCACCAGCACGTCCACCCGTTCCTCCGCGACCCCGCGCAGCTCACGGGAGCGTCTGGCGGCGTTCAGCGAGCTATCCAAGGTAGGCCTCCAGCAGGGCGGCGAGCTCGGCGTCGAGCTCGTCCAGCGTGACGGGGTCGAGCATGGTCGGGGCGGACAGCAGGAACGACTGGGCCACCAGCAGCACCGCCCTGGCCCTGGCCGGATCGCCGACGACCGGCTCCAGCACCTCCAGGATGGCCTCGTGGCTGGCGCCGCGCCGATCCAGCAGGTACGGCACCAGCAGCTCCGGGTCCGCCTCCACGATCTTGCGCCACAGCGGGTGCTCGCGCAGCCCCCTGACGCCCGCCACGATGGCGCGTACGGGATCGGACAGGTCGAGCCCCTCGACCACCCGCACCCACTCCCTGGTCATCAGGTCGGCGACCAGCGTGCGCACGTCGGGCCAGCGGCGGTAGAGCGTCATCCGCGACACCCCGGCGCGCCGCGCCACGTCCGTGAGCGTGGTCCTGCGCACCCCGTAGGCCAGCACGCAGTCGCGTGCGGCGTCCAGCACGCCCTCATTGTGACGAATCGACGTCATGTGTCACAGTGTATGCGTGACTGGAGAACCGATGTCGTGGTCGGGCTGGGGAGACCCCGCCAAGGCCCGCGAGCTGCCCGAGCCGGTGCGGGCGCTGCTGCGCGACCTGCTCGGCGTGCGCGCGCCCGGCGCGCCCGCCGCCGCGCTGGAGGAGGTCGCGCTCCCGGCGGTCGCGCTGGCGGAGCCGCTGCTCGGCGCGCTCGCCAAGGTGGTCGGCGACGCGAACGTGCTGACCGGCCACGAGGCCCGCGTCCGGCACACGCGCGGCAAGTCCACCCCCGACCTGCTGCGCATGCGCGCGGGCGACGGCTCGGCCGCGCCGGACGCCGTGGTGCTGCCCGGCTCCCACGAGGAGGTCGCCGAGCTGCTGCGGCTGTGCTCGCGCGAGCGCGTCGCGGTCGTGCCCTTCGGCGGCGGCACCTCGGTGGTGGGCGGGCTGGCCGCCGACCGGGCGGGGTTCGCCGGGGTCATCGCGCTCGACCTGGGACGGCTCGACCGGCTGCGGTCCGTGGACGAGGAGTCCATGATCGCGGAGTTCGAGCCGGGGGTGCGGGCTCCGGACGCCGAGCGGCTGCTGTCCGGACGCGGGCTGACGCTGGGCCACTTCCCCCAGTCCTTCGAGTACGCCACGCTGGGCGGCTTCGCCGCCGCCCGGTCCAGCGGTCAGGCCTCCGCCGGGTACGGCCGCTTCGACGACATGGTCGTCGGGCTCACGCTGGCCACGCCCGCGGGCACCCTGGAGCTCGGGCGCGCCCCCAAGTCGGCCGCCGGGCCCGACCTGCGGCAGCTCGTGCTCGGGTCCGAGGGGGCCTTCGGGGTGATCACGTCGCTGCGGCTGCGGGTGCGCAGGGCTCCCCGCGAGCGGCGGTACGAAGGGTGGCGGTTCGCGTCGTTCCAGGAGGGGTCGGCCGCTGTGCGGGCACTCGTCCAGGAAGGGCCGGCGCCGACCGTGCTGCGCCTTTCCGACGAGACCGAGACGATGATCGGCCTGGCCAAGCCGGAGGAGATCGGCTCAGGCGGCTCCGGGGGGTGCCTGCTGATCGCCGGGTACGAGGGGGAGCGGGTCGGCGGCCGGCATGCCGCCGCCTCCGTCGTGCTGTCCCGGACGGGCGGCGAGCCGCTCGGGGCCGGGCCGGGCGAGGCGTGGGAGCACGGCCGCTTCTCCGCCCCTTACCTGCGCGACTCCCTGCTCGCCGCCGGCGCCACCGTCGAGACGCTGGAGACGGCCGGGTTCTGGGCGAACCTGCCGCGCCTGTACGACGCTGTCCGGCTGGCGCTGCTCGGGGCGCTCGGGTCGCCGCTCGTGATGTGTCACATCTCGCACGTGTACGAGACCGGGGCCTCGCTGTACTTCACCGTCGTGACGCCGCAGGACGGTGACCCGGTGGCGCAGTGGGAGCGGGCCAAGGCGGCGGTGAACGCGGCCATCGTGGCGGCGGGCGGCACCATCACGCACCACCACGGGGTGGGGCGGGATCATCTGGACGCCTACGCGAGCGAGATCGGGCCCGTCGGGGCCGGGGTGCTGCGTGCGGTCAAGGCCGAGCTCGATCCGGCCGGGATACTCAACCCCGGCGTGCTCGTCCCGCGAGGCTGAGAAGTCAGCCGGGTGGGGGTGGGAGGCGGTCGGCTTCGGCGAGGGTGGCGGCGGCGTCGCTGAAGCGGTGCAGGGCCTCCTGCACCTCGGCCAGCCGCCGCAGCGAGAGCCCCAGCGCCCCGCCGCCGGCCGAGCGGGTCAGCGCCACCGCCTCCTGGGCCAGCGGCAGCGCCTCCATGGCGCGCCCCTTGGCCAGCATCAGCCTCGCGGTCGTGCGCAGACACCGGGCGAGCAGCGGGTTGTGCTCCGGCGACTGCGCGGCCAGCGCCCGGCTTCTCGCGATCGCCTCGCCGGCGCTGTTGAGCGCCGAGCTCCCGGCCCAGCGCGGCCGGTTCGCGGCGAAGGCGAGCAGACCCTCGATGGCCGCCACGGCGGAGGTGCCTTTGCGGGTCGCGTCGTCCGGGCTGTTACGGGTCATGGGAGCCTCCTAGGGCAGTCCCAACCGCTTGCTTGGGGGGTGAGGCTACACCATTGCGCACCTTCTGTGTTCCCAACGGTACGGAGCGTTCAGGTCGCGCAAAAGGTAGATCACGGTAAAGATGAGGTCATGGTGGAAGTCGCGGCTGAGCGCGGTAAGCAGGTTTCCTCCCGGATCTCTGAGGAGGGTGCGGGTTGGGCCTGTGTGCAACCAGGTACGTTTGCGCAGCTCAGACCCGATAAGCAGGGCTTTACCTGGTTGAATGTACGTACGCTCTGGCTGTCCCGCAACGAGATCCTTGCCGGGTTGTTCGGAGACCCGTCAGGGGAGGTGCGGGCGCGCTGGGTGGAGTCCCAGGAAGCGCGGGGCGTTGATCCGGAATTTCGCATCAAACCGTCCATCGGGAGTCATTTCAGTTTTCTTCTGCTTGGGGATACAGGCGAAGGAGATGCATCCCAGTACGCCGTTGTTCCCGGCATGGTGAAACTCGGGCAGGACACCTCTTTCGCCATCATCGCCAGCGACGTGATCTATCCGACGGGGTCGGGCAACGAGTACGGCGCCAAGTTCTTCCGCCCGTACCAGGACTACGACGCACCCATCTACGCGATCCCCGGCAACCACGACTGGTACGACGGGCTCGGCGGCTTCATGCGCGTCTTCTGCGACGCGCCGCCGCTCAAGCCGGCGCCGGACCGCGGGCTGCGCGGCCTGCTGTGGCGCAAGCCGGAGACCATCGACGAGGCCGCGCTGGCCGAGGCGCGCAGGCTCAGAGGCAAGCCGTCGCAGCAGGCCACGCAGCCGGGGCCGTACTGGACGATCGAGAGCGACAGCCTGCTCGTCGTGGGAGTGGACACCGGCATCAGGAACGTGATCGACGAGAAGCAGGCCGCCTGGCTGCGTCGCGTCTCGCTCGACCCGCGGCCGAAGATCCTGGTGACCGGCAAGCCGATCTACACCGCGAACGCGTACAAGCCGTCGCCGCTGGAAGGCGGCGGGACGATCGACGACATCGTGCGCGACCCGGCACACCGGTACGTCGCGGCCATCGGCGGCGACGTGCACAACTACCAGCGATACCCGGTCAAGGTGGGCGACCGGGTGATCCAGTACATCGTGTCGGGTGGCGGCGGGGCGTTCATGCACGCCACGCACACCATCGGCCGCGTGGACGTCTCCGGCGTGCACGAGGACGCGTTCAAGTGCTATCCGCTGCGCGGCGACTCGCTGTCCTTCTACAGCCAGCTCTACGCCAAGCGGCTGCGGATGAAGTGGCTCTACCTGACGCCTTCCGAAGCGTTGTGCATGATGTCGGAGCACATCAGGAACGAACCGGTCAGAAGCCCCACGGGGCCCGTGAAGATCACCCGGCGGATGCGGTGGGCGGCGCGGCTGCTCGGGGGCTGGCCATGGCCGTTCCGGCTGCCGGTCGACAAGGTGTTCCACCGCTTCCTGTCCGAGTTGTCCGACTGGGACACGCCGCCGTTCTTCAAGCAGTTCCTGCACGCCACCGTGACCCCCGGGGAGCTGACGTTGCGGTGCTTCGCGGCCACGGGGTGCCTGGCGCAGGAGCTGGAGCCGCCGCTGGAGGACGAGGTGCGGATCAGCCTCGCCTGACCTCGTGCTTTTTTGTCGGACGGGTTTGGCACCCTTGACCACGTGTATGTCGTGGTCGCAGGGGAGACGGTGCTCCCGGTCGGCGCCGCGGGCGGTGGCCCCGGCGACGGGGAGACGGCGCTGCCGGTCGATGACGCGGGCGGCCGGGAGACGACCCCTCCGGTCGGCGGCGCGGGCGGCCGTCCCGGCGATCGGGAGGCGGGGCTGCCGGTCGGTGGCGCGGCCGATCGTTCCGGCGGCTTGGGGGCGGGGCTGCCGGTCGGTGGTCCTGACGGACTCGCGCGTGCCGTGAGGGAGCTGGAGGAGGCCGAGGGGCCGCGGTGGGTGTGGGCGGACGCGCGGGAGACGTACCCGCCGCTGCTGGAGCGGGGCGTGCGGGTGGCGCGCTGCCACGACCTCGCGCTCACCGAGGGCCTGCTGCTCGCGTACGAGGGCCGCTACGGCGAGCCCCGCTCGGCCAGGGCCGCGCACGCCAGGCTGCACGGCCTGCCGGTGCCCGACGAGCAGCCGAACGCGCCTGGCACGCTGTTCGCGCCCGAGCCGCTCGGCGCGCGGGAGGTCGCCGAGGTGCTGACCGACCAGCTCAGGCGCATCGCCGCGCTGCCCGAGCCCGGCCGGTTCCGGCTGCTGGTGGCGGCCGAGTCGGCCGGTGCGCTGGTCGCCGCCGAGATGGCGCACGAGGGCATGCCGTGGCGCAGGGACGTGCACGACGCGCTGCTGACCGAGATGCTCGGCCCGCGCCCGGTTCACGGCATGCGCCCGGCCCGGCTGCAGGCGCTGGCCGACGAGGTGGCGGCCGCGTTCGGGCACCAGGTCAACCCCGACTCGGTGCAGCAGCTCGTCAAGGCGTTCAAGGGCGCGGGGGTGGCGCTGAAGACGACCAGGCAGTGGGAGCTCAAGCAGATCGACCATCCGGCGGTGGCGCCGCTGCTGGCCTACAAGGAGCTGGCCCGGCTGTTCAGCGCGCACGGGTGGACGTGGGCCGACCAGTGGGTGCGCGGCGGGCGGTTCAGGCCCGAGTACGTGGTGGGCGGCGTCGTGTCGGGGCGGTGGGCCACCCACGGGGGCGGGGCGCTGCAGATCCCCAAGGTGATGCGGCGGGTCGTGATGGCCGACGACGGGTGGATGCTGGTCGTCGCGGACGCCGCGCAACTGGAGCCCCGGGTGCTGGCGGCGATGGCCGGCGACGTGGGGCTGGCCAGGGCGGCGGGGGAGATCGACCTGTACTCCGCGCTGGCGCAGTCGTTCGGCGGCGAGCGGGCCAACGCCAAGATCGCCATGCTGTCCGCGATGTACGGCGGCACCAGCGGCGACGCCTCCAAGCTGCTGGCGGTGATGCGGCAGCGCTTCCCGAAGGCCTACCAGTTCGTGGAAGACGCGGCCAAGGCGGGGGAGGAGGGGCGGCTCGTGCGGTCCTGGCTCGGGCGCACCAGCCCGCCGCCGTCCGAGCGGTGGAAGGAGCTGGTGTCAGGGCCCGAGGGCGGCAGGGCGGCCAGGGATCGCGGGCGGTTCACGCGGAACTTCGTGGTGCAGGGGACGGCGGCGGAGTGGGCGCTGTCGTTGCTGGCCGTGTTGCGTGGGCGGCTGCCGGAGCCTGCGCGGCTGGTGTTCTTCCAGCACGACGAGGTGATGGTGCACTGTCCGGCCGAGCTGGCCGACGAGGTGATCGCGGCCGTGGCGGGCTCGGCTGCGGAGGCCAGCCGGTTGTTGTTCGGGGGGACGCCGGTGCGGTTCCCGATGGAGGCGGTGGCGGTCAAGTCCTACGCCGACGCCAAGTGAGCCCGCCCACCGCGCGGGGTGCGGGCCGGGCGGTCGGCATGGCGTGCGGGCTGGGCGGTCGGCATGGCGTGCGGGCCGGGCGGTCGGCATGGCGTGCGGGCCGGGCGGGCGATACGGCGTTCGGCCTAGGCGGTCGCTAAGGAGTGCGGGCTGGGCGGGTGGTACGGCGTTCGGCTGGGCGGTCGCTAAGGAGTGCGGGCTGGGCGGGTGGTACGGCGTTCGGGCTGGGCGGGGGTCAGGGGGTGCGGTGGCGGACGGTGATCAGCCAGAGGCCTGACAGGGCGACCATGATGCCGACCATGAGCCCGAGCATGCCGTAGCCCAGAAGCCCCACGATCGCGCCCGCGACGATCGTCCCCGTCGCGCCGCAGACGTTCATCAGCAGGTCGGACAGCCCCTGCACGGCAGGGCGGCGCTCGATCGGCACCGACTCGGTGACCAGCGCCGAGCCCGCCACCAGGCCGCACGACCAGCCGAGCCCGAGCAGCACCAGCGCCGCCGTCACCTGCCACACCCGGTGGCCCGCCGTCCCGGCGAGGGCGGCGGCGCTGAGCAGCAGGGCGGAGCCGAGCACCAGCACCGGCACCTTGCCCGCCTTGTCGGCGAGCCAGCCCACGACGGGCGAGAGCACGTACATGCCGGCGATGTGCAGGCTGATGACGAGGCCGATGACGTCCAGGTTCGAGCCGTCGTGGTGGAGTTTGACCGGAGTCATGGACATGACGGACACCATCGCCGTGTGGCTGACGGCGATCATGACCAGGGCGCGGCGGGCCATCGGGGTGCTGCGGAGCGTCTGCCAGGCGGTGCGGATGGTGCGGTTGCGTCCCGAGTCGGCGGCGGGCGCGCCGGCGCGGGCGAGGGTGAGCGGGTCGGGGCGCAGGAAGCAGAGGATGACGACCACCGCGAGCGCGAAGGCCAGGGCGGCGAACGCGAACGGCCCCGCCTTCTCCACCAGTCCGAGGCTCATGCCGATGCGGTCGGCGGGCTCGGCCAGGTTCGGGCCGGCCACGGAGCCGATGGTCGAGGCCCAGACGACCAGCGACAGGTGGCGGGCCGAGCGGTCCTTCGGCGACAGGTCGGTCGCCGAGTAGCGGGCCGCCAGGCTGCCCGCGCTGCCGCCGCCGACCAGGACGAGGCCGGCCAGCAGCAGCGGCCAGGTGTGCAGGCTGATGGCCAGCACCGAGATCGCGCAGCCCGCCAGCGCCGCCGTGTAGGCGAGCGACAGCCCGGCCCGGCGTCCGCCCCGGCCGGACGCCTTGGCGGTGGGCAGGGCCAGGAGTGCCGCGCCGAGCACGGTGGCCGTGCCCGCGAAGCCGCTGATGACCGTCGAGCGTGACAGCTCGTCCACGACGACCGAGCTGAGCGCCAGCCCGACGGCCACGCCGACGCCGCCCACGATCTGCGCCGCTGAGAGCACGACCAGGGTCCGGCGTTGGATGCGCTGAATGAGGTCGGGAGGCGAGACAGCGGGCTTGGTGGGGGCACTGGTCACCCGTGAAGTCTCGCATAATCGCTAACAACGCCCCAAAGGGGACGGTGAAATGATTTTTCGGGAAATAGGGATTTTCAGAGCAGGATGACGGGATCCCCTTGAGCGATGCGACCGTACGTGCCCGGAATCAGGTCGGGGATCAGATTGATGCCGAACCACACCTTGCCGTCACGCTTGCGATGGCGGGCGAGCGTCCTGAGCGGCTCCTTGCCTTTGCGATAGGTCGTGGTGTCGACCGTGGTCAGCACGCAGCGATCGCACCCCTTGGTCACGCGGAACTCCACCTCGCCGATGCGCACGCGCTTCCACTCGTCCTCGGCGAACGGCTCCTCCACGCCGTCGATCACCACGTTCGGCCGGAATCTGCGCATGGGGAGCGCCTGCGGCTCCTCGCCCAGCTCCCGCGCGGTCTCGGCGATCCAGTCGTTGAGGCGGGCGAGCGAGGCGGTCGTGGTGAGCAGCAGCGGGAAGGCGTCGGCGAGGCTGACGCGGTCGTCGGGGCGGCCGTAGAGGGGGTTGACCGGGCGGCGGGTGGGGTCGTCCAGCCACATGAGCCGGACGGGGCGCTCCACCAGCGCGCTCAGCCACCCGGCGGCGGCGTCGCCGCAGTCGGTGAGCCGCACCTCGGTGCTCGGCAGCCGCACGGTGGACAACTCGGCGGCCGGGCCGCTCACGGGGGCGTCGGCAGGGACTCCGACAGGGGCGCCAGCAGGGGCGCCAGCAGGGGCGACGGCGGGGACGCCGGCGCGGGTGACCGTGAGCGGTGCCGCGTGCGGGCCCGTCAGGGTGAGCGTGTCGCCGTCGAGCACGGGCACGCAGGCCAGCAGGCGCGGCTCCTGGCGGGCGGTGAGCACCGCGCCGCGCTCGTCGGCGACGAGGTAGCGGCGGTCGCCGGCCAGCCCCCACGGCTGCACCTCGGCCGCGGCGACCTCGTGCCCCGAGGTGGACTTGACGGGGTAGTAGGAGATGCTCGCCAGCTTCATACGGCAGACCGTATCTCACGGGTTTCGGCCGGTTCGCCGGCCACCGCGCCCCTGCGGTGCAGGCTCGCGCCGAGCGCCACGGCGGCCAGGCCCGCCACGCCGATCGCGGCGCCGATCCAGGCGACGGAGGCGTAGCCGAGCCCCGCGCCGATGGCCAGGCCGCCCACCCAAGGGCCGGCGGTGATGCCGACGTTGAAGGAGGCCACGTTCATGCCGGCGGCCAGCGTGGGTGCGTCCTTGGCGAGGGCGAAGGGGCGGGCGTTCAGCGCGGGGTTGGTGCCGAAGCCGAACGCGCCGAGCAGGAAGATCAGCGGGACGGCGAGCAGGGCCACGGAGGCGGACGCGGCCAGCGCCGCCGAGGTCACGACGAGGCCGGTGACCCCGGCGAACAGCAGCGGGTACGGCCGCGCGTCGGCGATCCGGCCGCCGATGGTGATGCCGATGAGGGCGCCCACCCCGTACAGGCCGAGCACGGCCGGCACCCAGGCCGGGTCCAGGCCGGTGACGTCGGTCAGCAGCGGGCTGAGGTAGCTGAAGGACGACAGCAGCGCGCCGGTGGTCAGCGCGGTGGTGCCGTAGGCGAGCCAGAGCGCGGGCCTGGCCAGCGCGCGCAGCTCGTCGGAAACGCGGGGCGTGCTCGCCCCGTCGGGCCGGCCGCCGGGGATGGTGGCGAACACGCCGATCCCGGCCAGCGCCGACAGCGCGGCCACCGCCCAGAACGCCGCCCGCCAGCCCAGGTGCTGCCCGATCACCGTGCCCGCCGACAGGCCGATGACGGTGGCCACGGTGAGCCCGCCGGCCAGCACGCTCATCGCCTTGGCGCGGGCGTTCGCGGGCACCAGGCCGATCGCGGTGGTGGCCGCCACGGCCCAGAATCCGGCGTAGACGAACGCGCCGGCCACGCGGGTGGCGAACAGCACGCCGTAGCTCGACGTCAGCGCGCCCGCGACGTGCGTCAGGGCGAAGAGCCCCAGGAACGCCAGCAGCACCGTACGGCGCGGCCACCGCAACGTGACGACGGCCAGCACCGGCGCGCCCACCAGCATGCCGATCGCGAACGCCGAGATCAGCAGCCCCACGTCGGGCACCGACACCCCCAGGTCGCGCGCCATCTCGGGGAGCAGCCCGGCGAGCATCAGCTCGGACGTGCCCTGAGCGAAGATCGACAGCCCCAGTATGTAGACCGCCAACGGCATGGCGTCCTCCTTTTTAGATTGATCGGTTCAAAACGTGGGCACGAAAAAATCAGTAGAGGGCCAGCGCGGTGTCCGCGATCGACTCGAGCGTGGCCCTGTCGGCCCCACCGCGGGCCGCCACGCGCAGGCCGCTGACCGTGGTGGTCAGGAAGTGGGCCAGCGCGAGCGGGTCGTGGTCCGCGCTCAGCTCGCCGCGGGTGCGGGCGGCCTCGATGGCGGTCCTGACGATCCGGACCCGCGTCTCGGTGTCGCGGCGCAGTATGTCCGCGATCTCCGGGTCGCGCGGGCCCAGCTCGACCAGGGAGTTCACCACCAGGCAGCCGGCCGGGTCGGCGGGGTCGGGCTCGACCGACCACCACAGCACGGTCCTGATCTTCTCCTTGATCGGCAGCCCGCCGTCCATCAGCTCGGCGAGCCGGGCGTTGCGCTCGTCCATGTAGTGCCGCAGCGCCCGTTCGAACAGGTCGCGCTTGCTCGCGAACGTGTTGTAGATGCTGCTGCGACCCAGCCCCGTGGCGGCGCACAGGTCCTGGGTCGAGGTGGCCTCGTAGCCCGCGTCCCAGAACGCGCGCATGGCCGCCTCGACCGCCCGGTCCTCCTCGAACTTCCTCGGTCGCGCCATGACGGGCACGCTACACGTTTTGGAACGGTCAGTGCAATACCGGTCAGGTGGCCTGCCGGAACGTGTTGAGGAACACCTTCCTGGTGTCGGCCTGGTCGTCCCACTTCAGCTCGGGCAAGTCGATCGTGATCTTGAACGCGGCGGTGTCCATGGAGACGTACCTGGTCAGCGCGTGCATGGGGACACCGTTCGCGGTGGTGTAGGTGTACTCCCAGTCGGCGGCCTGCCAGTCGCGGTAGTCGACGGACTGGAGCTGCACCTGGATGTAGCTCTCCAGGCCGCCGTCCGCCTCCAGCCTGCCCAGCTCCGACAGCCCGCCGTCGGCCTGCGGCGCGCCGCGCTCGACCAGGATCCGCATGCCCGAGTCCTTCGGGCCGCTGAACGTGGCCACGCCGCCGGACGTCGCGAGCTTCCAGTCCTCCGGCACGGCGGCCGAGAACCCGGGGCCCGTGTGCTCCTTGTACCCCTCGGGGATGATCGACGGCTCGGTCACGTCCTCCGTCGTGGCGCTCTCCGAGACGGTGGCCGAGGTGGTGACGGGGGCCGGCGAGGAGCCGCCCGTCAGGACGATCCACAGGGCGCCCGCCACGACCACCACGGCCACCAGGGAGCTGACGATCATGAGCACCGTGGGGCGGCCGTCGCGGATCCAGGCGCCGTCCTCGTCCTCCACCCGGCGGCGGCTCTTGCCCGAGCGCGGCGCGCCGGCCGGCAGGGAGGCCAGGCGGCTGCGGGAGATGTCGTGCGACAGGTCCCGCGACTGCTCGCGCAGGTCGTCGGGGGAGGCCAGCGGCCACGGGGTGGCGGCGGACGAGGTCCGGCTGTCCGTGGTCAGCGGCAGGATCGGCTGGGGGTGCGGGCCGCTCGGGTCGTCCAGGTCGTCGAGGCCGCGGCCCATCCGCTGGCCGGGGGGCGCGCCGAACGGCGGCTGCGGGCCCGACGGGGCGGCCAGCGAGTCGTACGGACCCGAGCTGCTGCTCAGTGAGTCGTACGGGCCTGAACTGCTGCTCAGCGAGTCATACGGGCTCAGGGAGTCATAACCGCCTGACGAGCTGGCGAGCGAGTCGTAGGGGCCGCGCTGCTGCTGGGGTGTGGGCGGCAGGGGCGGGAGCTGGTCGGTGCGGTGGCTGCCCGACGGGCTGGTCAGCCCGTCGTACGGCATCGCGTGGCCGCCGGACGGGCTGTTGAGCGGGTCGTACGGCACCCGTACCGGACCGGACGGGGTCTCCACGATGCGCGACGGCATCGGCCCCGACGGCGTGTCCAGCGGCGGCAGCAGCCCGGCCGGGGTCGGGTCGCTCTGGCTGGGCAGCGTCTCGGGGGCGCGCGGCCTGGGCGAGCCGTGCGCGCGCAGCACCGCCTCCAGCATCTCGATCACCTGGACGGCGGTGAGCCGCTCGGCCGGGTTCTTGCGCAGCAGGCCCTCGATCACCGGCATCAGCGAGCCGGCCCGCTGCGGCCTGATCGGGTCCTGGGTGACCACCGCGCCGAGCACCGCCACCGGGTCGGGCCCCTCGTAGGGCGGCCTGCCCTCGACGGCGGCGTACAGCGTCGCGCCGAACGACCACAGGTCGGCCGCCTGCGTGATCGGCTGGCCCGACAGGCGCTCCGGCGGGATGTACGCCGGCGAGCCCATGAGCAGCCCCGTCTGGGTGATCGTGACGTCGCCCTCGATGGCCGCGATGCCGAAGTCGGTGAGCACCACCCGGTCCTGGGTGAGCAGCACGTTGCCCGGCTTGATGTCGCGGTGCAGGATGCCGGCGGCGTGCGCGACCATGAGCGCGTCGAGCACCCGGATGCCGATCTCGGCCGCCTGGATCACCGGGAGCGGCCCGCTCTGGCGGACGGCCTGCTCCAGCGACCACGCCCGGACCAGCTCCATCACGATCCAGGGCCGGCCGTCCTCCTCCACCACGTCGTGCACGGTCACGATGCCCGGGTGCGTCAGCCTCGCGGCCGATCGGGCCTCGCGCAGCATGCGCCGGTGGGCCACCTGCTTGCCCGCGTGGTCGAGGCCGTAGGGCAGGATCAGCTCCTTGACGGCCACGTCCCTGTCGAGCAGCACGTCGTGGGCGTGCCACACCATGCCCATGCCGCCCCTGCCGACGGGCGACATCAGTCGGTAGCGCCTGCCGATCAGGCGTCCCTGGCTCTGCGGAGCGCCCCCCGTGGCACCTCCCTCTGAGCCGGGCCCGCTGAGCAAGCGGTCGGCTGCCATGTCTACGCCCCCATCTCGCCTCATCCGTCACGTGCGTTCTTCACGCTACTTGCAGATTGTGAGGATCGTTACGATATCGGCGACGAATCTGCAAGGGAAGGCGACAAAGTCTTACTTTGCTACTGACATAGGGATATGTCTGCATTAAAATGGATCACTTACTCTCAGCCGCGAGAGCCGCCAAAGCGCTGGTGAACGCCTCGACAGGCGGCTCCACGAGGCCCGCGCCGACCTGACCCGTCCCCGCGACCCGGCCCGCGATGCCCGTGTTCACCACGGGGAGCAAACCCGTCCGGGCCACCAGCGTGACGTCGACGCCGACCGGCGTGCCACGGAAACCGAGACCCGGGATCTGGTAGACGGGGTGCTCGGCCAGCGTGATCTCGTACATGGAACGGGTGGCCCGCACCGCGTCCGACACCTCGCCGCCCACGAAGCGCACGATCGCCGGCGACGCCGCCATCGCGAAGCCGCCCAGGCCCGACGTCTCCGTGATCGTCGAGTCGCCGATGTCCGGGTTGGCGTCCTGCGGGCCGTACGAGCCGAGGTAGAGCCCGTCCGGCACCCCGGCGGGGCCCGTGAACCAGCGCCCGCCCAGCCCCGACACCTGGACCCCGAAGTCGGTGCCGTTCCTGGCCATCGCGACCACCAGCGACGAGCCCGGCACGTCGCGCGCCGCGTCCGTGGCGGCCTTGCCCGCCGCCATCCCGACATTCAGGAAGAAATGGTCGTTGCCGTTGATGAAGCGCAGCACCTCGGCCGCCACACCCGGCGCCGACTCCACCACGGCGGGGGCCAGCTCGCGCAGCAGCAGCGAGGTGGCGGCCCTGTTGCGGTTGTGCAGCTCGTCGCCCATCTGCAGGGCCTGCGCGATCAGCGAGCGCAGGTCGATCGGGCCCGTCCGCTCCAGCGTCGCCGCCAGCGCGGGGCCCAGCACCCGGTCCATCCAGCGCAGCCGCTCCAGCACCTCGGGGCCGTACGCGCCGTACCTGAGCACCTTGCCCAGCCCCTCGTTCAGCGAGCAGTACGCGGTGCCGCCGTGCTCGTCGTCGCGCACCTCGAACAGCCACATCGACGGGCTCACCACGCCCGCCATCGGGCCCACCGCCGCGTTCTCGTGACAGGGACGCCACGCGACCGCGCCCGCCGCCAGCCTGTCCGCGGCCTCGTGCTCGTCGGCGGCCCTGCCCTCCAGGAGCATCGCGCCGATCAGCGCGCCGCGCATCGGGCCCGAGGCGCGGTCCCAGGTGATGGGCGGGCCCGCGTGCAGGAACGTGTCCGCGTCGAGCAGCTCGGACGCGCGCCGGACGCCCACCAGGTGCGGGCGGGCCGAGGTCAGCCTGCTCACGGCCAGGGCGTTGGCCTCCTGGCGGCGGGGGTCGGCCAGCACCGTGGCCAGGGCTTCCGCGGTGCCGGGCAGGGGCGGGCGCCAGGCGACCGGCTCCGTGGGGACGGCCTGGGCGCGCAGGGCCTCGTCGAGCAGGCCCGCGCCTACGGTGATCACGCGTGGGGAGGAGTTCAGCAGGCTCGTCACGATGACTCCGTCGGGCGGGGCTTACGGCGCGCCGGGCTGGGCTCCGCGTGAGGCGGGCGGGGGTCGCGGCGCGCCGGGCTGGGCTCCGCGTGAGGCGGGCGGGCCTTACAGCGCGTTCGGCTGGGCTGCGGGTGCGTCACAGCAGGCTCCTGGCGTGGCGGGCGGCCTGGGCGTTCGAGGTGAAGACGGACGCGCCCGCCTCGCGGAAGGCCGCCACCTGCCGGTGCAGGTCCTGCGGGTCGCCCTCGGTGCCGATCAGGGCGACGACGACCGTGGCGGGCGTGCCGGCGATCGCGGGCGCCAGCGAGGCGGCCGGGTCGGGGTCGGCGCCGTGGCCCAGGACCACGTCCATGAGCGCCACGTCCCGCTCCCCCGCGCGGGCCAGCGCCTCCACCCGCAGTGTCGGGTCGATCATCGGATGGGCCCGGCCCCTGGTGAAGGCGTCGTCGCCGTAGTCCACGAAGTCGCCGTGCCCGGCCAGCAGCGCCGCCTCCACGCCCAGGGTGCCGCCCGAGTACAGGCCCTTGATCCGCTTGGGCGCCGGACGGGTGCCCGGCGGGGCGAGCCAGGACGGCCACTCGGGGACGGGCCTGCCCAGGGCACGCAACGCCTGCTCGGCGGCCTGCGTCAGGTCACCGACCGGTAGCCGGCCGGGAGCCGGTGAAGGGCCCGCAGTGTGGCCGGACGCTTGTGAGGAGCCGCCTGCGGCCGTCCGCGCGTCGGCGGGTGGGCCCAGCAGGACCGGCACCACCGGTTTGCGGAGCGGCTGGCCCAGCACCGCCTGTGCCACCTCGGGCGCGGGCGGCTTGGAGATGAACACGATCAGCTCCGTCGCCGGGTCCTCGTCCAGCATGCGCAGCGCGCGCCGCGCCGACAGGCCGCCCACCTCGGCCGACAGGTCCCTGCCGCCCACCCCCAGCACGTGGCTGACGCCGACGCCGGCCCGGTCGAGCAGGCACGTCACCTGCTGCGCGCCGGTGCCCGACGCGGCGACCACGCCGACGGGGCCGGGGGTCAGGACGTTGGCGAAGCCGAGGCCCGCGCCGCCGATCGCGGCGGTGCCGCAGTCGGGGCCCATCACCAGCACGTCCCTGGCCTCGGCGAGTTCCTTGAGCCGGCGTTCCTGGGCCAGGGTGACGCCGTCGCTGAAGATCATGACAGGCAGCCCGGCCTCGATGGCGTCCAGGGCCTCGAAGAAGGCGTACTCGCCGGGGGTGGAGACCAGGACCAGGTCGGCGGGGCCGCGGGTGGCGGCCGAGCGGGTGGTCAGCGGGGGCTGCTCGTCGGGGGTGGCGCGCGGCCGGTCCACTTCGGTGAGCAGCCGTTCCGCCTGCCCGGCGGCGGTGTCGGTGTCGTGGGCGCGGACGGCGATGAGGAGGTCGCCTGGGTCGGAGGCGGGGACGTCGAAGCCCATCTCGCGCAGGATCGAGACGTTGAGGTCCGTCGCCATGGCCACCATGGCGGCTTGCACGCCGGGCAGCTCCGACAGGGCCCGGCTGACCCGCATCAGCGTGACGGAGTCGTGGTAGGCGCCCCGCCGCACCAGCACCACCTGCGGCACGCCGGTCGCCGCACTTTGCTCGGCACCGCCGGTCGCCGCACCCTGCTCGGCACCGCCGGTCATCGCGCTCCGCTCAGCGAGCGCACCGCCGTCACGCCGATGGCGATGCCCTGGGCCAGGTCGGCGCCCGACGTGTGGCCGAGCCGGTGCAGCCGGCGCAGGGCCGGTTCGAGCGGCTGGCGCCCGGCCACGCCGCGCAGCACCCCGGTCACCTCAGGGCTGGCCTCGCCCCTGGCCGCGCAGTGCAGCAGCGTCGCCGAGATGGGCGTCGTACGCGTACGCGCGTCGAACGTCACGGCCGCCGCCAGCCAGTCGGCCAGCCACACCGCCCGCTCGCAGGAAGCGGCGGCGCCCAGCCGCCGCAGCGTCACCAGCAGCCCCGCCAGCACGTCGTCGCCGCTCGGCGTCAGCCCGGGCCCGAGGCCCACGAGTTGCTCGGCCGCCGTCACGGCCCCCAGCAGCCACCCCTTGGCGCAGCCGGAGGCGAGCATGTCCACCGCGCCGTTGCCCGCGAGCCCCGCGCCGGGCGGGTCGTGGGGCAGGCAGTGGTCCAGCCGGGCGGGGTCGAGCCGGCCGAGTGGCGGGGCGGGATCCCACCAGCGGCGCACGCCGAGGCTGAGGGGGCCCAGCTCGATCGCCCGGTCGCCGACCGTGGCGTCGTCACCGACGGTGAGGTGCGGCAGCGGGCCGGTCAGGAGCACGGAGTTGGGCAGCCGGGTGGCCTCGCCGGTGATGACGGCGATCACCGCAGGCTCCAGGTCGGTCCTGACCTCCAGGTACACGCCCGCGGGGAAGGCCGCGAGCACCCGCGCGGGACGGCGCTGGGACTCCAGGACGGGGCGGACGGCGGTGCTGGCCGCGCCCGTGACGTGGACGCGGGTACGCCGCGCGGATGTACTGACGGTCACCGGACCTCCCAACCGACCTTGGACCTGACCGTAGAACGGCCGCCGAACCCTCCGTACGGGTAAATTTGCCAACAGTCAGCGGGTTGGTTGGCTCTTCCTGACAGACGGCTTCTGGGTTCACAATCTCCCCATGGAGCCCCCCGTCCGTCTCGCCAGCACCGGCACGATCATCCACGGCGTGTCCGTGGGAGAGGTGCTCGGCGTGTCCACGCTCGCGGAGGCCAGGCTGATCGCCGGGGAGAGCGGGCTCGGCCGCATCGTGCAGCGGCTCAACGTCATGGAAGTGCCCGACATCCTGGCCTGGGTCAAGCCGCACGAGCTGCTGCTCACCACCGGCTACCCGCTGCGCAACACGCCGCAGTCGCTCGGCCGGCTGGTGGCCGACCTCGACGAGCGCGGGCTGGCGGCGCTGGCGATCAAGCTGGGCCGCTACGTCGACGAGCTGCCGGGCGAGATGGTGGAGCAGGCCGACCGGCTCGGCTTCCCGCTCATCCTGCTGCCGAACGACGTCGGCTTCGACGACATCCTCAACCAGGTGCTGACCGACATCCTCAACCGCCAGGCCGCCGTGCTGGCCCGCGCCGAGGAGGCGCACCGGGCGCTGGTGCAGGTGGTGCTGGCGGGCGGCGGCCTGGACGAGGTCACCGCGGAGGTGGCACAGCTCCTCGACGTGGCGGTGGCCGCCGTGGACGGCACGGGCCGCGTCCTGGCGACGGCAGGGCCCGGCGACCACGTGGCGGTCCTGCGGGAGTCGATCGGGCGTGAGGGCCCGCCGTCCTCGCAGGCCCGCACGCCGGCGGCGCGCGCCCGCTCGTTCGCCTCGGTGCCCGTGCTCGCCGGCGGCCACCACCACGGCAGGATCGTCGCCTACAGCCCGGCCGCCGCGATCAGGGACAGCGACGTGGGCATCCTGGAGCGCGCCGCCACCGTCGCCGCCCTCGTGGTGACCCGGCAGGAGGCGGTCAACGCCGTGGAGAGCAAGTACCGCGCCGACTTCCTGCGCGACGTGCTCACCGGCCGGGCGGGCACGGCCGAGCGGGTGACCGCCCGCGCGCGGGCGTTCGGCTGGGACCTGTCGCGGCCGGTGACTGTCCTGGTGGCCGAGCTGGACCCGGACGGCGACGAGCGCAGCGCCCAGGACCGCCTGGTCTCCTGCTGGACGGCGGCGATCAGGCGGCACGACCCGCAGGGCGCGGTGGCCGGGTTCTCGCACGAGGTGGTGGCCGTGGTGGACGCCGCCATCGACGCCGCCCGCGTGGCCAAGGACGCCGCCTCGGCCTTCGCCGACGTGCCGCCCGCCACGTTCTCCACCGGCACCTCCCGGCCGAGCCCCGGCGCGGAGACGCTGCCCGAGGCGTACTCGCAGGCGCTGAAGGCGGCCAGGGTGGGGCGGCAGCTCCACGGGCCGGGCGCGGTGGCGCACTTCGACCAGCTCGGCGTCTACCGGCTGCTGTCGCTGGTCAACGACACGGAGGAGCTGCACGCGTTCGTCAGGGAGACGCTCGGCCCGCTCGCCTCCGACGACGACGCCGAGAACGCCGACCTGCGGCGCACGCTGCAGTCGCTGCTGGAGACCAACCTGAACGTGGCGGAGACGGCCAGGCGGTTGCACTTCCACTACAACACGCTGCGCTACCGCATCGGGAAGCTGGAGCGGCTGCTCGGCAACTTCACCGACGACCCGCACCTGCGGCTGAACCTGACGCTGGCCCTGCACGTGCTGCGCATGCGGGGCATCTAGGCTGCTGCCTTGTGGAATCTCTGGAATTCGAGCTGCGCGACGACTACATCCCGCTGTGCGACCTGCTGAAGTACTGCGGCATCACCGAGACAGGGGGGATGGCCAAGCAGCTCATCGACGAGGGCCTGGTCCAGGTGGACGGCGAGGTCGAGCTGCGCAAGCGGGCCAAGATCAGGGCGGGGCAGGTGGTCAGCGGCGACGGGTTCGAGATCCACGTCGCCTAGCCGGTGCGCGTGCACCCCGGGGCACCCTCTATTGTGCTCTCCAGCATCAGACAGGAGACATACCCGCAGTTCAGGCGGGAGATCGAGGTGTGTTCGTGGCGCTGGGGTGGAAGGTGCACGGCGATGGTAAGCGCCTGACGCCGGGTGAGGTGGTCAAGCCGGACGAGCGGCTGAGCTGGCCCAGGATGGTGGGCATCGGGGCGCAGCACGTCATCGCGATGTTCGGCGCGACATTCGTCTTCCCGCTGGTCATGGGGCTGGACGCGAACCTCGCCGTGATGATGTCCGGCGTCGCGACGATCCTGTTCCTGCTGATCGTGAAGGGCAAGATCCCCAGCTACGTCGGGTCGAGCGCGTCGTTCGTGGGCGCCGTGGTCGCGATCAGGGCGGCCGGCGGCGGCGACGCGACCGTCACCGGGGCGCTGCTCGCCGTCGGCGTCGTGCTGGCCGTGTGCGGGTTCGCCATCCACAAGCTGGGCGTCGGGGTGATCCACCGGGTCTTCCCGCCGATCGTGACCGGCGGGGTGGTGATGCTCATCGGGTTCGGCATGGCGTACGTGGCGGCGGACGTCTACTGGCCGAAGGACCCGTGGGTGGCGCTGCTGACGATGGCGGCCACGTTCGTCTTCATCGGGGTCTTCAAGGGCTTCCTCGGCCGGATCGGGGTGCTGCTCGGCCTCGTGTTCGGGTTCGCGCTGTCCTGGGTGTGGGACCTGGTGGGCGGGCCGATCACGGCGCCCGACGACAGCGGGAAGGTGACCGAGCACTTCCGGGTCAGCCTGGACGCGGTCGCGCAGGCCGACTGGATCGGGCTGCCGTCGCTGCACGGCCCCGTGTTCGAGGCGTCGGCCATCGTGCTGGTGCTGCCCGTGGTGATCGCGCTGATCGCGGAGAACGTCGGGCACGTCAAGGCCGTGGGCGAGATGACGGGCGCCGACGTGGACGGCTACATGGGCCGGGCGGTCATGGCCGACGGCATCGGCACCGTGGTGGCCACGTCCGTGGGCGGCTCCGCGACGACCACGTACGCCGAGAACATCGGCGTCATGGCGGCCACCAAGGTGTACTCGACCGCCGCGTACTACATCGCGGCGGTCATCGCGATCCTCTTCGGGCTCTGCCCGAAGTTCGGCGCGCTCATCGCGGCCACCCCCGGCGGCGTGCTGGGCGGGGTGACGACCATCCTGTACGGCATGATCGGCCTGCTCGGCGCCAAGATCTGGATCGAGAACAAGGTGAACCTGTCGGAGCCGGGCAACCTGGTGCCGACCGGCGCCGGGATCATCTGCGCCATCGGCCCCGTCGCGTTCCCGATCACCGACACGTTCGCGCTCAGCGGCATCGCGCTCGGCACGATCGTGCTGCTCGCCGGCTACCACCTGCTGCGCGCCGTGCGCCGGTAGCCCGCTCACATCCGCGGCCCCGCCGTGTGCGCGAGGTTCTCTCTGGTCGGCCGGTCAGATTTGGCAGATCATGCCCGTGTAGGAGCGTGCCAGCGGGCCTAATGTGCCCGCAAACGGCACGTCCAGGCGCCCGGCACAAAAGGGGCTCGCATGGCTTGGGGTTGGACAAAGCACGGTGACGGCAAGCACCTGGCCCCCGACGAGGTGGTCAGGCCCGACGAGAGGCTGAGCTGGCCCCGCATGGTGGGGTTCGGGGCGCAGCACGTGATCGCGATGTTCGGGGCGACGTTCGTCTTCCCGCTGGTCATGGGGCTGGACCCGAACGTGGCCGTGATGATGTCGGGCGTCGCGACGATCCTGTTCCTGCTCATCGTGAAGGGAAAGGTGCCCAGCTATCTGGGCACCAGCGCGTCCTTCGTCGGCGGCGTGTTCGCCATCAGGGCGGCGGCGGGCGGCGACACCGCCGGCGCGGACGCGATCGTGACCGGCGCGATCCTGGTCGCCGGGCTCGTGCTGGCGCTGGCCGGGCTGGCGATCCACTTCCTCGGCGTGCAGGTCATCCATCGGGTCTTCCCGCCCGTGGTGACCGGCGCGGTGGTGATGCTGATCGGGTTCGGGCTGGCGTTCGTGGTGGCGGACGTCTACTGGCCGCAGGACCACTGGGTGGCGCTCGTCACGATGCTGATCACGTTCGTGGTGATCGTGGCGTTCAAGGGGTTCGTCGGGCGGATCGGGGTGCTGGTCGGGCTGGTGGCCGGGTTCGTGCTGTCGTGGCTGCTTGACCAGTTCGCCGGGCCGGTCACGTCCGTGCTGCCGAGCACGAACCTGCGGGACGCGGCGGGCAACCCGTGCCCGGCCGAGGGCACGTACTGCGTGGCGACGGCCTTCCCGCACGACCGGGTGAGCTTCCAGTCGGTGGCCGACGCGCCGTGGTTCGGGCTGCCGAGCTTCCACGCGCCCGACTTCAGGACGTCCGCGGTGCTGCTGGTGCTGCCCGCCGTGATCGCGCTGATCGCGGAGAACATCGGGCACGTCAAGGCCGTCGAGGAGATGACCGGGACGGACGTGGACCCGTACGTGGGGCGCGCCGTCGTGGCCGACGGCGTCGCCACCGTGGTCACCAGCGCCGTCGGCGGCTCGCCCACCACGACCTACGCCGAGAACATCGGCGTCATGGCGGCCACCAAGGTCTACTCGACCGCCGCCTACTACATCGCCGGCGTCATCGCGATCCTGTTCGGGCTCTGCCCGAAGTTCGGCGCGCTCGTCGCGGCCACGCCCGGCGGCGTGCTCGGCGGCGTCACCGTCATCCTGTACGGCATGATCGGCCTCCTCGGCGCCAAGATCTGGATCGAGAACCGGGTGAACTTCGCCGATCCGGTGAACATGGTTCCGATCGGGGCGGGCATGATCCTGGCCATCGGACCTGTGAAGCACGCCATCGGCGGCGATTTCACCCTGGAGGGGATCGCGCTCGGCACGATCGTGGTGCTGGGCGGATACCACCTGCTGCGAGCCATCGCCCGGCGCGACCCCGAGCCCGTCAGGAGCGAGGCCGGGTGAAGCCGCCGCCGTTCACCTACCACGCGCCCCGCGACCTGCCCGCGGCGCTGCGCACGCTGGCCGGGGTCGGCGGGAAGGTGCTGGCCGGCGGGCAGAGCCTCATCCCGATGCTCAACATGCGGCTGGCCGCGCCCGAGCACGTCGTGGACATCAACCGGGTGGCGGGGCTGGACGGCGTCGAGGCGACCCAGGCGGGCGTGACGGTGCACGCGCTGGCCAGGCACGCGGACGTGGAACGGGCCGGGGTGCACCCGCTGCTCACCCGGGCGCTCAAGCTGGTCGCCCACCCGGTGATCCGCAACCGGGGCACCGTGGTGGGCAGCCTCGTGCACGCCGACCCGGCCGCCGAGCTGCCCGCCGTGCTGGCGGTGCTGGGCGGGAGCGTGCGGGTGGCCCGCTGGGACGGCGGCGTCAGCGTGCGGGAGGTCCCGGCGGAGGAGTTCTTCGTCGGGCCCATGGAGTCGGCGGTCGGGCCGGGCGAGCTGGCCGTGTCGGCGTTCTTCCCGGCGCTGGAGGAAGGGGCCGGGGTCGCGTTCGAGGAGATCGCGCGCAGGCACGGCGACTACGCGCTGGCCGGGGTGTGCGCCGTGGTCACCCCCGGCAGCGCCAGAGTGGCCTGCATCGGGGTCGGCGCGCGGCCCGTCGTACTCGATCTGGGCGGGAACGACGACTGGGGCGCGGCTGCGGCCCTCGTGCGCGACGCGACCGAGCCGGAGGGCGACATCCACGCCACCGCCGCCTACCGCAGGCACCTGGTGGGCGTGCTGGCCGAGCGGGCGCTGCGCCACGCGGCGCGGGAAGGGGCGGCGGCCCGTGGAGCATGAGATCACCCTCGTCGTGAACGGCACCGCCAGGCGGGCCCGCGTACCCGGGCGGCGGCTGCTGTCCGACTGCCTGCGCCACGACCTGGGCCTGACCGGCACGCACGTGGGCTGCGAGCACGGCGTCTGCGGCTGCTGCACGGTGCTGCTCGACGGCCGGCCCGTACGGTCGTGCCTGACGTTCGCCGTCACCGTGGACGGCGCCGAGATCACCACCGTGGAGGGGCTGGCGGAGCGCGACGGCAGGCTGTCGGCCGTGCAGCGCGCGTTCGCCGAGTGCCACGGGCTGCAGTGCGGCTTCTGCACGCCCGGCTTCCTGTGCACGGTGACGGCGCTGCTGGAGGAGAACCCCGCGCCCACCGACGAGGAGGTGGTCGAGGGCGTCTCCGGCAACCTGTGCCGCTGCACCGGCTACCAGAACATCGTCAAGGCCGTCCACAGGGCCGCTGAGCTGCTGGCGGAGGAAGCATGACGACCAGGTTGTTCGGCGAGTCCGTCCAGCGGCGCGAGGACCCCAGGCTGCTCACCGGGCAGGGCCGCTACCTCGACGACCTCGGCCGCGAGGCGCTGGCGGCGGCGTTCGTGCGCTCGCCGCACGCGCACGCCCGCGTCCGCGACGTGGATGTGACGGCCGCGCTCGACGTGGAGGGGCTCGTCGCCGTCTACACCTGGGAGGACCTGCCCGAGCGGGTCGGCCGGGCGCTGCCGCTGCTCATCCCGCACCCCGCGCTCACCCACGGGCGCACCGCCTACCCGCTGGCCAGGGACGTGGTCAGGCACGTCGGCGAGCCGGTCGTCATGGTGGTGGCCGCCGACAGGTACGCCGCCGAGGACGCCTGCGCGCTCATCGAGGTCGACTACGAGCCGCTCAAGCCCGTCGTCGGCATCGAGGAGGCCGTCCAGGGGGCGCAGCTCGTGCACGAGGACGTGCCGGGCAACGTCGGCGCGCACCTCGTCCAGGAGGTCGCGGCGGCAGACGGGCGCGGCGCCAGGGAGGCCATCGAGACCGCGCCGCACACGCTCGCCTTCCGGCTCGACATCGAGCGCAGCGCCAGCATGCCGCTGGAGGGCCGCGGCGTGTACGCCCGCTGGGACGGCCGCGACCTGCGCGTCTACTCCAGCACCCAGACCTCCACCAGCGTGCGCATGGCCGTGGCCGCCGCGCTCGGCCTGCCGCTGCCGCACGTCGAGGTGATCGCCCCCGACGTGGGCGGCGGCTTCGGCGTGAAGATCGTGCACCCGTGGCCCGAGGAGGTGCTCGTCCCGTGGGCGGCCATGACGCTCGGGCGGGAGATCAAGTGGACCGAGGACCGCAGGGAGCACTTCATCTCCTCCGCGCACGAGCGGGGACAGGTGCAGTACGTGCGCGTCGGGTTCGACGACGACGGGCGGGTGCTCGGGCTGGACGTGACGATCCTGCACGACCACGGCGCCTACACCCCGTACGGGATCATCGTGCCGATCGTCACCTCCACGCAGTTGCTCGGGCCGTACAAGCCGGGCTCGTACCGGGTCGAGTTCACCGCCGTCTACACCAACACCGTGCAGGTCACGCCCTACCGCGGCGCCGGGAGGCCGCAGGGCGTGTTCTGCATGGAGCGCACCATGGACAAGATCGCCCGCTACCTGGGCAAGGACCGGACGCGGGTGCGGGAGGCCAACTTCATCCGGCCCGAGGAGTTCCCGTACGACCAGGGCATGACCTTCCAGGACGGGCGGCCACTGATCTACGACAGCGGGAACTACCCCGAGATGCTGCGGATGATCAAGGAGTTGATCGGCTGGGACACCTTCGAGCGCAGGCCGGGGCTCGGGATCGGGATCGGGTGCTACGTCGAGGGCACCGGCGTGGGGCCGTACGAGGGCGGGCACGTCCAGATCACCTCCGACGGGCGGGTGCACGTCTCCACCGGCCTCACCTCGCAGGGGCAGGGGCACGAGACGGCGTTCGCCCAGATCGCCGCGACCGAGCTGGGCGTGCCCATCGAACGGGTCAGCGTCGTCACCGGCGACACCCGCAGGTTCGGCTACGCCGTCGGCACCTTCGCCTCCAGAGCGGCCGTCGTCAGCGGCAACGCCATCGCGCTGGCGTGCAGGAAGGTGCGCGAGAAGGCGCTGCGCATCGCCGCCGACGCGCTGGAGGCCGACCCCGGCGACCTCGACATCGCCGAGGGCATCGTGCACGTGGCCGGCGCGCCGTCCGCCTCCATCCCGCTGTCCACGGTGGCCGTGCTGGCCAACCCGCTGCGCTACGCCTTCGACGAGGAGACCGCCAAGGCCACCCAGTTCGCCGCCCCCGCCGCGCCCGACCGGCCGCCCGTCGCGGAAGGGGAGGAGCCGGGGCTGGAGGGGCGCGACTACTACTCGCCGATCAGGTCCACGTTCGCGGCCGGGATGCACGCCGCGATCGTCGAGACCGACCCCGACACCGCCGAAATCAGGATCCTGCGGTACGCCGTCGTGCACGACTGCGGGCGGCTGATCAACCCCATGATCGTGGAGGGGCAGATCCACGGCGGGGTGGCGCAGGGCATCGGCGGGGCCCTGTACGAGCGGATGGTCTACGACCAGCACGGGCAGCTCGTGAACGCCTCCTTCATGGACTTCCTGATGCCGTACGCCACCGAGATCCCGCACATCGAGACCGGGCACCTGGAGACGCCGTCGCCGCTCAACCCGCTGGGGATCAAGGGGGCGGGGGAGGCGGGGGTGATCCCTGTCTCGGCGGTCGTCGCGTCGGCGGTGGAGGACGCCGAGGGGATCGAGATCGACCGCATGCCGATCTCGCCGTCGGAGCTGTTCGAGCTGCGCATGGGATGATCGGCGGCATGCGCGCCCCCGACTCCGGCCCTGCCGCGTCCGATCGCGGCTTGGTCGCCCCCGACCGTGGCCTGACCGGCTTTCCCGACGTGCCCGCCGACGCCCGGATCGTCGACCTGGCCTGGAACGCGATCACCGAGGTGCCCGAGCGGGTGGCCGGGCTGGCCGCGCTGGAGGAGCTGCGGCTCGACGGCAACCGCCTGCGCGAGCTGCCCGCCCTGTCCGGCCTCACCACGCTGCGCGCACTGCACCTCGACGGCAACGAGCTGACCCGCCTGCCCGCCCTCCCCGCCGCCCTGGAGACCCTCTTCCTGTACGGCAACCGCGTCGCGGCCCTGCCCGACCCGCTGCCCCCGGCCCTGCGCCACCTGGCCGCCGGAGGGAACGGCCTCAGCGGCGTACCGGAGTCGTTGTGGAAGCTGACCGGCCTCGAATCACTCAACCTGGCCGAGAACGCCCTCACCGCGATCCCCGCCGCCATCGGCGGGCTGACCCGGCTGCGCATGCTCGACCTCGGCCACAACCGGCTCACCACGATCCCGCCCGAGCTGGGCGACCTGCCGCTCACGGACTACCTCTACCTGAGCGACAACGCGTTCACCGAGGTGCCGGAGTCGATCGGGCGTCTGGACCGGCTGGCCTACCTCAACCTGACCGACAACCGCCTGGAGCGGCTGCCCGACGCGATCGGCTCGATGGCCGCACTGGTCGAGCTGCGGCTGTACAACAACCGGCTGGAGCGGCTGCCCGGCTCGCTGGGGCGCCTGTCGCGGCTGCGCGAGCTGCACCTCCAGGGGAACCGGCTGCGGGAGCTGCCGGAGACGCTGCCCGGCGGGCTGCGGCAGCTCGACCTGCGCAACAACCTGCTGCGTGCGCTGCCCGCGAGGTTGCCCGCCGGGCTCAAGCAGCTCGACCTGCGCAACAACCGGCTGCGGGAGCTGCCCGCCGACCTGCCCGATCTGGACAAGCTCGACCTGCGGTGGAACAAGCTCGACGGCGAGCCCGAGGTGCTGCGCCGCCTGGAGGCCCGGGGCTGCGTCATTCTGCGGTGAACCGGGCCCGGTGGCCCTGCGTACCCTCGCACATGACGACATTTCCACGTCTGGCCACAATTGCGCTGCTGGCCGGACTGGTCGCCGGCTGCTCCTCAGGAGGCGGCTGGAGCGACTACGTCGCAGCAGGCAACTCCCAGCCCCCCACCGCCTCCCCCATGTCGGTCGAGCAGATCTCCAAGAAGGTCGGCTGCAAGCCGAAGATGCAGGTCGACGCCGACGAGATCAGGACGGCGTACTGCAAGACGCAGGACGGCGAGTTCTTCGTCAACACCTTCAAGACCGAGCAGCTCAAGAACGAGTGGATGGACCGGGCACCCGAGTACAACCCGCACCTCGTCGGGCCCAAGTGGACCGTGCTGGGGCCGCTGAAGGTGCTGGAGGCGCTGCGCGGGCCGCTCAACGGGGACCTGCACCTGACCGATCACCGGGTCTCGATGACACCCCAACCGAACTCGTAGGTGTCTGAACTCCCGGCGCGGGGACTGCGTACCTCCGCACATGACGACGATTCCACGTCTGGCCGCTCTCGCGCTGCTCGCCGGGCTGGTCGCCGGCTGCTCCTCAGGGAGCGGCGGCGGCTACCTCGCGGCAGCCGGGCAGGCCGGCGCCGCCCCCCTCACGGTCGAGCAGCTCTCCGCGAAGGTGGGCTGCTCGCCACGCATGCAGGTGAACGCCGCCGAACTCCGTACGGGCTACTGCAAGACCCCGGACGGCGAGTTCTTCGTCACGACGTTCCAGAGCCAGGCAGGCAAGGACGCCTGGATGGACGCCGCTCCCGAGTACAACCCGCACCTGGTGGGACCGCTGTGGACCGTGCTGTCCAGCAGGAAGGTGCTGGATCTGCTCAAGGAGCGGCTCGGCGGGGACCTGCACCTCACCGACCATCGGACGAAGAAGATGAAGGTCGTCGGCTGACACTCCCGCCGTACTTCGGCGAGGTCCCTTGAGGGGCCGGTGTGCCCGGGGCGGGGCCCGGGCACGACGGCGGTCAGCGGTGGCGCAGCAGTTCGTACTGGGCCCTGATCTCGCCTGGGGTGGCGACCCGGTCCAGGAAGAGCAGCCCGTCCATGCGGCAGTCGCAGGGGTTCTGCTCCCTGGTGTTCTGCGGGTAGCTGCCGCCGAGCTTGATGCCCCGGGGGTCGGTGGGTGAGGTGAGGTCGGGCTCCGGGGCGCCCGCCAGGCCCCAGGGGTCGCCGGTGACCGTGTACGAGCCGTTCAGGGCACGCCCGTCGCGGTACAGGCGCATCGCGCCCGTGTCGAAGTCGAAGGTGGCCGCCAGGAACACCCACCGGTCACGGGGCAGGATGCGCTGCCACGGCAGGTCGGCGGCGAACGTCTGCGAGGCGGACCCGTCCACCCTCCTGGCCAGCGCCACCACCCGCAGCTCGCCGTTCACCGTGATCAGCTCCAGCAGCGCCCGCACGTCGTGCCCCTGGGAGTTGCCGCTGAGGACGCCCGCCAGGCCGATCGCGTTGTAGCGGTCGGCCGGGTCGGGGGTGGTGGAGTTGAGCGCCGGGCCGTCGGTCATCAGCTTGAACCAGCCCATGACGGTGGTTCCGGCGACCGCGTTGAGCGAGCGCAGCGTGGGCACGCCCTGTTCGGCGTACACGCCGGCCTTCCAGTCGTCGTTGCCCGCCGTCGCGGGCTCCACCTGGCGGGTCTGGAGGGCGTGGCCGCCGCCCCGGTACGCGGCGTCCTCGACGCGCATCGCCGCTCCGCCGTTGACGAGCGCGAGGTCCGTGCCGGACAGGCCCTGGTCCTGCTCGCGGGCCGGGTCGCCGGGCAGCGGGTGCTCGAAGTCGTAGGCGGCGACCAGGTCGCGGCGCAGCGACGGCAGCACCCCCGCCGGGGCGTAGGCGGCCCTGGTGACCTTCCAGATCTTGCCGTTCGCCTTGGACAGCACGTACAGCTCGCCCGCCCTGTCCATGCCGAAGCGCAGGTCCACGCGGGTGTCGCCGGCCAGGCCCGCCATCGTCACGGCGTTGCCGGCCGCGTCCACCAGGCGGGGGCGGTAGATGGCGGCGCGGCTGAGGCCCTCGCGCAGGTGGGCGGCGGTGGCGGTGAAGATCTGGCCGTCCACGATGTCGCCGAACACGTACGTGCCGGACAGTAGCGGCAGCCGGTCGCCCCGGTAGACGAAGCCGCCGACGATGGCGTGGCCGCTGTCGGCGGTGCAGGGGTGGCCGGGCGGCGGGTCGTGGTCGTAGGCGGCCACCGGGTAGGTGTAGCCGAGGCTGGCGTCGTCGTCCGGCAGCGTGTAGAGGTTGCAGCGGTCGGCCCGGTTGAACACGAAGGAGCCTTCGCGTTCGCTCCAGCCGAGGTTGTCGCCGGGGCCGACGTCGTAGACGGCCTCGATGGCGTGCTCGCCGATGTGGCCGAGCAGCAGGCGGTCGCCGTCCCAGGCGAAGCGGTGGGGGTCGCGCATGCCGTACGCGTAGATCTCGCCCAGTCTGCCTTCCTGGCCGGCGAAGGGGTTCGCGGGCGGGATGTCGTACTTGCGGCCGTCCGTGCCCGCCGGGTCGATCCTGAGGAGCTTGCCCTGGGGGATGGCCAGGTTCTGCGGGTCGTCGCTGGAGGCGCCCCTGCCGCCGTCGCCCGCCGCGATGTAGAGCATGCCGTAGTCAGCGTCGCCGGGGCGGGCGGAGGGCTTGAAGGAGATCTGCTGGATGCCGTGGATCTGGCCGGAGAAGCCGAGCCTGAGCACCTCCCTGCGGGTGCCGGAGAACACGCTCGCGCGCGGGTCGGCGGCCGTCCACTCGGTGATCACGCCGTGGAACCTGGTGCCGGGCTGGGGCGGCAGGTCGGGGGTCTTCGTGGTGAGCGCGGCGCCCCACTCGGTGTGGACGGTGTAGAACCGGCCGTTCCCGCCGAAACCCGGGTGGAAGGCGGCGAAGCCGAACCCGCTGCCCAGGCCGCGCCCGGAGACGAAGTCGGGCGCGAACGCGGCGGCCACGTCCAGGTACTTCTTCGGCTGCCGGTCCCCGCCGAGCAGGTAGAGCCTGCCGTTGAGGTCGTTGACGTACAGGCGGCGGGAGCCGTCGGGGATCTCGCCCAGGTAGTTGATCCTGGCCTGGCGCACCAGGCGCGGGTCGTTGCTCGGCGGCGGGATCGGCTCGCTCTTCGGGAAGGCGGCGAACTCCTCCAGGGTGAGGGTGAGCGGCGACGGGATCGGCTTCTCGGGGATGGGGTCCGCGACGGGCACCGGCTCCGCGAGGGCAGGGGTGACCGGCGTGCACAGCGCGGTGATCAGGAGGACGGCGGCGACGGTGCGAAAGGTCGGCATCGGGGTCCTCCCGCGGGCGCCCCGGAGGGCGAAAGCGCTTTCGGGACCCCCGGATCGTAACCCGGCTCCGGATCATGTCAAGGGGGCGGCGGGGCGGTGGAGGCGCGCACCACCAGCTCGTGCCGGGTACGCCGCCGCCTCGGCCGCGACGCCGGCGGCCTGAGCACCAGTTCGAGCGCCTGCTTGCCCATCCCCACCATCGGCAGCCGCACCGTGGTCAGCGCCGGGTAGACGTCCTGAGCCACCGGCACGTCGTCGAACCCGGCGACCGAGATCTCGTCCGGCACCCGCCGCCCGTGGTTGAGCAGCCACGACAGCGCCCCCACCGCCATCGGGTCGTTCAGCGCGACCACCGCCGTCAGGTCGGGGCGGGCCCGCATCAGCCGCGCGGTGGCCGCCGCGCCGCCCTCCCTGGTGAAGTCGCCGTGCACGACGGGCACGGCCGCCCAGTCGAGCCCTGCCTCGCCGGCCGCCGTGCGCAGCCCGGCCAGCCGGTCCTCGACCGTGGTCAGGCTGGCGGGCCCGCCGAGCACCCCGAGGCGGCGGTGCCCCAGGCCGAGCAGGTGACGCATGAGCGTGACGCCGCCGGCGGCGTTGTCGGGCAGCACCGCGTCCACCGGCAGGTGGTGGCGGCCGATCACCGCGACCCGGCCGCCCGCCGCCGTGAACGAGCGCATCTCGGCCGCGAGGTCGGTCTCCGTGCTCGCCTCGACGTAGCCGGACCCGGCCAGCACGATCGAGGTGACCCGGTGGGCGCGCAGGGCGCGGATGCGGGCCAGCTCCGCGCGCGGGTCGCGCTCGGTCTGGCTGATCAGCGCCAGGTAGCCGCGGCTGTCGGTCTCGCGCAGCACGCCCCTGGCGATCTCGCCGAAGTACGGGTCGCCCACGTCGTGCACGATCAGGCCGACCATGGACGCCTGCCCGCCGGCCAGCGCCCGCGCGTGGCTGTTGGGCACGTACCCGACCTGAGAGGCGATCGCCTGGACGTGCGCCGCGACCCCGGCGCTCACCCCGGTGCTGCCGTTCATGGCCCGTGAGGCCGTCGCGAGGGAGACGCCGGCGGCCTTGGCCACGTCCACGAGCCGGGGCGGGGAGGGCGGGGAAGGCCGCTTCGCCATGTCGTGCGAACCCCCTTGTCCGGGGCGGAAACCCGTGTAATCGTAACCGAAAGCGCTTGCGAAAGCGCTTTCGCTCAGCCTCTTCTGACGGGGGTCTCCTCGATGGCAAGAGTTCGCAAGGGCCTGACGATCATCTCCATCTGCGCACTGGGGCTCACCGCGTGCGCGAAGACCGACGAGCCCGGCGCCGCGCAGCCGCCGGGACAGCAGCAGGGGCCGGTCAAGATCGGCATCTCGCTCCCGCTCACCGGCGACTTCTCCGAGCCGGGCAAGGGCATCCAGGAGGGGTACCAGGTGTGGGCCGACCAGGTGAACGCCAAGGGCGGCCTGCTCGGCAGGAAGGTCGAGCTGATCTTCCGCGACGACGCCTCCGACCCCAACCGGGTCAGCTCCGACTACGAGTCCCTCATCACGCAGGACAAGGTCAACCTGGTCTTCGGGCCGTTCTCCTCGCGCCTGGTGATCCCCGCGGCGAAGGTCGCCGAGTCGTACGGCATGCTCTTCGTGGAGCCCGCGGGAGCCGCGGCCGAGGTGTTCGAGCAGGGCTTCACGCGCCTGTTCTACGCCGCGCCCGCGATCGCCGGCGACCACTACAACTATCTGGCCGACTACCTCGTCAAGCTGCCCGCCGACCAGCGGCCCAGGACGGCGGCGTACGCGAGCCTGGACGACCCGTTCGCCCAGGGCACCGCGTACGGGCTGCGCGACAAGCTGGCCGCGGCCGGCGTCAAGACCGTCGTGGACGAGGTGTACCCGCCGGAGACCACCGACTTCGCCCCCATCGCCGCCAAGATCGCCGCCGCCAAGCCGGACCTGGTCGTGGGCGGCACCCAGTTCGAGGACTCGGTCGGGCTGGTGCGCGCGCTGCAGGAGCTGAAGGTGCAGCCCAGGCTGGCGGCGTTCTCGACGGGGCCGACGCTGGCCGAGTTCCCCGCCGCGGTGAAGGGGGCGGCCGAGCACATCCTCTCGCCCGTCGGCTGGTCCGCCACCGCGACGTTCACCGGCAACCAGGAGATGATCAAGCGCTACAAGGAGATGTTCGGCGGCGACGCCAACGAGGACGCGGCCAACGGCTACACCGTCGGCCAGGTCGTCGAGGCCGCCGTGAACGCCGTCAAGTGCGTCGATCCCACCAAGGAGTGCCAGGACAAGCTGACCCAGCACATCAGGCAGGGCACGTTCGACACCGTCGTGGGCCCGCTCTCCTTCGACGACAAGGGACGCCCCGAGCAGGCGCACATGATCCAGCAGTACGTCAAGGGCAAGATCGAGATCGTCCTCCCCGAGCAGGCCAAGACCGCCGACCTCGTCTACCCGAAGCAGGACTGGTGAGCCTGCTCCTGCAGGGGCTGGCCCTGGGTGCGCTGACCGGCGGGCTGTACGCCCTGCTCGCCTCTGGCCTGTCGCTGTACTTCGGCGTGATGCGGGTGGTCATGGTGGCGCACCCGGCGTTCCTGTTCCTGGCCGCCTACCTCACCTACACCGTGCACACCTCGCTCGGCGTGGACCCGTTCCTGGCGCTGCCGCTGACCGTGCCGCTCTTCTTCTGGTTGGGCGTGGCGGTGCAGCGGCTGCTCATCGCCAGGCTCGCGCCGGACAGCCTGGCGATGATGTCGGTGCTGCTCACGTTCGGGATCGCGCTGGTCATCGAGGGGCTGCTCGGCACGTTCTACACCGGCTCCTACAAGTCGGTCAGCATGGACTACGCCACCCGGTCGCTGACGATCGGCGGCGTGCACCTCCCGTACGACAAGATCATCGCTTTTGGGGTGGCCGCGCTCACCCTCGCCGTGCTGTTCGCGGTGCTGGTCAAGAGCCGGTTCGGGCAGGCGCTGCGGGCCACCGTCCAGCACCGCGAGGCGGCCAGGCTGGTCGGGATCAGGACCGAGCGCGTCGCCGGGTACGGCTTCGGCGCCGGCCTGGCCACCGCCGCCGTGGGCGGCACCGTGCTGGCCCTCATCACGCCGTTCTTCCCCGCCTCGCACTGGGTGTGGATCGGCAAGCTCATGGCGATCATCGTGGTCGGCGGGCTGGGCAGCGTGATCGGCGCGGCGCTGGCCGCCGTGCTGCTCGGCGTGGTCGAGGGCGTCGTGCTGGTCACCGTGGACGCCACCTGGGCCACCATGATGTTCTACGTCTTCCTCTTCCTGACCCTGCTCGCGCGTCCCCAGGGGTTCTTCGGAGGCCGGCTTGCGCACCGTTTCTAGGGGCCTGCCGCGGCTGCTGGCCGGCACCGTCTCCAGGGGTCTGCCGCTGCTGCTGGCCGCGCCGGCGATCGCCTACCCCTGGCTGGCGCCCAACTACTACCTGGTGTACGCGGGCGCGCTGACCGTCATGTACGCCGCCATGGCCACCTCCTGGAACCTCCTGGGCGGCTTCACCGGCTACGTCTCGCTCGGCCACTCCGCGTTCTTCGGCCTCGGCGCGTACGGCACCGGGCTGCTCGTCGTCCGCCTGCACGTGCCCTGGGCCCTGGCCCTGGCGCTCTCGGCGCTGCTCGTCACCGTGTTCGCCGTCGGCGTCGGCATCGCCGCGGTCCGCGTCCGCGGCGCCTCGTTCGTGATCGTGTCCATCGCGCTGGTGTCCATGATGAACCTGATCGTGCAGGGCTGGCGCTCGCTGACCGGCGGCTCCACCGGCCTCCAGGTGCCCTCGCCGTTCCCCGGCCTGCACCGCGGCCAGACCCACATGGTGTTCTTCTACCTGTTCCTGGCGCTGCTCGTGGTCGCGCTGCTGTCCTGGTGGTACGTCTCCCGCTCGCGCTTCGGCGCCGGCCTGCGGGCCATCAGGGAGGACGAGGACAAGGCCGAGTCGCTGGGCGTGCCCACCGGGGCGTACAAGGTGGCGGCCTTCGCCCTGTCCGCCCTGTTCGTGGCGCTGGCCGGCGGGCTCTACGCGCTCTGGTTCGGCAGCCTCGACCCGATCTTCGTCTTCTCCATCCTGATCGCCTCGTACATGGTGCTCATGAGCCTGCTCGGCGGCGTCAGGCACCTGTACGGGCCGCTGCTCGGCGCGCTGATCGTGGCGCCGGCGGGGGAGTACTTCCTGATCGCGCTGGGCGAGACGCAGATCCACCTGACCGCGACGGGGCTGGTGCTGGTGCTGGTCGTGCTGTTCATGCCGGACGGCATCCTCGCCCGCTTCACCAGAAGACGGGCAGGGCCCTCCATCCCCGACGAGACGGCCGACCAGCGACTCGAAGGAGTGGCCCCATGAGCCTGCGGACCGAAGGGCTGACGAAGTCGTTCGGCGGGGTGCTGGCCGTGAACGGCGCCTCCGTCGAACTGCGCGACGGCAAGATCAACGGCCTGATCGGGCCGAACGGTTCGGGCAAGACCACGTTCTTCAACATCGTCACCGGCATGATCAAACCGGACTCCGGCCGCGTCCTCTACCGCGATCGCGACCTCACCCGGCACTCGCCGCACCGCGTCGCCCACGCCGGCATCGGCCGCACCTTCCAGCTCTGCCGGATCTTCCCCCGCCTCAGCGTGCTGGAGAACATGCTGGTCGCCGTCCGCCGCACCCGCCTGCGCGAACTGCTGGCGGGCCTGCGCGACACGGGCGAGGTCGAGCGGGCGCGCCACTGGCTGCGCCGCATGGGCATCGAGCACCTGGAGGACGCCGAGGCCCGCGACCTGTCGTACGGGCAGCAGAAACTGCTCGAACTGGCCGCCGTGCTCATGGCCGAGCCGGACCTGGTGCTGCTCGACGAGCCGGCCGGCGGCGTCAACCCGGCGCTGATCGACCGCATCATCCACCTCGTACGCGACCTCAACGCGGAGGGCCGCACCTTCCTCGTCGTCGAGCACAACATGGACATGGTGATGGGCATGTGCGACCACGTCATCGTCTTCGACCGCGGCGCCCCCATCGCCGAAGGCCCGCCCGGCCTGGTCCGGGAGGATCCGCGCGTGCTGGAGGCGTACCTCGGTGTCTGAGACGGTGCTGACCCTGGAAGACGTCGTCGCGGGCTACGGGCGGGCGGCGCCGGTGCTGCGCGGCCTGTCCGTCACCGTCCGCGCCGGCGAGGTCGTCTGTCTCGTCGGCCCCAACGGCGCCGGCAAGTCCACCGCGCTCAAGGTCGCCAGCGGCCTGCTCACCCCCCGCTCCGGCCGGGTCCTCCTGTCCGGCCAGGACGTGACGGGCCTGTCACCGCAACGCCTGCTCGCCCTCGGCCTGGCCCACGTGCTCCAGGGGCACAGCGTCTTCCGCGAGATGACCGTGGCCGAGAACGTCCGGCTCGGCGGCTTCACGGTCCGCGACCACTCCCGCCTCAACGCGCGCATCGCCGCGGTCAAGGAGCTGTTCCCCGTCGTCGGGGAGCGGTGGGGGAGCATGGCGGGGCTGCTGTCGGGCGGGCAGCAGAAGCAGGTGGAGTTCGCGCGGGCCCTGATGCTGGAGCCCCGTGTGGTGTTGCTGGACGAGCCGTCGATGGGGCTCGACCCGCGCAACACCCAGGTCGTCTTCGAGCAGATCGACCTCATGCGGAGGGCCGGGGTGGCGGTGCTGCTGGTGGAGCAGAACGCGCGCAGGGCGCTGGAGATGGCCGACGTGGGGTGTGTGCTGGACTTGGGGCGGGTGCACATCTCGGGGGTGGCGCGGGAACTGGCCGCCGATCCCCGCCTGGGACGGCTCTACCTGGGTGGCGCTCCGGCCACCTGAACCGGCCGGGTCATGAGCCGGCGACCAGCACCCGCTTCCTGAACACCCAGTACGTCCACCCCTGATAAACCAGCACGAACGGCAACGCGATCAACCCGATCCACGTCAACATGCTCAACGTGTACGAGGCCGAAGCCGCCTCGGCCAAGGTCAGCCCCGGCAGCGGCCGTACCCGCAGCTCCATGAACACCGCCAGCGTCGCCAGCACGATCGAGCCGGCCGTGGCCGCGAACGCCCAGCCCTCCCTGCGCCGCCAGATGAGGGCGGTGGCCGCGGCGAGGGCGGCCATGGAGGCGAGGGCCGGGATGGTGCCGAGGCTCGACAGGGCGGCGACGGCGACGGGGATGGTGACGCCACCGGCGATCATGGCGGCGACGCGGGCGCGGCGGCGTACCGGGCCGGTGGTCTTGAGTGCGAGGAACACCGCGCCGTGCAGGACGCACACCGCCAGTGTGAACGCGCCGCCCACGAGGGCGGCGAGGGGGCTGTTGAAGAGCAGGTCGGCGAAGACCGAGCCCCACAGGAACGCGGGCAGCGCGCTGCCCACCACGATGCCCAGGTCGCACCAGAGCGGGTTGCCGACCTTGCCGCGCCACTCCAGGCCGACGCCGCGCACGATGAGGCCGACGAGGATCAGCGTCACGGGCAGGTAGAAGGAGCTGAAGACGCCCGCGTACCAGGCGGGGAAGGCGGCGAACATGGCGCCGACGGCGGTGATCAGCCACACCTCGTTGCCGTCCCAGACGGGGCCGATGGTCTGCAGGGCGGCGCGCTGCTGGGCGGCGTTCCTGCTGACGAGGGGCGCCAGGATGCCGACGCCGAAGTCGAAGCCCTCCAGGACGAAGTAGCCGGTCCAGAGGAAGGCGATGATGACGAACCACAACTCGATCATTGGGGGCAGCTCCTCAGTACATCAGGGACGGCTCGCGCGGCGCCTCGGCCGCCTGGACCGGCGCCTGCTCCTCGGCGCCCTTGCGGACGTGCCTGGCCAGCAGGACGACCTCGGCCACGGCGAGCGCGCCGTACAGGAGCGTGAAGATCGTCAGGGAGGTGGCGACGGCGGCCAGCGACACGTTCGGCGACACGCTGGAGGCGGTGAGCAGCTCGCCCGCGACCGTCCAGGGCTGGCGGCCGATCTCGCTGAGCAGCCAGCCGGCGATCACCGCGAGGAGCGGGAGCGGCAGGGCGAGCAGCATGGCGCGCGACAGCCAGGCGGGGAACGGCCGTCTGCGGCGGGTCAGCCACAGGCCGAGCACCGACAGGCCGACCGTGGCCAGGCCAAAGACGATCATGACGCGGAAGGACCAGAAGACGACGGCGCCGTCGGGGCGGTAGTCGCCGGGGCCGAACTGCTGCTCGAAGCGCTGCTGCAAATCTTCGGTGCCCTGGACGGGGGCCTCGAAGTCGTTGGTGGACAGGAAGCTGAGCAGCTTCGGGATCTCGATGCCGGGGACGACGCTGAACCCGGCCCCCTCGGTGGTCCGCTCCAGGCCCTCGGCGGCGGCCAGCTTCATGGGCTGCTGCTCGTACATGAGCTTGGCCGAAAGGTCGCCGGTGCCCGCGACGACCGCCCCCGCGACGGCCGTCATGAGCAGCGCCGCGCGGGCGGCGCGGCGCCACATGTCCGCGCGCGTCCGCAGCAGCCAGTAGCCGCACACCGCCAGGACGAAGCCGCCCGCCACCACGAACGAGCCGGCGATCACGTGCGGGACCTGGGCCAGCGCGGTGGAGTTGGTCAGCACCGCCCACAGGTCGGTCATCCTGGCCTTGCCGTCCACGACCTCGTAGCCGACGGGGTGCTTCATCCAGGCGTTGGCGGCGAGGATGAAGTAGGCCGAAAGGTTGGACCCGATGGCCGCCGCCCAGATGGTCGCCAGGTGCGCCTTCTTCGGCAGCCGGTCCCAGCCGAAGATCCACAGCCCCAGGAACGTGGACTCCATGAAGAAGGCCAGCAGCGCCTCCATGGCCAGCGGCGCCCCGAAGACGTCGCCGACGAACGTGGAGTACTCGCTCCAGTTCATCCCGAACTGGAACTCCTGCACGATGCCGGTCACCACGCCCATGGCGAAGTTGATCAGAAACAGCTTGCCGAAGAACTTCGTGAGCTTCAGGTACTGCTCGTTGCCCGTGCGGTGCCAGGCCGTCTGCAGGCCGGCGACGAAGATGCCCAGGCCGATGGTCAGCGGTACGAACAGAAAGTGGTACACGGTGGTCACCCCGAACTGCCACCGCGCAAGGTCAAGTGCGTCCATCTTCCCCGTCGTCTCCCTGAGCTCTACACGCTGTAGTACATCTACTCAAAGTAGTACTACAAGCTGTAGAGCATCGCGATGCGAGCTTGGTCACATCGTCTGTGCTGGTTGCCCTGTCGAGGATCGCGTGCGGGGGCCCGCCGACGCGTCACCCGCCCGGCTGATCGTCGCGTACGCCGCCCGGCGGAGTCAGCGCGGCAGCGCCGCCTGAAGGTAGGCCTGGAGGTCGCCCAGCTCGTAGCCGCGGCGCTTGATCTTGTTCACCAGGACGCGGAAGTCCCTGGCCAGGTTGGGCCGGAAGTGCAGGAGCAGGATGTCGCCCGGGCGCAGCTTCTTGTCGGGCACCTGGTAGGCGATCTTGCCGCCGGGCTGGACGGTGGCGGTCCACAGCAGCACGGCCGACATGCCGCAGCTCTTGGCGGCCCTGAGGGTGTCGGTGTTGTAGTTCCCGAACGGCGGCCTGAACAGGGTGGGGCGCGTGCCGATCTCCTTGGCGATCAGTTTCGACGCGCCGCAGATCTCGCCGCGCTGGGCGGGGTGGCCGAGCAGGCGCAGGTTGGGGTGGGTGAGGGTGTGGTTCTCGACCGGTACGCCGGCGTCGCGAAGCTGCCGGAAATATCCCCATTTACCGGCGCCCACGTAGCGGGCCTCGCCGCCCGACTCGTCCGGGGTGCCCTTGGCCTCCACGGCGTCGCGCATGGCGAAGGCGGTGATCGGGATGCGCTGGTCGCGTACCTGCCTGACGAAGCCGGGGTCCTGCTCCCAGCCGTCGTCGATGGTCAGGAAGACGACCTTGCGCCTGGTCGGGATCGAGCTGATCACCGGCGGGAGGCCGCCGGCGCGGGGGATCGGCCGCACCTCGCCCTTGCGCGGCTTGACGCCCGCAGGCCCCTTCTCGGCGGGGCTCTGCGCCGGCGCCGGAGTCGTGGCCTTGGGCGCGGGGCTTGAGGACGCGGTCCCGGCAGGGGCGCACGCGGCCAGCGACAGAACGCACGCCACGCCGATCACCCGGTGTCCCCTGAACATGGGGCACCATCTTGCCAGCCTTCCTGAGGTGTTGCCCTTATCCACGCGCCCCGCGCTGCCTAAAGTGGCGGCATGAAACTGGCGGGCAGCGCCGAGATCGGCGTGGACAGGCAGCGGGTGTGGGCGGCGCTCAGGGACCCGGAGGTGCTGGTGCGCACCCTGCCCGGGTGCGAGCGGCTGGAGGAGACGGGGCCGGACGCGTACCGCATGACGATCAACGCGGGGGTGGGCTCGATCAAGGGCGTCTACCAGGGAGAGGTGGCGCTGTCCGACCCGCTGGAGCCCGAGAGCTTCACGCTCAAGGCACGCGGGCAGGGCGCGCCCGGCACTGTGGACGCCACCGTCCTCGTGCGGCTGAGCGAGCACGACGGCGGGACACGGGTCGACTACGAGGCCGAGGCCGTGGTCGGCGGGATGATCGGCGGGGTGGGGCAGCGCATGCTCGGGTCGGTGGCCAAGCGGACGGCCGGCGAGTTCTTCTCGGCGGTGGAGCAGCATCTGACGGCACCCGCCGCCCCCGTACCAGCCACCGACCTCGCCACAGACCTCGCCACAGCGCCGTCCGAGGTGCCCGCCGCGCGAGGCGGGCTGTACGAGCGGCCCCCCAAGCAGCACACCGAGACCCGCCCATGGGTGATGCTGGCGTCCTTCGGCATGGGCGCGGGCGTCGCGCTCGCCGGAGCCACCCTGGGCTGGCTGCTGGGACGCGGCTCACGCCGGCGCGGCGCATGAGGTTGATGGCCTCCTGGACTCTCGCGGAAAAGGATCTCCCGGCGTAGCGTGGCAATATGCGGCAGGCACACGCTGAAGACGCAAGAACCGAGGCCAGGCGAGTCGTGCGCAACCTCCTGGGCGAGGAGCGTCCGACAGCCGAGATACTGATCGGCGACGTGCGCCCCGTGCTCGGCGACGAGCGTACGGACCGCACGCTGGAGCTGGCCCTCGGCGCCCAGCTCACCAGGCGCTCGGCCGAGCTGGCCGCCATCGCCGCGCTGCTGGTCGGCACCCGCGAGGTGGGCGAGAGCTGGTGGTCCACGCCCAGGGGCGGCAAGCTGCCCGCGCCCGACGAGGTGGTGCGCACGGCCGTCGCCATCGAGCCGTGGACCGACCTGACCGCACTGGAGATGCTGGCGGCCTGGGTGTCCGACGACGCCGCCGACCAGATGTGGGGCGCGCCCGTCGCGCAGGTGGACCTCAACTCCTGGCAGGCTGAAGACCGCTTCGACCTGCCGCCGGGCGTCAAGCCTGGCCAGCGCCTCGTCGTGCACTTCGACGCGGGCGGGCGGCTAGACGCGGTCGTCGCCCGCCGGGCCGACGAGGAGCTCGGCTCCAACCTCGACTTCCAGTCGCTGCGCTACTCCCGGCCCGCCGAGGCGCAGTGGAGCTGGGGGGTGGCGGCCGGGCTCGGGCCGCACCGGCTGCCGGGGGAGAGCCCCGACCCGTACGCCCGCGAGGTGCCCGCCGAGGCCGTCGACATCCTGCGCACGTGGGCGATGCGTCACGGCGCCTCGCCCGAGCAGCTCGGCGAGCGATGGGTCACGGTGGGCGACGTGGTGGCCGCGATCGAGCGGGTCGACTGGATGTGGCGCAGC
Source organism: Nonomuraea monospora (assembly GCF_039531895.1). Lineage (NCBI taxonomy): Bacteria > Bacillati > Actinomycetota > Actinomycetes > Streptosporangiales > Streptosporangiaceae > Nonomuraea > Nonomuraea monospora. The sequence continues at coordinate 335,386 of NZ_BAAAQX010000001.1, forward strand.
GGCGAGTGGTTCGGCTGGTGGCGGGGCGCTTCCGCGCTGGTGGACGACTCGGCGTACCTGCCGTACCGGCTGGAGGAGCTGGCCAGCGGCTGAACCCGGAATCCCGGTGGGCGCGGGCGGGTTGTCCACCGGTATGAAGGTCGAGATTTTTTCGGATGTCGTGTGCCCCTGGTGCTACATCGGGCATGCCCGGTTCGCCAGGGCCGCCGAGAGGTTCAGGGCCAAGGGCGGCACGATCGAGGTGACGATGCGGCCGTACCAGCTCAATCCGGACGCGCCGGTCGAGGGTGAGCCGCTGATCCCGGCGCTGGAGCGCAAGTTCGGCCCGAACGCGCGGCAGATGGTCGAGCGGGTCGTCGGCGCCGCCACCGCCGAGGGGCTGGAGCTGAACTACGACAAGGCCGTCAACGCCGCCACGTTCGAGGCGCACCGCCTGATCGAGGTCGCCACCCGGCAGGGGCTCGGCGGGGAGATGGCCGAGCGGCTGTTCCGCGCGTACTTCGCCGAGGGGCGCAACGTGGCCGACCCCGGCGTGCTCGGCGAGCTCGCCGCCGAGGTGGGCGTGCGCGACTCCGGCGAGGGCGGCGAGGAGGTGCGCGAGCAGCTCGCCAGGGCGCGCTCGCTGGGCATCTCCGGGGTGCCGCTGTTCCTGTTCGAGGGCAAGTACGCCGTGTCGGGCGCGCAGCCGGAGGACGCGTTCTCGGCCGCGATCGACGAGGTGGCGGAGCGTACCGGGCAGACGCCGATCACCCGGCTCGGCGCGCAGGGCGACGGGTGCGACGACGACGGGTACTGCGCGGTCTGACTGATTTTCCGGAATGGGAGAATCACAGGGTGTCCAGTCGCAGCCTTGCCTACCTGCTCAAGCACGCCAACCAGCGCCTGTCCGACCTGATGGGGCCGGCGCTGGAGCCGTGCGGCATCGACGGCAGAGAGTTCGGGGTGCTGTCGGTGCTCGGCGGCTCCGAGCCGCTGTCACAACTGGAGGCGGCCCAGCGGATGGGCATCGACCGGACGACCATGGTCGCCATGGTCGACGGGCTGGAGCGCAAGGGCCTCGTCGGCCGCCGGCCGCACCCCGCCGACCGGCGCAAGAACATCGTGGAGCCGACCGAGCGCGGCTGCGAGGTGCTGGCGGAGGCCAGGCGGATCGTGGCGGGCGTCGAGGACGAGTTCCTGGCGCCGCTGCCCGAGGGCGACGTCAGACTGTTCAGGGACGCCCTGGAGCTCCTGGTCCCGCCCCGCTCAGGCGGCTGACCCCTCGTCCGAACTCATCACGCCCTCGCCGAGCTGGCCGTTGCGGTGGTGGCGGCGGCAGAGCACCTGGTAGCGCACGGGCGCGTCGTCGGTGTCCCCGATCACGACCTGCTCGCCCGTACGCGCCATCGTCCCGCCCACGATCCTGGCGTTGAGCTGCCCCGGACGCCCGCACCAGCACAGCACCTCGACCTGCAGCCGGCACACCTCGTCGGCCAGCTCGAACAGCCGCTGCGCCGCAGGGAACATCACCGACCTGAAGTCGGAGGCCAGCCCGAACGCGTAGACGTCCACCCCGTAGGCGTCCACCAGGTCGGCGAGCTGCTCGATCTGCTCGACGGTGTAGAAGCAGGCCTCGTCGCAGATGAGGTAGTCGACGCGGTCGTGCGCGGTCACCAGCCGTACGAGATCGAGGGAGTCCTCCACCTCGATCGCCTCCAGCCCCAGCCCGATCCGGCTGGTGAGCTTCGGCCCGCCCGATCGGTCATGCTTGGTCAGCACCAGGCCGCGCCTGCCCTGCCGTCCGTGGTTGTAGTTCATCTGCAGCGCCAGGGTGGACTTCCCGCAGTCCATGGGGCCGAAGTAGAACTTCAGTACGGCATCTCGCGCGCTGGACGGCGCGGCAGACAAGGCAGACAGTTCGGTCACGGGCCGCCAGCTTAGTGGCTTGGCTTGTTCCATGACCTCGTGGGACATTTCTCCCCTGTAGTTGTTCAGGAGGAATCTGTGGTCACCGACAAACCACCGTCCAGACCATCGTCCGAGCCGTCGCCGCTCGAGGCGTTGATGAGGCAGGACGATCTCACGGCGGCCCAGGCGGACGCCACCCGCTGGCGTTACGGCTTCCTGGTCGTGGTGGCGGGCATCATCGCGCTGCTCATCGCGTTCGGCGCCGCCGTGTTCGCCACGGGGGAGCTCGCCGCGTTGTTCGCCGGTGTGGCGGGGGTGATCGGTACCATTATCGGGGCTTACTTCGGAGTCCAGGCCGGCCAGTCGGGCAAGGCCAGGGTGGAGGCCGAGCTGGCCAGGACACAGGAGATGGTGGTGCGCCTGGCGGCGTACGTGGGCCCCACGAACGCGCCCCGAGTCATCGACGAAGTGCTCGGCCGTCGCCGGAGCTGAGGAGCCATGCGTAGCGTGCGTATCGGAGTGGACACCGGCGGGACCTTCACCGACGTCGTGGCGGTGGACGAGGCGACCGGTGAGATCCACACCACGAAGACCCCCTCGACCCCGGCGAACCCGGCCGACGGCTTCCTGGCGGGCGTGGAGAAGCTCGGGCGGCTGGACGTCGCCGCCATCGTGCACGGCACCACGGTGGCCACGAACCGGCTGCTGGAGGACCGGATCGAGAACCTCGGCTTCATCACGACCGAGGGGTTCGAGTTCGTCCTGGAGATCGCCAGGCAGAGCGTGCCCGACGGCTACGGCAACTCCTACTTCTGGGTCAAACCGCCCAGGATCGTCCCCGTGCACCAGGTCAAGACCGTCGGCGGGCGGCTCGACCACCTCGGCGACGAGGTGCGGCCGTTCTCCGACGAGCAGGCCGTGGAGGTGGCCCGCTGGTTCCGGGCCAGGGGCATCACCGCGATCGGGGTCTGCTTCCTGCACTCCTACGCCAACCCCGAGCACGAGCGCCGTATGCGCGAGGTGCTCTGGCGCGAGCACCCCGAGGCGGTGATCTCGCTGTCCAGCGACGTGCTGCGGGAGTACCGCGAGTACGAGCGCTCGGTCACCACCCTCGTGGACGCCGCCGTCAAGCCCGCCATGCGCAGCTACATCGCGACCCTGTCGAACCGGCTCGGCATGCCGTTCTCGGTGATGAAGTCCAACGGCGGCGTGCTGTCCGCCCGCGAGGTCGTCAACCAGCCCATCACCACCGTCCTGTCGGGCCCTGCGGCGGGCGCGCTGGGCGCGGCGCTGATCGCCTCCACCGCAGGCCACGAGTCGGTGATCACCCTGGACGGCGGCGGCACCTCGACCGACGTGGCCGTGGTGATCGACGGCGAGCCCTCCATCACCACCGAGGGCGCCGTCGGCCGCTACCCGTGCAAGATCCCGATGATCGACATCATCACGGTCGGCGCGGGCGGCGGCTCGGTCGCGTGGATCTCGCCCGAGGGCACGCTCAAGGTGGGGCCCCGCTCCGCCGGCGCCGACCCCGGCCCCCTCTGCTACGGCAAGGGCGGGACCGAGGTGACGGTGACGGACGCGCACGTCTTCCTCGGCCGGATCCCGCCGCACCTGCTCGGCGGGGAGATCCCGCTGGACGTGGAGGCCGCCGGGACCGGCGTCAAGGCTCTGGCCGACAAGCTCGGCCTCACCCCGGAGCGCACGGCGACCGGCATCCTGGAGATCAGCGCGTTCAACCAGAGCAACGCGATCAGGCAGCTCACCGTCAAGCGCGGGCTGGACGTGCGGGACTTCCCGCTGGTGACGTTCGGCGGGTCGGGGCCGCTGCTGGCGTGCCGGCTGATCGACATCCTCGGCCTGCCGTCGGTGATCGTGCCGCGCGACCCGGGCAACGTCTCGGCGTTCGGGCTGCTCACGGTGGACGTCAAGAACGACTACGTGCGGACGTACGTCACCCGCGACCTCTCGCTCGGCAAGGCCGTCGAGATCTTCCACGACCTGGAGCATCAGGCGGGCGAGGCACTCGACCGCGAGGGCTTCGACGACCCGGTCTACCAGCGCAGCGCCGACCTGCGGTACTACGGCCAGGCCTACGAGGTGCGCGTGCCCGCGCCCGCCGGGGAGATCGACGACGACTGGCACGCCGAGGTGGTCTCCCGCTTCCACGACGCCCACGAGAAGCTGTACGGCTACGCCTACCGCGACGACCCGCGTCACGGCGTCGAATGGGTGAACCTGCGCGTCTCCGGCATCGGCCCGATCAACCGCCCGGTGATCCGCCGCCTGGACAAGGCCGGCGAGGGGGCCACGTCGGTGCGTCCCGTGCACTTCGACGAGACCCGCGACACCCCGATCCACCAGCGCGCCGCCCTCGGCCCCGGCGCCACGGTGCAGGGCCCGGCGGTGATCGAGGAGTACGGCTCGACGATCCCCGTCCACCCCGGCTTCACCGCCAAGCTCGACGAATACGGAAATGTGGAGATAAGCCGTGACTGATCCCATCCTGGTGGAGATCGTCGAAGGGACCCTCGCCTCCGTCGAGAAGGAGGTCGAGACCGCCATCGCCCGCACGGCCCGCTCGCCGATGATCCGCGACGCGCACGACTTCCGCGCGGGCATCCACGACGTACGGCTGCGCAAGCTCACCGGCCGCTCCTACAGCGCGCTCGTCCAGCCCGTCGTGCGCGACTTCCCGATCGAGACCATGCAGCCGGGCGACGTCTACTTCCACAACGACGTCTACCTGTCCGAAGGCGGCATCGGCCACCTGCCCGACCTGTGCGTCACCGTCCCGGTCTTCCACGAGGACACCGTGGTGGCCTTCGTGCAGGCCTTCGGCCACCACGACGACATCGGCGGCTCGGTGCCCGGCTCCATGCCCTCCCACGCCCGCTCGGTCTACGAGGAGGGGCTGATGGTCCCGCCGATCAAGCTGTGGGACCAGGGCGTGCCCAACGAGGCCGCGCTGCGCATCATGACCCGCAACTCCCGCATGCCCGACTCCCTCGCCGGCGACCTCGACGCCGAGTGCTCGGCCTGCCTCATGGGCGCCCGGCGGCTCGGCGAGCTGTTCGAACGGTACGGCAAGCAGGCCGTCGAGGAGTGCTTCGACGCCATCATCGGCAAGACGACCGAGACGTTCCGCAGGGAACTCCTCGCGAAGATCCCCGAAGGCTCGTACGTGTGGGAGGACTACGCCGAACACGACGGCGTCGACGAGCCCCGCCTGCACGCCCAGCGCATCACCCTCACCGTCGACCACGCCGCCGACGCGCCACTCACCATCGACTTCACCGGCACCTCCCCCCAGGCCAAGGGCCCCATCAACCACGCCGGCGACTACGCCGACGGCGTGTTCCTGAAGAAGTGGCTGGCCCCCGTCCTGCGCAACCTGGCCGACACCCCGGAACGCATGGCCGAGCTGGACGTCAACGAGGGAGTGGTGCCCCTCATCAAAATGATCTTCCCCGAGAAGGGCACCCTCCTCACCCCCGTCTTCCCCGCCCCGACCAACGCCCGAACGTTCGTCATCCTCCGCCTTCTCGGCGTCCTCGCCGGCGTCCTCGCCAAGGCCACCGGCGGCCGCATGCCCGCCGACCAGGAGACCATCCGCTACACGGGCGTGTACGGCGCCGACGCCGACGGGCAGCCGTACCTCATGCGCGAAGTGCTCGGCGGCGGCTCAGGCGGGCGCTGGTACGCCGACGGCGAGGACACCATCCACGTCGTGCCCGACTCCCGCAACATCCCCGTCGAGTTCGCCGAGGCCCGCTGGCCCTTCCGCGTCGAACGCCTGGCCCTGGCCTGCGACTCCGGCGGGCCTGGCATGTACCGGGGCGGGCTCGGCTACGACAAGCACATCCGGATGCTGCGCGACGCCTCGTACATGTCCATCGCCGACCGCTCCATCCTGTCCTGCTGGGGCGTCAACGGCGGGCTCGCCGGACGGCCGTTCCGGGTCGAGATCGCGGGCAAGGAGATGGAAGGGCTGGTGGACGACCACCAGGTACAGGCCGGCGACCTCATCAGGATCCGCACCACCGGCGGGGGCGGGTGGGGCTCGCCGTACGACCGGGATCCCCGGGCGGTGGCCGCCGACGTGCGCGACGGGAAGGTGTCGATCGCGGGGGCGCTGGGGGATTACGGGGTGGTGCTGGACGGGGATCGGATCGATGAGCGGGGGACGGCGGAGCTGCGGGAGCGGCTGCGGCCGCCGGGGGATCGGTTCTTCGATCGGGGGCCGGGGTATGCGCGGCTTTCGGGGGGGAGGGGGTATGCGGAGGTGGACGAATTGTGAGGAGTTGAACACGCTTCGTATTCGGGAGGGCTAGCATGATCCCTCGTGATCCTCCCGTTCTCGGCTTATGTCGATGAGTCCATGGTGCTCGCACGAAGCGTGTACCTGTTGGCGGCGGTGCTGGTAGCGCCGCACCAGGCCGACCGTTACCGTACCGAGCTGCGCGCTCTGCTGCTACGCAGGCAGCCCCGCTTGCACTGGCGTGACGAGAATGACAAGCGCAGGACCCAGCTCGTCGAGGCGGTCGCGGCGTTGCGACCCTCAGGCATCGTTGTGGCCGGGTCCGGTCTCGACCCGAAGCGACAGGAACGGGCTCGCCGGAAGTGCATGCAGTGCTTGCTCTGGGAACTGGGCGACCACCATGTGGTGGACGTGGTCTTCGAGCGCCGGGACCGCGAGCTCGACCAGAGGGATCACGAACTGGCGGTCGCTCTCAAGGGCCGTCACTCGATACCGCCCAGGTTGCAGCTGTCGTGGTGCGACCCCAAGTCGGAGCCGCTGCTGTGGCTGCCGGACATCATCGCCGGAGCGAAGTCGCTCGCCGAGCGCGGTGACGACAGGTTCTGGAGTCAGCTGGAGGTCAACATGCTCGTGCACAGCGTGGAGATCCGCTGAAAAGCGCGAAGCCCGGGCTCCTGTCAATTCCGGCAGTACACCCGGGCCCACTTCCATCCCCCCCGCAGGAGGGCGGCCTGCTCTCACTGTACCCGGTCGCACACGAATAGTCACCCGGAAAGCGCGAAGCCCGGGCTCCCGTCGTCCGGCGGTCCACCCGGGCCCACTTCCATCCTCCCCGTAGGAAGGCGGCCTGCCACGAACCCTAACGCCTACGCCTCGTCGAAGCTCGCGAAATACGTAGCCGCCATGTCCTCATCCCCATGCCCCCCAGCCTCCGCCCGCCGCAACCTCTCCCCGGCCGCGGCCACCACATCCATCCGCACCCCCACCCCTTGACCGGCCTCCCGGATCAGCCGCGTGTCCTTCTCGGCGTTGCGCACGGTGAAGCTGGGCGTGAAGTCGCCTGACAGGATGGCCGCCGCCTTGGCCTGGAAGTAGGCGCTGTCCATCGGCCCGCCTGTGATCACCTGCCGCACCAGGTCCGGATCGAGCCCGAGACCATGGGCGAGCGCCAGGGCCTCGGCCACCACGGCCGTCAGCGAGATGCCGTAGCTGACGGTGGCCATCTTGAGCCGCGTGCCGGCCCCGGCGGCGTCGCCGACCCAGAGCGTCCGCTGCCCGAGCGCCTCGAACACCGGCTCCAGCGTTTCCCGCGCCGGCGGAGGGCCGGAGGCGAGGATGACGAGCGTGCCCTGTTCGGCGGGCTGCCGGGTGCCCTGGACGGGCGCGTCCACGAAGGTGAGGCCGTGCTGGGACGCCAGCGCCGACAGGCGGTCCACGGCGGCCACGCCGACCGTGCTCATCTGCGCCCACACCTGCCCCGCCCTGAGCCCAGGGGCGGCGGCCGTGACGGCCTCGTGCACGGCGTCGCCGTCGCTCAGCATGGTGACGACCACGTCGGCGCCCTCGACGGCCTCGGCGGGGGAGTGCGCGACGGCCGCGCCGTCCGCCTCCAGCGGGAGGGCCTTGTCCCTGGTGCGGTTCCACGCCGTCACCCGCAGGCCGGCCCTGGCCAGGTTCCGGCCCATGGGCAGCCCCATGAGCCCCGTTCCGAGTACTGCGACAGAAGTCATGCCCCCACCGTACGATCGGCGCATGGGCCCCGAACGGATCATGGCGGTGCGGCACGGCGAGAGCGAGGCGAACCTGGCGCACCGGCAGGCGGGCGAGACGCCGCTGGTCTACGAGCGGGGCGACGACGAAGTGACGCTGACGGAGCTGGGCAGGGCGCAGGCGGCGGCGCTCGGCGGGCTGCTGGCGGCCCTGCCGGGGGACGAGGCGCCCGAGCTGGTGTGGTGCTCGCCGTACCTGCGCGCGCTCGACACCTGGAGGCTCGCCCAGGAGGCGTGGGGCGCGGGGCCGTTGCCCGTGAGCGTGGACGGGCGGCTCAGGGATCAGGAGCCGGGCGCGTTCGCGCAGCTCAACCTGGCGGCGATCAGGGAGCGGCATCCCGGGGAGCTGGCGCGTCGGGAGGCTGAGGGCGCCTACGCGTACCGTCCGCCCGGTGGCGAGTCGCTGGCCGACGTCGTGGTGCGGCTGCGCGGCTTCCTGCACGACCTGGACGGGCGGGCGAGCGGGCGGCGGGTGCTGATCGTCGCGCACGACTCGGTGGTGCTGGCGCTGCGCCACGTCCTGGACGGCAGGCCGGACGCGGAGCTGGCGGCCGTGCTGGAGTTCGCGCCGGTGCTGAACGCCTCGGTGTCCGTGTGGCGCGCCGGCGAGCTGCTCAGCTTCAACGACGTCGGCCACCTCGCGTCGTGAACAGAGCTGCCTCACGTCGTAATCAGAACCGCCTTACGTCGTGACCACCAGGTCGGCGCGTTCCCGGGTGTGGTCGGCGGCGAACCAGGCCCGTTCGGCCGCGAACCACTCGCGCCAGCGCGGCTCCAGCGCGGCGCCGTCGCGGGCCAGGACCCGCCGCAGGCGCACCGGCTCGGCGGCCTCAACCCAGACGGTGTACGCGAGCAGCTCCGCCACCGAGGCCCGGGCCGTCCCGACGCCCTCGATGACGAGGACGGGCGCGACCGGCACGGCCACCTGCTCGGCGTAGGCGCCGCGCACCCAGTCGTACCTGCGGAAACTCCCGGGGAGCCCGCGCTGGAGCGGGCGCAGGACCTGGGACTCCAGGGCGTGGAACCAGCCGCCGGGCCCCGCCTCCCACGGCACGGGGAAGTCGTCGCTGTGGATCACCTGGCAACCCAGCTCCGCCGCCAGCCGTCCCGAGTAGGTCGTCTTGCCCGATCCGGCGGGACCGTCCACGGCCACCAGCCGGACGGGGCCGCAGGAGGGGCGCAGCCGGGAAATGCGAGAGGCCAGGTCTTTCACCGACCCAGGGTAGGTGACGGGAGACGCCCGCCTGAGAGAATGTTCTTTCACCCCGAACGCAAGCAGGAGGTTGGATCTTGCTCGGACCCCTCGGTGACATCGTCGTGCTCGATCTGTCCAGGGCCCTGGCCGGGCCGCACGCCGCGCAGATGCTCGGTGACCTGGGCGCTCGGGTGATCAAAGTCGAGCATCCGGACGGGGGCGACGAGTCACGCGGCTGGGGGCCGCCGTTCGTCGGGCCGGATCACGATATTTCGACTTACTTCCTGGCGGCCAACCGCAACAAGCAGTCCATCGCCGTCGACCTCAAGTCCGCTGAGGGCAAGCAGCTCATCGAGCGGCTCGTACGCCAGAGCGACGTCCTCGTGGAGAACTTCCGCACCGGCGTGCTCGACCGCCTCGGCTTCACCGTCGAGCGCCTGCACGAGCTCAACCCGCGCCTGGTCGTCCTGTCGATCACCGGTTTCGGCCACGACGGGCCCGAGGGCGGCCGGCCGGGCTACGACCAGATCGCCCAGGGCGAGGGCGGCCTGATGTCGCTGACCGGCCCCTCGCCCGACGAGCCGTACCGCGTCGGCGCCTCCATCGGCGACCTGCTGGCCGGCATGTACGGCGCGTACGGCGTCGTCGCCGCGCTGCACGAGCGCGCCCGCACCGGCAAGGGCCGGGTCGTGCGCACCTCGCTGCTGGCCGCGATCACCGGCGTGCACTCCTACCACGGCACCGCCTGGACGGTCGGCGGCAAGGTGCCCGCCGCGGGCGGCAACCACCACGCCTCGATCGCCCCCTACGGCGCCTTCCGCTGCTCCGACGGCATGCTGCAGATCGCCGCCGCCAACGACGGCCAGTGGCGCAAGGTCGCCGCGCTCCTCGACCTCGATCCTGAGCAGCCCCGCTACGCCACCAACCGCGACAGGTTCGCCCACCGCGACGAGTTGATCGCCGACATGGAGAAGGCCCTGGCCGCCCACGACCGCGACCACTGGCTGGCGAGGCTGGCCGAGGCGGGCGTGCCCGCGGGCGCGATCAGGACGCTCGACGAGGTCTACGCGTGGGAGCAGACCCGTTCGCAGGGCCTGGTCGTCGAGGTGGAGCACCCGGTGCTGGGCACGATCGAGCTGCCGGGCCCGCCGCTGCGCTTCGACGGGCTGACCGGGTTCGAGCACACCGCGCCGCCCGCGCTCGGCCAGGACGGCGAGGCCGTGCTCGGCTGGCTGGAGGAGCGCGAAAGATGATCGCGAACAGGCGGCACCGGCCGGGGCGCTCATGCGTCAACATTGCAACGTTGGCTGACCTCTAGGGAGCGATAGTGAGCCGTCCGGACGCGCGCACACTGATCGAAACGATCCTCGACCGGGGGTCGTGGAAGTCGTGGGACGCGCCGCCCGCCGATCCGGCCGAGCCCGGCTCCTCCTACGCCGACGAGCTGGCCGCGGCCCGCGTCAAGTCCGGCTACGACGAGGCCGTGATCACCGGCGAGGGGCTGCTCGACGGGCGCAGGGTGGCCGTCGCGGCGTGCGAGTTCGCGTTCATGGCGGGCTCGATCGGGGTGGTGGCGGCCGAGCGGTTCGTGACCGCGGCCGAGCGGGCCACCCGCGAGCGGCTGCCGCTGCTGGCCCTGCCCGCCTCGGGCGGCACGCGCATGCAGGAGGGCGCGCTCGCGTTCGTCCAGATGGTGAAGATCACCGCGGCGATCCAGGCGCACCGGGCGGTCGGCCTGCCGTACCTGGTGTACCTGCGGCATCCGACGACCGGCGGGGTGTTCGCGTCCTGGGGGTCGCTCGGGCACGTCACGGTGGCCGAGCCGGGAGCGCTGATCGGGTTCCTGGGGCCGCGGGTGTTCGAGTCGCTGCACGGCTACAGGTTCCCCGAAGGCGTCCAGGTGGCGGAGAACCTGCACGGCAAGGGCCTGCTCGACGCGGTGGTCTCGGCCGAGGAGGCGCGGGAGGTGGCGGTCAGGGCGCTGACCGTGCTCGCCGCCGACCGCTCGGCCATCGAGGCGGGCGAGCCGCCCGAGGAGGACCTGCGGCCGGTGGAGGCATGGGAGGCGATCACCAGGTCCCGGCGCGACGATCGGCCTGGCGTGCGTACGCTGCTCAAGCTCGCCGCCACCGAGGTGACGCCGCTCAGCGGCACCGGGGAGGGCAAGAACGAGCCGGGGCTGCTGCTCGCGCTGGCCAGGTTCGGCACCGCGCCCGCGGTGGTGCTCGGCCAGGACCGGCGGCTGCAGCGCACCAACTCGCCGCTCGGCCCCGCCGGGCTGCGGGTGGCCAGGCGCGGCATGCGGCTGGCCGCCGAGCTGGGCCTGCCCCTGGTCACCGTGATCGACACGGCCGGAGCCGACCTGTCGAAGGCGGCCGAGGAGGGCGGCCTGGCCGCCGAGATCGCCCGCTGCCTGGCCGAGCTGCTCACGCTCGACGCGCCGACCGTCTGCCTGCTGCTCGGCGAGGGCGCGGGCGGCGCGGCGCTGGCGCTGCTGCCCGCCGACCGGGTGCTGTGCGCACAGCACGCCTGGCTGGCGCCGCTGCCGCCCGAGGGCGCCTCCGCGATCCTCTACCGCTCGGTCGACTTCGCCCCCGAGATCGCCCAGGCGCAGCACATCCGCGCCACCGACCTGCGCCGCGACGGCATCGCCGACCGGGTGATCCCCGAGCTGCCCGACGCCGCCTACGAGCCCAGGCAGTTCTGCGAGCGGGTGGGGCGGGCGCTGGAGTACGAGATCGCGGGGCTGCTGCGGGTGAGCCCGGCCGACCGCTTCGCGGCCCGCCAGGCCCGTTACCGCAACCTGGGCTAGTACTTCCAGAGCTGCCGGCCGCCGGCGTCGAAGCCCTTGATGACCATGCCGGCCGACAGCTCGCCGCCCTCGGGGATCGGGGCGGCGAACAGCGTCACGCCCTGCCCGAACCGGTCGGGCACGGCCTCGGCGGTGCCGGTGAGGCCGTTGGAGGTGACCAGCTCGACCCTGGCCGTGCCGGCGGGCGCGTAGCCGTACCAGGTGCTCGTGCCGCGCCCCCACCGCACCGGCTGGCCGGCGCCGAGCAGGTCGCTCAGCTTCCCGCCGGGCAGCGGCCCGAACATGGAGGTGTCCACCTGGCCGCCCTCGAAGAAGAAGGCCAGGCAGGAGGGCTCGGCCACGGCGGCGCTCACGCCCGCCGCCAGTGGCTGGCGCTCGACGCTCACGGCTCTGCGCCCGCAGGTCCTGTCCGGCTCCGGATGCCGCTCCAGCGGCCCGTCCTGCGGCCGCACGGTGAAGCCCGCGACGGTCACGCCGCCGTTCGGGATCGTCAGGTGCCAGATCGGCGCGGGAGTGCCCGCGCCGCGCAGGAACGCGGCCTCGACCCGGCGCCCGTCCGAGAGGACCGCCGTCACCGACTTCCACTCCTCGCGGGCCACCCCGAGGTAGGTGACGGTGCCGGGCTCCGGCAGATATCCGATCGTCTTGTACGCGGAGAACGGGCGCTCCAGCCTGTCACCCGAGCACACCGTGCCGCCCAGGTGGTGCGACCGGCACAGCGTGATCGCGTCGCCGCGACCACCCTTCATGGTGATCCTGGCGAACCAGGCGCGCACCGGCTCGCCGGAGCCCTCGGTGCCCGGAACGGTCATCACCTCGCCGACCGGCGGGAGGTTCTCCGCGCCCTCGTCCCGCCAGATCTCCGCACCGGACACGTCGTAGGCGATCGTCGTGAAGCGGCCCCGCAGGCCGGTGGCCGCCGCGGCGAACACCCTGAGGCCCAGGTTCCACGGATCCGGCGTGGCCTCGGTCTCGGCCGTCGTCCCGTCGGCGAAGACGAAGCCGACCTTGGCCACGTTCTCGCGGGCCAGGCCCACGATCGCGTCCCCGCCCCGCATCGCGGACACCGGCTCGTTCAGCTCGGCGGCGCTGGAGACGAGATGCGCGCCCTGCCGCGTCCAGAGGATCGTGGTGACCTGCGCCGACCGCCTCGCGTGCGCGGTGACGCCGCCGGGCAGCTCCAGCGACGGGCCGAGGTCCTCGCCCGCCTCCTGCCCCTCCATCAGGGCGCGCGGCGACGAACCGATCGCCCTGCCCTCGCCGTCCGCCAGCTCGATCGCCGACATCGCGTGCCGGGCGGGATAGGTCACGGTCCAGATCGCGTACGGCGCCCCGGCCGGCCTCAGCAGCGTGCCGGGGAAGCGCTGCCCGTCCTTGGCCACCCCGGTGATCCCGCCGACGTCCCGCACCGCCACGCCCCAGTCCATGGCGGTCTCCGCGCCGCCGCGCAGGGTGCTGCCGGCGAACCAGGCCTCCGACCCGGTCTCCTCCGTGACGGCGGAGCAGTTGCCGTCCGCCTGCGCGCCCGCCCGCTCCAGCACGAAGCAGAGCTCGGGATGGCCTGACCCGGCCTTGGCGAACCAGAGCCGCAGCGGCTTGCCCTCCGTCGGGTTGTCCACGCTCACCTGCTCCCCTGCCGGGGTCCTGTCCCGCATGAGCTGCTGGTAGACGGCGTCGGTGTCGGCCGCGGTGTTCCTGCCCAGGCCCCCGTCGAGCAGGACGGGAACGAACACGGCCAGCAGCGCCACCGGCAGCGCCGCCGCGGCCAGGCGCAGCGCCCGGTACCGGCGCGGCCGGCGCTCACGCGTCCGCAGCCAGGCGTCAGGGCTGGTCTCGAAGGTTCTGGCCCGGGCGTCGAACGCGGCCCGCAGGCGCTCTTCCAGGTCGTTCACCGTTCCTCCTCCTTCAGCGCCCTGCCCAGGGCCGCCAGCGCCCGGCTGGCGTGGGTCTTCACCGATCCGGGCGAGACGCCCATCGCGTCGGCGATCTCGCGCTCCGACAGGTCCAGCCAGTACCGCAGGACGAGGGCCTCGCGCTGGCGGCGCGGTAAGCGGCTCACGGCCGCGAGCAGCTCGCGGTGCTCCTCGGAGACGAGCACGGTGTGCTCGCTGCTGCGGACGGGCTCGGGAGGGTCGGGACGGCGCAGCCTGATCAGGCGCAGGTGCCGCAGGCGGTTACGGGTCAGGTTGCAGACGGTGGCGCGGAGGTAGGCCATCGCGGCCCCGTCGTCGCGCAGCCGCCGCGAGTGCAGCCGGGCGAACGCCTCCTGGGCGATGTCCTCAGGATCGTCCGCGCCGAGCAGCCCGGCCAGGCGTACCAGCGAGTGGTACTGGGCCGCGAACAGCTCGGCGAACGACGGCTGCGCCATGGTCGCTGTTTCGGTCACATCCCTTAGGACACGCGGACGCGCCGATCGTTGACTAAGGGACCGGAATCCTTTCGACGCGGATGGAGAAGACCTCCTCGCGGGGCACCACGACCTCGTACGCGCCGTGGTCGACCATCCAGTAGCCGAGCGCCTCGGCCTTCATCCCGCTGTGCCCGGTGTAGGCGATGTGCAGGCCGTCGTCGTCCTCGTCGAGCACGATGCACGGCTCGCCGCCGAACGCGCCCACCGTGCGGATCAGCACCAGCCACTCGACCTGCGAGCGGGGCACCACCCGCCGCCAGTAGCCGGACGCGGACTCGAAGCCCTCCAGCTTCTCCTCGCTGAACAGCACGACCTGGTCGTTGTCGGGGCCGAGCGCGGCCGGCAGGGTGCGCTCGCCGAAGCGGGCCACGAAGCCGGAGGCGACCGGCGCGATCTCGTCGCTCATGCGGCCGGCCGCCAGGTCAGCCCGTCGTAGTCGGCGTAGGGCCGCTCGCCCTCGCCGGTGACGTGCACGATCTCCGCCCCGGCCGGGATCGGCATCGGGACGGTGTGGAACTGCGGCACCACGTGCTCCGACGACGTGGTGAACCCGTTGCCGGCGAACGGCGGCGCGTCGCTCCAGTCGCCGCCCATGTGCGGCCCGTACGGCACCGCGTAGGTGTCGACGTCGCGGGCGAACCAGCGCATCATGTACAGCTCCGGTACCTCGGCGAACAGCTCGGAGCCGTCGAAGGACAGGTCGAGCCCGTAGTAGAGGGCCTCGGGGGTGGTCAGCCTGACACAATCCTGCACCCGGTAGACGTAACCCGAGATGACCGTGCGCTTGCCCGACAGATATGGCACGAGCAGACGCGGCGGGACCACCTTCTGCATCTGCGTTCCGCTCACAGTCCTACTTTACGATCGCTTGACCCTCGGATGGACCGCGCGGGGGTCACAGCACCCGGTGTTCGAGGCACGGCAGCGTCGCCCTGGCGGTGGCCGTCCACTCCTCGTCCACCTCGACGATCCGCACACCGGGGCCGGTGCCCAGGTCGGAGCGCACCACGCCGAGCGGGTCGACCAGCATGCTGCGGCCCACCCCGAAGCCGTCGGACGACTCGGCCGGGTTGGGCGCCTGGCCGACGGCGGCCGTCCACATGGTGTTCTCCAGCGCCCGCGCCCTGACGAGGGTCACCCAGTGGTCCTCCTTGAGCGGCCCCGAGCCCCACGCGGCGATCACCGCGAACAGCTCGGCTCCCTGGTCGACCAGCGCCCTGGCCAGCTCGGGGAAGCGGATGTCGTAGCAGGTGATCAGCCCGACCCTGACGCCCGCCAGCTCCACCACCGCTGGCTCTGCGCCGGGCGCGACCAGGTCGGACTCCTTCGCGCCGAACGAGTCGAACAAGTGGATCTTCCGGTACGCCGCCTTGATCTCGCCCTGACCGTCGATCGCCACCGCCGTGTTGTGCACGCGATCCTCGCCGGGCTCGAACACGCCCGCGATCACCGCCAGCCCGTGCTCGCGGGCCGACTCGGCCAGCCCCGACACGAACGGCCCGTCCAGCGGCTCGGCCAGCGTGGTGATCCGCCGGCCGTACCGGGTCAGCGTGGCCTCGGGGAAGATCGCCAGATCGGCGCCTTCGGCGGACGCGAGTGCTTCCCTGACCCTCTTGAGGTTCGTGGACGGGTCAGGGGACACCGGGATCTGGCAGAGGGCGATTCTCGTCACGGCCCGACTTTAACCGGTTGGGCACCAGTCGAAACCAGGTCAGGCACCGCCAGGTCCATTCGAGCGGGCCGTACCTGAAGTTCGCCAGCCACCACCTGCTGAACAGCACCTGCGCGAGCAGCGTGACCGCCGTCAGCCCGACCACCGACCACCGGGTGCGGTCGGCCTCCAGCAGCGGCAGCGCCAGGACGATGACGGCGGTGCCGGAGACGTAGTTCGTCAGCGCCATCCTGCCCAGCGGCTCCAGGATCGCCGACAGCCACGGCCGCAGGATCAGCAGCAGGCCCAGCGAGTACGCCGCCGCGCCCGCCAGCGCGGCCACGCTGTAGACGGTCCAGTCGTTGGTGCTCGCCCACGCCATCGTCAGCAGCACCGAGGCCAGCGCGGTGACCGCGAACGCGGGCAGCAGCAACGACCTGGGCGGCCTTAGCTGCCACAGGCCCATGCCGACCAGGAACAGGCCGGGGATCAGCAACGGCCCGCCGCGCACGCCGGGCATCAGCGCCCATCCGACCCCAGCCACGCCCAGCAGCAGCACGGGCAGCCCCTCGGCCAGGAACGAGGCGGGCAGCAGCACCAGCGCGCCGTAGAAGGCGTAGTCGGTCAGCACCTCGCCCTCGTAGAACTGGTGCTGGATCACCCCGAAGCAGAACAGCCAGAACAACCTGCTCAGCAGCGCCCACCGGCTGTTGCCCTGGAGGAACAGCAGGAAGCTGATGCCGAACAGCAACGAGAAGATCGGATAGAACCGGCTCTGGAACAGGCCCTCGACGAACCAGTCGAGCCCCACCGGGTGCGCCTTCTTGACCTCGACGTGCTGCCAGGTGTTGACCAGCATGATCCCGCCCACCGCGAAGCCGCGTAGGGCGTCGAGCTCACGAATGCGCGTCTTTACAGGACCCAGGTGAACCACCATACGAGGAATCCGCCACTGATGACGGTTGCCGCGATTTGCGGCCATCTGCGGTCTCTGAACAGGGCCGCAGCGGTCAGTATGGCGGATATCACCGCGATCGAGCTGTAGGGCACCACCAGGTCGGGCAGGCCGACGGCCAGCGCGGTCTCGTTCCTGCCGAGCAGGGCGACGACGGACTGGGCGACGACGCCGGCGAACGCCACGCCCGCCAGCCCGCCGAACGCGGGCAGCGCCCGGCCCTTCAGCGCGGCCGTGACGAGCTGGACGAGGCAGGCCAGCGCGAACAGGCCCAGGGGCGCGGCCGTCCACGGGGACTGGGAGATCCGGTATGGCGCGGCGGTCACGTGCAGGCCGCCCGGCTGGATGTCCGGCGCCGGGCACGGGGTGAGCGCCTGGTGGGCGGGGTCGGCGAGGAACGCGGCGATCCGCTGACGGGCGCAGGCGCCGGACAGGAAGACGGCGTGGGAGAGGCCCGCGAGCTGCTGGAAACGGCCGTCGGGCAGGGACTCGGCGGCCGGGCCTGAGGTTCTCGGGGGCGTGGTGGGATCGTACTGGCCGCCGAGCACGTAGACGGGGGCCTTGGTGGTGGCGTTCACAGCCGCGCTCTTCGGCAGCCGCCACGCCTCACACATCGCTTTATCCGCATTTATGGTGAAAAGTCGTGATTTTTGCTGGAAAGTGTTGAACGGGACCTCGTCCTGGCACTGCACCGCGTGGTACAGCCCGAACTCGTGCGAGGTCAGCCCCTCGCCCACCGCGTCCGCCAGCGGGCGCAGCAACTCGTCGTGCCCGGTGGCCAGCGCCCTCACCATCGCCGGCGCCACGGCGGCGACCTCCGCCTCGTGCAGCGCCTCCGCCAGGATCGCGGCCACGTCGTCGCCGCGCATCCGCGCCGCGAACTCCCGCCCCGCCAGCGGATCCAGCACCGGGACGACGGCGGGCGCGCGGTTGAGCCGCGCCACCATGCTCTCGTACGCCTCGCGCACCCCCAGCAGCGCCATCGTGTCGCCCAGGTTCCGCTCGGCGTCGTCGTACCAGGCGACGCCCTCCGGCAGGTACGAGTCGAGCACCACCGACCGCACGCCCTCCGGGTCGGCCGCGGCCGCGTCCATCATGACCCTGGTCGAGTAGCTGACGCCGAACAGGTTCCACGACGCGTACCCGAGCCGCCGCCGCAACGCGACGACGTCCGCCGCGATCTCCTTCGTGTTGTAGCCGCGCAGGTCGACGCCCCGCTCGGCGAGCCGCTCGCGGCAGCGCCGCGCGGCGTCCGCCACGTCCGCCCGCGGCTGCCTGAGCTGCCCGAGCAGCGCCTGCGCCGTCTCGGGGCAGGCCAGCCGCGGCTCGGAGTACCTGCTGCCGCGCTGCTCGACGGTTACCACGTCCCGGTCCGGGAACATCTGGCTCAGGAACGCCGTGAGCTGCATCGACGCCGATCCAGGGCCGCCGCTCATGTACACGACGGGGTCGGGCTTGCGGTCGGCGGCCGTCGACAGGTGCACGGCGTACCCGACCTTGATCTTCCGCTCGGGGGCGTCCCTGCGCTCGGGAACCTCCAGGAAACCGCAGCTCGTACGGACGGGAACGGGGACGGGGCAGGGGGCCGACGGCGCCGCGGCCGAAGTCATGACGGGAGGCACGGACAGGGCGAGGGCGAGCACGACCCGAATGATCACGGGACGAGACTAATAGTGTGGAGCCGTGACCGAACCACTTGTCAGCAGGATGCGCGCCTTCGGCACGACCATTTTCGCGGAGATGAGCGCACTCGCCGTCCAGACCGGATCGATCAACCTCGGGCAGGGCTTCCCCGACACCGACGGTCCGGCCGCCATGCTCGACCGGGCCGTCCAGGCCATCGGCGCGGGCGCCAACCAGTACCCTCCGGGGCCGGGGGTGCTGGAGCTGCGGCAGGCGGTGTCGGAGCACCGGGCGGCGCACTACGGGCTCACCTACGATCCGGTCGGCGAGATCATGGTCACGGTGGGCGCCACCGAGGCCATCGCGGCGAGCGTGCTCGCGCTGTGCGAGCCGGGCGACGAGGTGATCGCCTTCGAGCCCTACTACGACTCCTACGCCGCCTCGATCGCGCTGGCCCAGGCCCGGCTCGTGGCCGTCACGCTCAGACCGGTCGAGGGGCGCTTCACCTTCGACCCCGACGAGCTGCGCGCCGCCGTCACCCCGCGCACCCGCGCCATCCTGGTCAACTCGCCGCACAACCCCACCGGCACCGTCTTCACCCGCGACGAGCTGACCGTCATCGCCGAGCTGTGCCAGGAGCACGGGCTGATCGCGATCACCGACGAGGTGTACGAGCACCTCACCTTCGACGGGATCGAGCACGTGCCGATGGCCACGCTGCCCGGCATGCGCGAACGCACGCTCATGATCTCGTCCGCGGGCAAGACGTTCTCGGTCACCGGGTGGAAGACCGGCTGGGTGTGCGCGCCTGCCTCGCTGATCACGGCGGTGCAGACGGTCAAGCAGTTCCTCACCTTCACCGCCAGTGCGCCGTGGCAGCTCGCCGTCGCCTACGGGCTGCGGCACGAGATGGAGTGGGTGGCCGCCCTCGCCGCCGGGCTCCAGGACAAGCGCGACCGGCTGATGGAGGGGCTGTCGGCGGCGGGCTTCTCCGTGCTGCGGCCCGCGGGCACGTACTTCGTGCAGACCGACATCCGGCCGCTGGGCTTCTCCGACGGGCTCGACCTGACGCGGCGGCTGCCCGAGCTGGCGGGGGTGGTGGCCATCCCGACGCAGGTGTTCTACGACCACGCGGAGCGGGGGCGGCACTTCGTGCGGTTCGCCTTCTGCAAGAAGGACGAGGTCATCGACGAGGCGGTGACCCGGCTCAAGCGCCTGTCCTCCTGACCCCGCCGCTCAAGGCTGGCTGACCGTGCGGCTCACGGCTGGCTGACCGCGCCGCTCACGGCTGGCTGACCGCGCCGCTCACGGCTGGCTGACCGCGCCGCTCACGGCTGGCTGACCGCGCCGCTCACGGCTGGCTGGCCCGCCGCTCACGGCCGGCGGTGCGTCGGTTCAAGGGCCCTCCCAGTACGGGGTGTGCGCCTCGACCTCCGCCGGCACCCGGATCCGCCCGTCCAGCAGGACGAGCGGAGCGATCTCCACGCTCTCGCAGAAGCGCAGATAACCGACGAAGAACTCGACGCCCCCCGTGCCGGCGTGCAGCGAACGCCGCCCGAGCCAGCCCAACAGGGTCCTGACCAGGTAGAAGCTGTCGGGATGCACGGCCTGGCGCGCCGTCAGCGCCCAGCCGTCCGGATTCTTCCGCCCGACCAGCTCGGCCACGAGCGCACCCCCCACCTGCCACCCCGCGCCGCGTCCCGCCAGGAGGGGCTCCGGCTCCGCGGTGTCCCACTCACAGGCGGGGTCGTCGGGGTCGCCGAGCGGGTAGGCCTCCAGGTAGTGGTCGCTGCCGATCGGCAGCCGCTCCGGGCGCGGCCCCTGGCCCGTGTGCCAGCGCAGCTCGGCCAGCTCGTCCCCGGTGAGGTCGGCGCTGAGATCCAGCGACAGCGTGAGCTCGTACAGATCTCCCATCCGGCGCACTTTAGTGCGATCCCGTCACCGCTTCCGGTAGAGGACGAGGTGCTCGTGATAGAGCACCCCGTCGCGCACGTCGCCGGTGGCGGTGAACCCGGCGTCGTCGTAGTAGTCGAGGTGGTCGCCGGTGACGGTGTAGCGGCCCGTGTAGGCGCGCTTGCGTCCGTCGCGCTCCTCCTCGTAGCGGCCGTTCGGCAGCAGCTCCTGCCTGATGCGGCCGTCGGCGGTCACCCACATGCCCACGTACGGGTGCGGGGACGCGCCCGTACGCTCCGGCGCCTGCTTCGGGGCACGGCCGCCGTCGGCGCAGGCGGTCATCGCGGTGAGCAGGCCGAGGGTGAGCAGCGCTTTGCCGATCATGTGGAACCTCCGTCGGTCCGGGTGGTGGGTCTGGGACCGAGTCTGCCGAGGTCGGGGAGGTGGAGGGAGTGGTGAGAAGTTCCTAGGGGGGACGCACCCACCCACGCGGATCCCGGAAGTTCGTTCAGCGGAGGGTGAGGAAGAGTGGACTCTCCGTGGTGGTATCGCGGTGATACCGCCTCGTGTCTACGCTTGGGGTATGGCTATGACCCTTCGCTTGAGTGACGAGCAGACCGAGGCCCTCCGCAAGCGTGCGGAGGCTGAAGGGCGGAGCATGCAGCAGATCGTGCTGACAGCCGTTGAGGAGTATCTCGCGCGGCACAGTGCCGACGAGGAGGTGCGCCGCCTCGGTGCCAAGTCGCGGGAGCGTTGGCGGACGGTGCTCGATCGGCTGGGCGAGTGACTCGCTACCTCACGCTCGAGCAGGTTCTCGAGCTGGCGGAGGCCGAGCTCGGCGACGTCCTGGCTGTCAGGGACCTCGGCCTCCTCGATTCGGCGGTGCACCGGCCGGGCTCGTCCATGTTCGGGCAGGAGGCCTACCCCGATCTCATCACCAAGGCCGCCGCGCTGCTGCAATCGCTGGCGACCAATCACCCGCTCATCGACGGCAACAAACGCCTGTCGTGGCTCGTGACGGACGTCTTCCTGCGGTACAACGGCCTCGAGCTCGACACTGACGACGACTCGGCCTACGAGCTCGTCATCGCCGTCGCCTCGGGCAAGCTCACCGAGGTGGACGAGATCGCCGCCGTCCTGCGCACCTTCACCTGAGCCCGCGCAGGCCCGTCACCCTCGCCGCGTCGTCTCGTCGCTAGCATCGGCCTGTTCCCTCGGGCTGGCCTGTCCGTTCGGGTCGGCCTGTCCGTTCGGGCTGGCCTGTTCGCCTGGGTCGGCCTGTCCGCCCGAGCCGGCCTGTTCGCCTGAGCCGCCCCCACCCCGAGTGCCCGTCCCCTTGCCCGGGCCCGTCTCATCCAGCGGCGTCAACGCCGCCGTGGCCTCCTCGTGCTCCATCCCCGTAGCCTGCAGCAGATCCACCACCACGGACCGCAACTGCGCGATGATCACATGCGCGGAGAACCCCAGCCGCGCCGGCCGCTCCCGGGCCGCCACCGCCAGCAGCGCCTGCCGGGCCAGGGCAGGCTCACGCCCGGCGCCCAGCTCCAGTTGCAGGAGCAGCGCCGCCTCCGACACCTCGCGCATCGCCTCCGCCAGCGCGGCGGGCGGCGGGCTGGCCTCGCCGAGGGAGGCCAGGGTGCGCCTGCTGAGGACGCGGGCGTTGCGCAGCGCCAGGTCCACGGGCACGGCGGCGGTCTCGTAGCGGGCCAGGCGGGCCCGCCGGTGCCAGTGCAGCGGCGAGATCATCGTGATCTCCTTGCTGGTCTCCAGCGCGGCCTCGAACTCCTCCACCGCCGTCTGCGTCGTGCGCGCCTCCTCCAGCGCTTCGGCGGCCAGGTCGGCGTCGCGTTTCTCGATGGCCTCCGCCGCCCGTTCGAGCACCGTGGACAGCGCGTCGAGCACCCCCGACAGGTGTTTGGCCGCGATGGCGTACGGGCTGGCGGGCAGCAGGGCGACGGCCGCGATGCCGATGACGCCGCCGGTGAGCGCGTCGGCCATGCGGTCGAGGCCGCCGGCGCCGTCGCCGGGCACCAGGGTGGTGACCAGCACGGCTGAGGAGCCGGCCTGGGCGACGAACAGGGCTCCGCTGTTGAGCAGCACGGCGACCGTCATGGCGAGGGCGACGACGAGCGCGAGCTGCCAGGCGCCGGAGCCGATCCACGAGACCAGCAGGTCGCCGACGCCGACGCCGAGGCTGACCCCGACGACCAGCTCGACGACCCGCCGCAGCCGCTGCCCGAGGCCGACGCCCACGCAGATCAGCACGGAGATGGGGGCGAAGAACGGGCGGGGGTGGCCGAGCAACTCGATGGCGGCGGTCCAGGCCAGGGCGGAGCCCACCGCGCACTGCGCGATCGACGGCGCTGTGAGGCCGAACGTGCCCAGCCGTTCCTTGACGAGATCGCTGAGCCTGTTTAGCACCCTTCCACCATGGCGGATCTTTATGACAGTAAGGTCACGTTTGCCCCAGCTAAGTCCTTTTCGTCAGGTGTGGGCGGTGGCTCCGGACGGACGTCCAGAGGCGGGAGCGCGGCGACGGCCTCCTCGCGTTCGGTGCCCGTCGCCTGGAGCAGGTCCACGATGATCGACCGGAGCTGGGCGATCATCACGTCCGCCGAGAAACCCCACCGCTCGGCCCCCTGCCGCGACGCCACGGACAGGATCGCCAGGCCCGCCCTCTCCGGGGAGCGGCCCCCGGCCAGCTCGTCGCGCAGCAGCACGGTCGCGTCGGCCAGCTCGCGCAGCGCCCCTGGCAGCCAGGGCGGCAGCGGGCTGGAGCCGTCGAGCGCCACGATCGCCCGCCTGGCCAGCACCCTGGCGTTGCGCAGCGCGTGGTCGAGCGGCACGGCCGCCGTCCGGTAGCCCTCCAGCCTGGGGCGGCGGTGGCGGTGCAGCGGCGAGATGGTGGCGATCTCGTGGCTGGTCTGCAGCGCCTGCTTGAACTCCTCCACGCTCGTCTGCGTGCCCCGCGCCGCCTCCAGCGCCTCACCGGCCAGCGCCGAGTCGGACCGCTCGATCGCCTCGGCGATCCGGCGCAACGCGTCGGCCAGCGCGCCGAACATGCCGGTCGCGTGCCGCGCGGCCAGCGCCGACGGGCTGGCGGGCAGCAACGCCACGGCCAGCAGCCCCATGAGGCCGCCGACCAGGGCGTCCAGCATGCGGTTGAGCCCGCCCAGACCGGACGGCGGCAGCAGCGTGGCGACCAGCACCGCCGACGAGCCCGCCTGCAGCACGATCAGCGAGCCGCTGTCGAGCAGCACCGCCACCGTCATGGCGAGGGCCACCACCAGCGCGATCTGCCAGGCGCCCGAGCCGATCCACGACACCAGCAGGTCGCCCACGCCGACGCCCAGGCTGACCCCGACGACCAGCTCGCCCACCCGCCGCAACCGCTGCCCGAGGCCCACGCCGATGCACACCACCACCGCGATCGGCGCGAAGAACGGGCTGGGATGACCCAGCACCTCCTTGGCCACCAGCCACGCCAGCGCGGCGCCCGCCGCGCACTGACCGATCGAGGGCGCCATCAGCCGGAGCCTGCTCAGGCGCTGGTGCAGGTGCATGTCAACCACGCACCTACCCTGGCCTGGGAACGTGACACGGCGGTTACAGGCCGATGAGAACGGTGCAATCGAGCGCCGCGTCCTGCTCAGCCTCAGACCTGGGGAGGATGGCCGAGGAAGGCGTCCACCGCGCGCAGGAACTCCTTGCGGGCGTCCATGTGGACCAGGTGCCCGGCCTCGATCCTGACCAGCTCCGCCGCCGGGATCCGCGCCGCCACGTCCGGCTCGAACGGGCTGAGCGTCCCCGACAGCACCAGCGTGGGCGCCGTGATCTCCTTGAGCCCCTCGCCCCACGTGGGTTCGAGCATCTGCCGCTCGGTCTGGTGCACCATCCGCCAGTCGAACCCGGTCGAGTCGTCCTCCACGATCGGAGAACGCCCCGTCAGCGGGTACGCGGGCGGCGGGTCCTCCAGCACGAGCCGCTCGATCCGTCCCGGATGCCCGGCCGCCACGAGAGCGGCGACCACGCCGCCGAGCGAGTGCCCGATGAGCGTGACCCGCCCGACGCCCAGGTGGTCGAGCAGCGCCACCACGTCCGCCGCCATGCCGGGCAGCGGGTACTCGCCCGGGTGGTCGCTGGCCCCGTGGCCGCGCAGGTCGGGCACGAACACGTGGTGACGGGCGGCGAAGTGCTGGGTGATGCCGTTCCAGTCGTTGTGGTCGGCGGTACGGCCGTGGATCAGCATCAGCGGCGGAGAGGAGGGGTCGCCCTCCTCACGGTAGACGAGTCTGAGCCCGTTGACGTGCGCGTCGCGAATCACAGCCCGACCCTACGACGTCAGCGCACCTTGACATCACCGCCGGTCTTCATGGGCACACATTGACCATGAACCCCGCCGGCCGGCTCGGTAGCGTGGGGACCCGCCGCCAGCAGAAAGGGCAACGCATGCCGGACCCGATCGAAGTGCGCAAGGTGCCGATCGAGAGCGTCACCGACGCCTCCGGCCTGGCCAGGCTCATCGCCGACGGCGTGATCGAGGCGGACCGGGTGCTGGCGGTCATCGGCAAGACCGAGGGCAACGGCGGC
The DNA here is from genome assembly GCF_039531895.1 of Nonomuraea monospora. Classification (NCBI taxonomy): domain Bacteria; kingdom Bacillati; phylum Actinomycetota; class Actinomycetes; order Streptosporangiales; family Streptosporangiaceae; genus Nonomuraea; species Nonomuraea monospora. The sequence goes on from NZ_BAAAQX010000001.1 coordinate 360,432, forward strand.
GTCAACGACTACACCCGCATCCTCGCCGACCGCGCCTTCCGCGAGGTCCTGGCCACTCACGGGCATCCGTCGCCGGAGAGCGTCCCGCTGGTCTGGTCGGGCGGCACGGACGGCATCCTCAGCCCGCACGCCACCGTCTTCGCCACCACGGCCGACGCCCCCGCCTCCGAGGAGCCCAGGCTGTCCGTCGGCGTCGCGATGAGCGAGGTCATCCTGCCCGAGGACATCGGCCGCCCCGCCATGGTGGAGAAGGTCGCCGCCGGCGTACGGGAGGCCATGAAGATCGCCGGCATCGACGACCCGCGCGACGTCCACTACGTCCAGACCAAGACGCCGCTGCTCACCCTGGCCACCATCACCGACGCCAAGAGCCGCGGCCAGGACACCGCCATCGAGGAGACCGGCCCCTCCATGGACCTGTCCAACTCGACCACCGCCCTCGGCATCGCCGTCGCGCTCGGCGAGATCGAGATGCCGGCCGCCGGCCAGATCCACAAGGACCTGTCGCTGTACTCGTCCGTCGCCTCCTGCTCGTCGGGGGTGGAGCTGGACCGCGCGCAGATCGTGCTGGTCGGGAACGTGCGGGGGATCGGCGGGCGCTACCGCATCGGGCACAGCGTCATGAAGGACGCGCTGGACGCCGACGGCATCTGGCAGGCCATCCGCGACTCCGGCCTCTCCCTGCCCGACCGGCCCCACCCGTCCGACCTCGGGGGGAGGCTGGTGAACGTGTTCATGAAGTGCGAGGCCGACCCGTCGGGGCGGGTGCGCGGGCGGCGCAACATCATGCTGGACGACTCGGACGTGCACTGGCACCGGCAGATCAAGGCGGCCGTGGGCGGGGTGGCCGCTTCGGTCACCGGGGATCCGGCGGTGTTCGTGTCGGTGGCGGCCGTGCACCAGGGGCCGTCGGGCGGCGGGCCGGTGGCGGCGATCGCCGACCTGGGCTGATCTACCTGCATCGGGAGTCATACAACTCGGGCTGTTCGGCGACGGTGCGCGTACATCTACCTATGTAGAGTTCGAGACATGCGGGCCGGTTTACGGATGACCATGCCGACGCAGGCGGTCCTGCGGGCCTTCCTGGACGATCCCCCGCGCGAGCGTTACGGGCTGGAGTTGTGCGAGGTCGCGGGGCTGCCCAGTGGGACGTTGTATCCGATTCTGGCCCGGCTGGAGCAGGCCGGGTGGGTGGAGAGCCGGTGGGAGGACCCGGAGGCCCACGTGGCGGAGGGGCGTCCCCGGCGTCGTTACTACCGGGTCACCACGGATGGGGCGCAGCAGGCGCGGGAGGCGGTCGCGGAGGCTTACCGGGCGCGTAGGCAGCGGGTGCCGGGGTGGGTGGTGGGCTTGCCGTGAGCGGGCATCTGCAGCCTTTGCTGAAGGTCGCCGGTGGGTCGCTGACCGGTGAGCAACTGGGGGTGGTGCGGCGCGCGTACGAGGTGGCCGACCGCTGGCACAGCGGGCAGTTCCGCCGGGACGGGAGCCCCTTCATCACCCATCCGGTCGCCGTCGCCGTGATCGTGGCCGAGCTGGACCTGGATCACGAGATGTTGTGCGCGGCGCTGCTGCACGAGGTGCCCACGGACGCTGAGGCGTTCGGCGAGCGGATCACGGACCTGCTGCATGGCATGCGGATGCTTGACGACGCCGAGCGCCGACCGCCCGATTGGGCTGTCTCGACGGACGAGCGCGTGCTCACGCTCAAGCTCGCCGACCGGCTGCACAACCAGCGCACGATCAGCGGTCTGCCCGAGAGCAGGCAACGGGTGAAGTCGCAGGAGAACCTGGACGTCGTCGCACCCGTCGCGCGAAGGCTCGGGCTGACGGAGGTCGAGGAGGAGTTGCGGCGGCTGGCCATGGCGAACCTGTCCGGGCTCGGTGGCGCCCAGGCCTGCTTCGGCGTCATCACCGCAGGCGCGATCATGCTTCCGGCAGGCGTTCGGGGCAGGTGGCTGGAGGAATGGCTGGGGGAGTTGCTCGCGCTGCCCGGCGGAAGGGCTCGGCTGAGATTCGTGTGCTGGCTGATGGCCGGGATGCCGCGGATGGCGCTGACCCTGCGTCGGCGGGATGCCCTCCGGCGTGGTGGTGGAGTGGTGGGTGCGGTGGTGCGGTGCCTGCGCTGGGTCGTGCGGTCGGACCTGCGGACATGGGCCCTGCTCACGCCGCTGCTCGCCTGGCTGGTGCTGGACGCGGCGGCCGAGCGGGTCGCCGACGCCGTGGTGATCGCGATCACCGTGCCGCCCGTACTGGTCGCGGCGGTTCGCGCGATCCGGGCCAGGCTCGGGGGCGGTGACGGGCGCGGGTAGTCTCGGACGCTGTGCCGAGCATCCCGCAACCCCTTGACCCGAACGACGACGGCAGCGCCGCCCCCGCCGTCGCCGCCGCGCTGGCCGCCTACGAGGCGGGCACGGCCGGTCCCGCCGAGGTGCTGAACGCGCTGGGCGGCGCCCGGCTGCTGGTGCCCGTGGTGGCGCTGCTGACCGAGTCCGAGGTGGGGGAGCACGGGCTGCGGCAGGAGAAGGAGAGCGAGATGGCGCTGCCCAAGCTCGTCGGGCAGGACGGCCGGGAGGCGGTGCTAGCGTTCACCGGCACGTCGGCGCTGACCCGGTGGCGGCCGGACGCGCGGCCGATCCAGGCCACGACGCTGCAGGTCTGCCGGGCCGCCGTGCAGGAGCGGGCGGCGGCGGTCGTGGTGGACGTGGCGGGGCCGGTGCAGTTCGTCATCGAGGGCGAGGTGCTGGCCGCGCTGGCGGCGGTGGAGTCAGGGACGGTGAACGAGCTGGACGGGGTGACGGTGGCCAGAGTGGAGGAGGCCGCGCCGCCGCGTAAGCGCCGCTGGTTCTCACGGCGACGCTGAGCCGCTTCCGGTCTCCGATGCGGACGCGCTGTGCCGCGTCAGGTTCGGAACGGCGGTGCTGCGCCGCTGCCATACCGGATTCGTATGGCCGGGCGAGGCACGTGGCCGGGTGCGGCTAGCGTCGGCCGGGTGGTCGCACTCATGGCGCTGGCCGGCCTGTTCTGCGGAGACCGCATCCGCTCGCTGGCCGCCTCCTACGACGGCTACGCCGCCGCAACCCCCCGCCGCTGGCCGGCCGTGGAGCTGGTGAGTGCCGCCGTGGCCGCACTGGTCGCCTGGCGGGCGGGCACGCCGTACGTGTGCTTCGCCGTGATCGCCGTGGCCCTGGCCGTCATCGACTGGCGCACCAGCACGCTGCCCGACGCGATCACGCTCCCCGCGTACCCGATCATGATGCTGGCGCTGCTGCCGACGGGAGAGCTGCCCAGGGCGCTGGCCGGCGGCGTGGTGCTGACGGCGGTGTACGGGCTGCTGTGGTTCGTCAGGCCGGAGGCGATGGGGTTCGGCGACGTCAAGATCGCCGGGCTGATCGGGATGGCGGCGGCGGCGATGAGCTGGCAGGCGCTGCTGGCGGCGGCGTTCTGCGGGCAGTTGCTCGGCGCGCTGTACGCGCTGTCCCTGCTGGCGACGGGCCGCGGCACCAGGCACACCCAGTTCCCTTTCGGCACCTTCATGCTGCTCGGCACGCTGCCGACACTCTGTCTCGCATCGTGACCGAGGGACATCTCACTAGGCCGTACATGGAAGACTTGTACGCATGTTGCGCTGGTTGACCGCCGGAGAGTCCCACGGGCCCGAACTCGTCGCCGTCCTGGAAGGCCTGCCGGCCGGGGTAGAGGTGACCACGGCCGCGATCGACGAGGCCCTGCGCCGCCGCAGGCTCGGATACGGGCGCGGCGCGCGGATGAAGTTCGAGCAGGACGAGGTGACGATCGTCGGCGGCGTCCGGCACGGGCGCACGATGGGCAGCCCGGTCGCGATCCGCGTGGGCAACACCGAGTGGCCGAAGTGGGAGAAGGTCATGTCGGCCGACCCGGTCGATCCGGCCGAGCTGGAGGGGATGGCGCGCAACGCGCCCAGGTCGCGTCCCCGTCCCGGCCACGCCGACCTGGCGGGCATGCAGAAGTACGGCTTCGACGACGCCCGCAACGTGCTCGACAGGGCCAGCGCCAGGGAGACGGCCGCGCGGGTGGCGCTGGGCGAGGTCGCCAGGCGCTTCCTGAAGCAGGCGCTCGGCGTCGACATCGTCAGCCACGTGACCGAGATCGGCGGCGCCCGCACCCCGTCGCAGACGCTGCCCGGCCCCGGCGACCTGGCCAGGATCGACGAGGACCCGGTGCGCTGCTCCGACGCCGAGGGCAGCGCCGCGATGGTCGCCGTGATCGACAAGGCCCACAAGGACGGCGACACGCTCGGCGGCGTCGTCGAGGTCCTCGCCTACGGCCTGCCGCCGGGCCTGGGCAGCTACACGCACTGGGACCGCAGGCTCGACTCCCGGCTGGCCGCCGCGCTCATGGGCATCCAGGCCATCAAGGGTGTCGCGGTCGGCGACGGCTTCGAGACCGCGCGCAGGCCGGGCTCCCGCGCCCACGACGAGATCGAGTACACCACCGCCGACGGCGTGCGCCGCATCACCAACCGCGCGGGCGGCGTCGAGGGCGGCATGACGAACGGCGAGATCCTGCGGGTCAGCGCCGCCATGAAGCCGATCTCCACCGTCCCCAGGGCGCTGGCCACGATCGACGTCAAGACGGGCGAGGCCGCCAAGGCCCACCACGAGCGCTCCGACGTGTGCGCCGTCCCGGCGGCGGGCATCGTGGCCGAGGCGATGGTCGCGCTGGTGCTGGCCGACGCGGCGATCGAGAAGTTCGGCGGCGACTCCGTGGAGGAAGTCGCCCGCAACCTGTCCGGCTACCTCTCTTCCATGGTGATCAAATGACACGCGTTGTGCTGATCGGCCCGCCCGGGTCCGGCAAGAGCACGCTCGGGCGGCTGCTCTCCGAGCGGCTCGGCCTCGGCTTCCGCGACACCGACGCCGACGTCGAGGCCGTGGCGGGCAAGCCCGTCTCCGACATCTTCGTCGAGGACGGCGAGACCCGCTTCCGCGAGCTGGAGCACGAGGCCGTGCGCCGCGCGCTGGCCGAGCACGACGGCGTCCTGTCCCTGGGCGGCGGAGCGGTGCTGCACGAGGAGACGCAGGCGCTGCTCGCCGGTCACCACGTCGTCTACCTGCAGGTGGGCCTGGCGGACGCGGTGCAGCGGGTCGGGCTGGCCTCGGCCAGGCCGCTGCTGGTGCTCAACCCGCGCAGCCAGCTCAAGAAGCTCATGGAGGAGCGCAGGCCCGTCTACGAGCGGCTGGCCGTGGTCACCGTGGTGACCGACAAGCGCGAGCCGGAGGAGCTCGCCGACGAGATCGTCAAGGGGCTGCCCGCATGACCAAGGCGACCGCGATCGTGAAGGGGTGCCTGGCATGACGGCCGCGACGAGGATTCACGTGCGCGGCGACAGCCCGTACGACGTGGTCGTCGGCACCGGCGTGCTGGCCGAGCTGACCACGCTGCTCAAGCCCGGCGTCCGCACCGTGGCGGTGATCGGCCCCGAGACGCTGCCCGAGATCACCCGGCCGGTCGGCGCGGCGCTGTCCGAGGCCGGCTACCAGGTCGTCGAGCTGCCCGTGCCCGACGGCGAGGCGGCCAAGACCGTCGAGGTGGCCGCGCGGCTCTGGTCCGAGCTGGGCAGGCACGGCGTCACCCGCTCCGACGCCGTGGTCGGCGTGGGCGGCGGCGCGACGACCGACCTGGCGGGTTTCGTGGCGGCCACGTGGCTGCGCGGCGTGCAGGTCGTGCTTGTGCCCACGACGCTGCTGGCCATGGTCGACGCGGCGGTCGGCGGCAAGAACGGCATCGACACGCCCGAGGGCAAGAACCTCGTCGGCACCTTCCTGCCGCCCGTGGGCGTGCTGTGCGAGCTGTCCACGCTGGCCGGCATGCCGAAGGACGACTACGTCGCGGGCCTGGCCGAGATCATCAAGGGCGGCTTCATCGCCGACCCGGAGATCCTGCGGCTCATCGAGGAGGACCCGGAGGCGGCCACCCGCCCCGACGGCCCCCACACGCGCGAGCTGATCGAGCGCAAGATCCAGGTCAAGGCCGACGTCGTGGGCGCCGACCTGCGCGAGGCGGGCCTGCGCGAGATCCTCAACTACGGCCACACGCTCGCCCACGCCATCGAACGCGACCGCCACTACGGCATCCGCCACGGCGAGGCCGTCGCCATCGGCATGGTCTACGCCGCCGAGCTGTCCAGGCTCTCCGGCCGCGCCGACCTGGTGGCCCGCACCCGCGCCATCCTCACCAGCGTCGGCCTGCCCATCACGTACGCCGCCGACGCCTGGCCGAGGCTGCGCGACCACATGCGCCTGGACAAGAAGAACCGCGGCGCCAAGCAGCGCTTCGTCGTGCTCGACGACCTGGCCAGGCCGGGCCGCCTCGAAGGCCCCGCGGAAGAGCTGCTCGAAGCCGCCTACAAGGAGATCTCCGCATGATCCTCGTGCTCAACGGGCCCAACCTGGGCCGTCTCGGCAAGCGTGAGCCGTCCATCTACGGCGCCGACACGTACGAGGACCTCGTCAACCTCTGCCGCGAGACCGGCGGCAAGCTCGGCCACGACGTCGAGGTGCGCCAGACCGACTCCGAGGCCGAGCTGATCGGCTGGATCCACGAGGCGTGCGACGGGCGGATCCCGGTCGTGCTCAACCCGGCCGCCTTCACCCACTACTCCTACGCCCTGCGCGACGCCATCGCCCAGCGCACCGCGCCGCTCATCGAGGTGCACATCTCCAACCCCGCGGCCAGGGAAGAGTTTCGCCATACCTCCGTCGTGGCCGGGGTGGCGACAGGCACCATCGCGGGGTTCGGACTACAGTCGTACGTCCTTGCGCTGCACGCTATCTCGGAGATGAACACCACCTCATGAGGCACTACAAGTCCTTCGTCGCCCTCGGCGACAGCTTCACGGAAGGGCTGAACGATCCCGGGCCGGACGGGCACTACTGTGGCTGGGCCGACCGGGTGGCCGAGCGGCTCGCCGCCGACGAACCCGGCTTCCGCTACGCCAACCTCGCCGTACGCGGCAAGCTGCTCGACCAGATCGTGGCCGAGCAGGTGCCGCTGGCCGTCGACATGGCGCCCGACCTGGTCAGCTTCTGCGCCGGCGGCAACGACCTGCTGCGGCCCGGCAGCGACCCGGACGTCATGGCCAAGAAGCTCGCCCTGGCCGTGCGCGACCTGCGGGGCTGCGGGGCGGAGGTGGTGCTGTTCACGGGGGTCGATCCGCGTGACACGCCGCTGATGCGGCGGCTGCGCGGGCGCTTCGCCGTCTTCTACCTGCACCTGCGGTCCATCGCCGACCTGTACGGGTGCCGGCTCGTCGACCAGTGGTCCATGCAGGGGCTGCGCGACTGGCGGGCGTGGAGCCCCGATCGGCTGCACATGAACGAGGACGGGCACCGGCTGGTGGCGGCCCGGGTGCTCGACGTGCTGGGGGTGCCGTTCGACGACTGGCGCAAGGAGTGGCCGGAGCGGGAGGTCGATCCGCGGGCCCGGCGGCGGGAGGACGCCCAGTGGTTGCGGGAGCATCTGGTGCCGTGGGTGTCGCGGCGGCTGCGCGGAGTGTCCTCGGGGGACGGTCTGTCTCCCAAGCGGCCCGATCTCGCGCCGTGGATGTGAGCTTGCCGGTCTGATCGCCGGGGCGGCCCCCGCGCCCGCATGCCGTCATCGCCGGTCGGCCGGCCAGAAGCGCCCATGACACCACCAACGGGGCAGGGCCGCCGGACCGCGCCCCGTCGCGCGCCGACAGCAGCATGACGGGGACGAGCAGTGCCGGCGACGCCAGGCCGGTGACGGCGTTCAGGGCGAGCGCGAGCGTGTCCGCGAGCACGGCGGCCACCCCCGCCCATGCGGGTCAGCGCGGGCCGTGTCCGGATCGCGGCAGCAGTCTGCCCTGTGCGTGAGCCGCCGGGGAGTAGGGCTGGGTCTACCCCGGAGGGTGGGGATTCTCCACCGGCGAGGGTGGTCCAGGGCCCATGGCGTACACGCCCCCGCTCCGCGAGGCTGAAGGACGCGCCGAGCGCCGTCCCCGGCCGGGCGGACGAGAACGAGGGAGAGCCGTGATCGAAGTGCGGGACCTGACCCTGCGGTACGGCCGCACGGTCGCCGTGGACGACCTGACCTTCACCGTGAGACCGGGCGTGGTGACCGGGTTCCTGGGCCCGAACGGCGCGGGAAAGTCCACGACCATGCGGGCCGTGCTCGGGCTGGAGGTCCCTGACAGGGGCGAGGCGCTGGTGGACGGCCGCGCGTACGCGTCGTTGCGCCGTCCGATCCGCACCCTGGGGGCGCTGCTCGACGCCGGGGCCGTGCACGGCGGCCGGACCGCCCGCGCCCACCTCGCCTGGCTGGCCCGCAGCAACGGCATCGGCGCGGGCCGGGTGGCCGCGGTGCTGGAGCAGTCCGGCCTGGCCGGCGTCGCGGACCGGCGGATCGGCACGTTCTCGCTGGGGATGAAGCAGCGGCTGGGCATCGCGGCGGCGCTGCTCGGCGACCCGGCGGCGCTGATGCTGGACGAGCCGCTGAACGGGCTGGACCCGGAGGGCATCCGCTGGCTGCGCGGCCTGCTGCGCTCGCTCGCCGGCGAGGGCCGCACCGTGTTGCTGTCCAGCCACCTGATGAACGAATTGGCGCTCACCGCCGAGCACGTCATCGTCATCGGGCGCGGCCGGCTGGTCGCCGACACCAGTACGGAATCCCTGGCCGGGCACTTCCAGGGCGACGTGCTCGTCCGCACGCCGTCCCCGGAGCGGCTCGCTGACGTCCTGCGCGCGCACGGAGCGACGGTGGTGGCCGGGGACGACGCCGCCCTGTCCGTCCGGGACCTGGCGGCGTCCGACATCGGCGCCCTGCCCGTCCGGGACCTGGCGGCGTCCGAGATCGGCGCGCTGTCCGTCCGCGACCTGACGGCGTCCGAGATCGGCGCGCTGGCGCTGTCCGCCGGGGTCGCGCTGGCGGAGCTGACGCCGCGCGGCGCGTCGCTGGAGGAGGCGTTCATGCGGCTCACCGGCGACAGCACCGACTACAGGACCGCCCCTCGGGAGGCCGTGCGATGATCGACGCGATCGCCGCGGAGTGGCTGAAGCTCCGCTCACTGCGCTCGAACCTGTACCTGCTGGCCTGCTCGGTGGCAGCCGTGGCCGCCTGCGCCGGGATCGCGTTCATGATCGGACGTGGCTTCGACAACCAGACCGTGGACGAGCGGATGGCCTTTCCCGCCAACGGGGACGGCCTCGGCAACGGCATCGCGGTCGCCTACGTCGTCTTCGCCCTGCTGGGAGCGCTGGCGATCACCTCGGAGTACGGCACCGGCATGATCCAGTCGAGCCTGGCGGCCGTGCCGCGCCGGCAGGTGCTGCTGCTGGCCAAGGTGCCGGGCCTGGCCGCCGTCACGCTGGTGGCGGGTCAGGCGCTGGCGTTCGCCATGCACGCGGCCTCCATGGCGGTGCTCGGCGACCGGGCCGGGCAACTGCTGCGGGAAGGGGTGCCGCTGGGCACGCCGCTGTCGCATCCGGGCGTGCTCGCCTCGGTGATCGTCACCGGGCTGTCGATGGCCGCGGTCGCGCTGATCGGGCTCGGCGTCGGGGCCGCCGTCCGCTCCACGCCAGGCGCGCTGGTCGTGCTGGCCGTGATCATCGTGGTGCTGCCGGTGGTGGCCAGGACGCTGCCCATGCCGCTGCGCGCGCAGGCGGGCTCGTTCATGATCGAGAACTTGCCGCTCCAGATCGCGGGGGCCGGCGGTGGGAGTCTGTCCTCGGCCGCGGCGGCGGGGCTGCTCGTCGGGTACGTGATCGCCGCCCTCACGGCCGGGGCCACGGTGATCGCGCGGAGGGGACGCCGGATCAAGGCGCTGGCGGTCGGCGTGGTCGCGACCGTGCTGGTCTCGGCGGTGCCCGCCGCGACCGTCCTGCCGGGATCGAGCCGGGCGATCCTGGCCTGGGCGCGGTGCGCGGACCAGGAGCTGCTCCGGGAGATGCGCTGCGCCTCCATCACCGTCCCCCTGAACTGGGCCGAGCCGTCCGGGCGGAAGATCGAACTCACCGTCGGGCTGCTGCCCGCGACCGGCGTCCAGCGGCGGATGGGCACGGTGTTCGCGGTGCCCGGCGGCCCCGGCGCCTCGGGCGTCTCCTCGCTGAGCGAGAACGCCGCCGGCTTCGCCGAGCTGCGCGACCGGTTCGACGTGGTCAGCGTCGAACCACGCAACACCATCGACAAGGGCGTGCTGTCGTACGAATGCCTCACCTCGGGCCCCTGGATCACCTGGCCCGACACGCCCGCCGAGTACGCCGAGCTCGGCAGGAGCAACAGGGCGGCGGCCGAGCGCTGCCGCGCCGCCGACCCCGAGTTCTTCGACCACATGGACTCGGCCTCGGTGGCGCGCGACATGGAGGCCATCCGGGCCGCGCTGGGCGAGGACAGGCTGAGCTTCATCGCCAACTCCTACGGCGGCATGCCCGCGCTCGCCTACTCCCGGCTGTTCCCGGGGCGGGTGCGGGCGATGGCGTTCGACGGCACGGCCAACCCGTACCAGCCCCGCGCGCAGAGCAGGCTGCCCCACGAGGCCGCCTTCGCCCGGTTCGCCGCCTGGTGCGCGAAGGCCGCCGCGTGCGCCCTGCACGGCCGGGACGTCGGTGAGGTCTGGCGGGCGCTGGTGGCTCGGGCCGACCGGGTGCCGGTGCCCGTCAAGGGCGAGCGGGCCGCCTACAGCGGGTTCGACATCAAGGAGGCCGCCGCGCCCAGCGTCATCTCGCCCGGACCCGCGCCCGAGCATCCCCGCTGGGTGGAGCTGGCCGAGGCGATCGAGCGGGCCGCCGCAGGGGACGCGTCCGGGTTCGCCGACTATGTCCGGCGGAGCACGAAGAGCGTGAAGGTTCCCTCGTTCACGGGGATGAACATGACGCACTGCCTGGACGGGCTGGGCTTCGAGAGCTACGAGGCGTACGTGGAGCAGCGGCGTGAGGGGGAGCGGCTGCTGCCCAACCTGGCCGGGATCGAGTTGTGGCATCCGCTGGCCTGCGTGGGCTGGCCTTCGCCCGTCACCAACCCGCCCGGGCCGCTGCCCGCCGGTGAGCTGCCGCCCTACCTGGGGGTGGGCTCGCTGACGGACTTCGACGCGTCGGCTGACCTGGTGCGGCGGGTGCCTGGTTCGGGGGCGATCCAGTACCTGGATCATGGGCACGGGCTCTACAACGCGGGCAACTCCTGCGTCATCGCCCACGTGAACCGATACCTGACCAGCCTGCGCCTGCCCGCGCCCGGTGCCGTGTGCCCGAAGGCCGCCGCCTGACTGCCCCGCGCAGAGCGGCCCGGGGCCTGGCGTCGCCACACGACCGGCTCGGAGCCGCGCGGCGGGCGCCTGGCTGCGGGCCGCGTGGGAAGCGTGGTGCGGAGGTGCGGAGGTGCGGAGGTGCGGGCGGCGTGCGGAGGTGGCGGGCGGCGGGCGGGCCGCGTGGAGAGCGTGGTGCGGAGGCGCGGGCGTCGTGCGGAGGCGCGGGCGTCGTGCGGAGGTGGCGGGTGTCGTGCGGTCCGGCCGGTCAGGGCGCCTCGGTGGCCAGGCGCTTGAGGGCCGCGCGGGGGATGGCCGGGTCCGTGGTGCGCCAGAACGGCGGCAGGGAGTTCAGCAGGAAGCCGCTGTAGCGGGCCGTGGCGAGGCGAGGGTCGAGGACGGCGATGACGCCCTTGTCGTCCTGGGAGCGCAGGAGGCGGCCGGCGCCCTGGGCGAGGAGGAGGGCGGCGTGGTTGGCCGCCACCGCCATGAAGCCGTTGCCGCCCCTGGCCGCCACGTGGCGCTGGCGGGCCGAGGTGAGGGGGTCGTCGGGGCGGGGGAAGGGGACGCGGTCGATGATGACGAGGCGGAGCGAGGGGCCTGGGACGTCGACGCCCTGCCAGAGCGACAGGGTGCCGAACAGGCAGGTGGGCTCGTCCTCGGCGAACTGCTTGACCAGGAGCATCGTGGAGTCGTCGCCCTGGCACAGGAGCGGCACGTCGAGGCGGTCGCGCAGGGCCTCGGTGGCGGCCTTGGCGGCGCGCATGGAGGAGAACAGGCCGAGCGTGCGGCCCCCGGCGGCCTCGATCAGCTCGGTGATCTCGTCGAGGTACTGCTGGGGCAGGCCGTCGCGGCCCGGCTGGGGCAGGTGCTTGGCGACGTAGAGGATGCCGGCGCGGGGGTGGTCGAACGGGGAGCCGACGTCGATGCCCTGCCACTTGCCGTCGGCCAGGCCCCACTGGGCGGCGAGCGCGTCGAAGGTGCCGCCGAGCGCCAGGGTGGCGGAGGTGAGGACGACGGTGCGCTCGCCGAACAGCTTGTCGCGCAGCATGCCGGCCACGGTGAGGGGGGCGACGCGGAGCGAGGGCGGGCGGCGGTCGGTGCCGGAGTCGAGCCAGACCACCTCGGCCCGGTCGGACTCGGAGGCGTGCCCGTAGGCGTCGAGCATGCGCACCGCCGTGTCGTGCACCTCGTCGAGCGCGGTGAACGCGGCCTTGCGCTGGCCCGCCTTGTCGGGGTCGTCCTTGTCGGCGTTGCGCGGCCCCATGGCGGTGATGCAGCGCCAGGCGGTGTCGCGGATGAGCTGGAGGGTGAGGCCGAGCACCTGCGGCATGTCGTCGATGCGGCCGGGCGGGGCGGCGGCCAGCAGCGCCTTCAGGTCTTCGCCGGCCTCCATGAGCTGGTCGGCGACGGGCTGGTCGATGAGGCGGCCGACGCGGCGCACGGCCAGCATGACGGAGGTGTCGGACAGCTCGCCGGTGACGACGGACGTGACGCGGTCGACCAGCTCGTGCGCCTCGTCCACGACGACCACGTCGTGCTCGGGCAGGACGGGCAGGTCGCCCATGGCGTCGATGGCGAGCAGCGCGTGGTTGGTGACGACGACGTCGACCTCGCCCGCGCGGGCCCTGGCCATCTCGGCGAAGCACTCGGCGCCTGAGGGGCAGCGGGTGGCGCCCAGGCACTCCTGGGCGCTGACGGAGAACTGGCGCCAGGCCTGCTCGCTGACGCCGGGCACCAGCTCGTCGCGGTCGCCGGTCTCGGTCTCCTCGGCCCACTCCTGGATGCGCTGCACCATGCGGCCGGTGGCGCTGACCTCGCGCGGGTCGAAGAGCTGGTGCTGCTCGTCCTCCTCGGGCCAGCCCGCCGTGGCCTTGTAGCGGCACAGGTAGTTGCGGCGGCCCTTGAGGATGGCGAACGTCGGCTCGTGCGGCAGCTCCTTGCCGAGCGCGGCGGACAGGCGCGGCAGGTCGCGGTCGACGAGCTGGCGCTGCAGCGCGATGGTGGCGGTGGAGATGACGACGGGGGAGTCGCTGTCCATGGCGTGCCGGATGGAGGGCACGAGGTAGGCCAGGGACTTGCCGGTGCCGGTGCCCGCCTGGACGGCCAGGTGCTCGTCGTCGTCGATGGCCTTCTGGACGGCGCGGACCATGGTGACCTGGCCCTGCCGTTCGCTCCCGCCGAGAGCGTCGACCGCGATGCTGAGCAGTGTGTCCACTGGTGGGAGATGGGAGTCCGGCACGGCACTAAACGCTACCGGCATTCCGGGGTCGCCGCGCCGAACGCGGTGTGATCGGCCAGACGCATCCCGGCGTTCCCGGATACTCCCGGCGCGTCGCGTGGCACACTGGGCGATCGGAACTCCAACTGGTCATGGAAGATCTTCACTGGGTGTGACCGGAGGGAGTCCGGGTGTAGATGGTCAGGCCGGTTCCTCTGGGTTTTCCGGGGTTGAGTGGACGAATAAAGGCTGGTTAAAGCAGTATGTCTGCCATGTCGGAAGTTGTCCCGTTGCCGTCGTTCGGCGAAGTCTTCTTCGATGCACGAGGTCAGGAGCGGTGCCTCCGCGTCACGTGGCATGAGGGCACGCTGGTCCTCAGCCTGTGGCGCGGCGAGATGTGCACAGCGAGCTTCCGCATGCCGATGGAGGATGTCGGCCGGCTGCTCGACACCCTCGACGAGGGGTTCGCGGAGGCCACGGGCGAGCAGCCCGCCGTCCCCGCGCACGACCCCGGCACGGAGGTCATGCCGGGCACCGGCACCTACCACCGGCCGCAGCAGCACGGCCAGCAGCCGCCACCGCAGCTCGACGAGCGGCCCACCGCCGCCCTGTCGCCCAACGACGTCCTGGTGGCCAGGGGCCCCGCCCCGCAGGACAAGCTGGTGGCCTCCTACAGCGAGACCACCGGTCCCAGGGACACCACCCCGGCGTACGGGGAGCGCTCGCCCTTCACCGGCCCGCAGTACGTGGAGGGCGCGGGCGGCCCTCAGTATCCGGACGCGGGCGGCCCGCAGTACCCCGACGCGGGAGCCCCGCGCTACGTGGAGACGACGGGCCCGCAGCCGAAGTACACCGGCGACCCGTTCAGCGGCCCCCAGTACACCTCCGACCCGCTGAGCGGCCCCCACTACACGCAGCCCGCCCAGCCCGAGCCGTTCACCGGCCCGCAGTACGTGGACGGCAGCGAGCCCGTCTACCAGATGCCCGGCGGCGACCGGCGCAGGCAGGCGCCGCTCAGCACCGACCCGCTGGGCTTCCCCTCCCAGGCCGCCGAGCCGTACCAGGCCGCCGAGCCGTACCAAGCCGCCGAGCCGTACCAGGCCGCCGAGCCGTACCAGGCGGCGGAGCCGTACCAGGCCGCCCAGCAGCAGCCGTACCAGCAGGACCCGTACCCCTCCGACCCGTACGGGGGCCGCCGCTCCGACAACTACCAGCAGCCCCAGCCCCAGGCGAGCACCGCGGGGCTCGGCACGCCCATGCACGGCATCCCGGGGGCGGGCCGCCGCCGCGCGGCCCCGCAGCAGCCCCAGCAGCCGGCCCAGGACTACGGCTCCTACCAGCAGAGCCAGCCGCAGCCCAACCCGGTGGACCCGCTGCTGGCGCTCGGCCGCCAGGAGCAGTACCCGCCGCAGGACCAGTACGACCAGTACAGGCAGGACCACTACGGCCAGGACCAGTACACGCAGCAGCCCGACGCGGGCATGTCCCGCCCGTACGTCGGGGACCCCATGTTCTCCACGGGCGAGCGCCTGCGCCCGGAGCAGCCCGACTACCACGAGAGAAGCGACCGCAGGGAGTGGTGAGGTCCCGCCGCGGCGCGGCGGGTACGCTCTCGGCGGGACGATGGAGCTGAGGCGGTCGGCTCACGATCGCCCGGTCGGGGGCTGGAGGGGCGTCGGTGGATCCGAGCACGGGTTTGCAGTTGCTGCTGCTCGCCGGAGGCGCGGTCGGGGTGGCGGCGGTCGCGCGGCACAAGGGCTGGCCGGCCCCGCTGCTGCTGGTCGCGGCCGGGCTGCTGGTCTCGCCGCTGGTGCCGGCGGTGCCGCTGCAGCCGGAGCTGGTGCTGTACGTGTTCCTGCCGCCGCTGCTCTACTCCGCCGCCCTCGACAGCTCCTACCTGCGGCTGCGTGACGTCAAGCGGTCGGTGGGGCTGCTGTCGGTCGGGCTGGTGCTGTTCACCACGGTCGCGGTCGGGCTGGTCGTGCACCTCATGCTGCCGAGCCTGCCGCTGGCGCTGGCGTTCGCGCTGGGCGCCATCATCGCCCCGCCCGACGCGGTGGCGGCGGTCGCGGTGGGGCGGCGGCTGGGCCTGCCGCGCAGGTCGCTGACCATCCTCATCGGCGAGAGCCTGTTCAACGACGCCACCGCGCTGACGCTCTACCGCGTGGCCATCGGGGCGGCCGTGGGCGGCGCCGTCAGCCTGTGGGAGGGGCTGGGGGAGTTCCTGTTCGCCGCGGCGGGCGGGGTGGCGATCGGGCTGGCGCTGGCGTTCGTGTTCGCCTGGGTCTTCCGGCGCACCCGCGACTCGCTGGTGGAGAACACGCTGATGCTGCTGATCCCGTTCGCCGCCTACCTGGCGGCGGAGAGCGTGCACGCCTCGGGCGTGATCGCGGTGGTGATCGTCGGCCTCTACCTGGGCAACCGCATGCACCTGCGGGGGTTCGGCACCAGGCTGGTGTCCGACGCGGTGTGGAAGGTGACCGACTTCTTCCTGGAGGCGATCGTCTTCGCGCTGATCGGGCTGCAGCTCGTGACCGTGATCGAGGGCATCAGCGGCTACAGCGCCTGGGCGGTCGCCGGCTACGCGGCGGCGGTGCTGGCGGTGACGATCGTCAGCAGGTTCGTCTGGATGTTCGGGGTGACCTGGGCGATCAGGCTGTGGCGCAAGGACAGCGCGCCGTCGGCCGCCGAGACGGTGATCCTCGGCTGGGCGGGCATGCGGGGCGTGGTGTCGCTGGCGGCGGCGTTCTCGATCTCGGGGGTGCCCACGCGGGACCGGGCGCTGCTGCTGTTCCTGACGTTCACGACGGTGATCGGCACGCTGCTCATCCAGGGCACCACGTTCCCCGCGCTGATCAGGCGGCTGGGCGTGTCGAGCGAGGCCGAGCAGTACGAGGACCGGCTGGCCGAGGCGGCGGCGCAGCAGGCCGCGCTGGAGGCGGGCCTGGCGGAGCTGGAGCGGCTGGTCGGGCAGCTCGACGGCGAGCCCGACGAGATCCAGCGGCAGGTGGTCGAGCAGCTCAGGGAGAAGTCGTGGCGCCGCTCGCTCACGGCGTGGGAGCGCCTGGGCGGCGGCACGGGCGCGGGCGGCGCGGAGACGCCCAGCGCCCTCTACCGCCGCCTGCGGCGCGACATGCTGCAGGCCGAGCGGGAGGTGTTCGTCCGGCTGCGCGACGAGCGCCGCCTGGACGACGAGGTGCTGCGCGAGGTGATGGCGCAGCTCGACTTCGAGGAGGCGATCCTCGAAAGGTGATGCTCACCCCATCTGGCTGTCCGCGAAGCACCACCGCCAGCTCTCGCCCGGCTCGAACGACTGGATGACCGGGTGGCCCGTCTCCCGGAAGTGCCCCGTGGCGTGCTTGGCCGGCGAGGAGTCGCAGCACCCGATGTGACCGCACTCCAGGCAGCGCCGCAGGTGCACCCAGCGGCCTCCCACGGCCAGGCACTCCTCGCAGCCCTCCGGCGTCTTCGCGGCGGGGTCGTCGGCCTCGGAAAGATGCTCACAAATTGCCATACCGGAAATCCTAGGTGCACCGTGCCGCGCGATTTCGGCCGGGCCTCTTGTCGGTCGCTGAGCAAGCGTGGACATTGGCCTCATCGGGGGGAGTGACACAGGCCACACAATCCCGGGAGCCGCGCGTGCTCGAGGTACGCAACCTGGAGGTCGTCTACGACGACGTGATGCTCGTGCTGCGCGGCGTGAGCATCCGCGTGCCGCCCGGCTCGATCGTGGCGCTGCTCGGCGCGAACGGCGCGGGCAAGACCACCCTGCTGCGCGCCCTGTCGGGGCTGCTCGACGTGCACGACGGCGAGATCACCAAGGGCGAGGTCACGCTGGAGGGCCAGCCCATCCACCACCTGCGGCCCGCCCAGATCGTCCGGCGCGGCGTCAGCCAGGTGATGGAGGGCCGGCGCATCCTGTCGGAGCTGACCGTCGAGGAGAACCTGAAGGTCGGCGGCCACACGGCCGCCCGGTCGCACCTGGACCGCGTCTACGGCCTGTTCCCCCTGCTGCGGGAGCGGCGCAGGAGCGTGTCGGGCTACCTGTCGGGCGGCGAGCAGCAGATGCTGGCCGTCGGCAGGGCCCTCATGGCGGGCCCCAAGTACCTGCTGCTGGACGAGCCCAGCCTGGGCCTCGCGCCGTCGCTGGTGGGCCAGGTGCGCGACCTGATCGTGGAGATCAACCGCCAGGGCACCACGGTCCTGCTGGTCGAGCAGAACGCCACGATGGCGCTGTCCATCGCCTCGCACGGCTACGTCATGGAGACCGGGAAGATCGTGATGGACAAGCCGTCGGGGGAGCTGCTCGCCGACGAGGACATCAAGGAGTTCTACCTGGGGGCCGTCCGGTCCTTCCGCGAGATCAAGCACTACAAGCGGAGAAAAAGATGGCTCTCCTGACGTTCGAGGACGTGCACCTGAGCTTCGCCGGGGTCAAGGCCATCGACGGCGTCTCCTTCGAGGTGCGGCAGGCGGAGCTGCTCGCCGTCATCGGCCCGAACGGGGCGGGCAAGACGTCCGTCTTCAACGTGCTGTCGGGCGTCTACCGGCCGCAGAGCGGGCGGGTCACCTTCCTCGGCGAGGACCTGCTGGCCCGCCGCCCGCACGAGATCGCGGCCATGGGGCTGGCGCGGACGTTCCAGAACGTGGAGCTGTTCCACAACCTGACCGTCCTGGACAACCTCATGCTCGGCCGCCACCACCACTTCCGTTACGGCGCGCTGTCGGCGCTCGCCTGGTACGGCCGCGCCAGGCGGGCCGAGCTGGCGGCCCGCGCCCGCATCGAGGACATCATCGACTTCCTGGAGCTGGAGGCCTGGCGGCGGCACCCCGTGCGGCTGCTGCCGTACGGGATCCAGAAGCGGGTGGAGCTGGGGCGGGCGCTGGCCATGGAGCCCCGGCTGCTGCTGCTGGACGAGCCCGTGGCCGGCATGAACCTGGAGGAGACCGAGGACATGGCCAGGTTCGTCCTGGACATCCGGGATGAGCTGGGCATCCCGGTCGTGCTCGTGGACCACGACATGGCGCTGGTCATGGATTTGGCCGACCGGGTGCTGGTGCTGGACTTCGGCCGCCCGGTCGCGCTCGGCGAGCCGGCCGAGGTGCAGCGGGATCCCGCGGTCATCGAGGCGTACCTGGGAGGGACCGCATGAGCGTGGGCGTCGTGTCGAGGACCGCCACCATCGTCACCAGGGTGCGCGAGCGCGCCAGGAACGCCCCCGACGCCGTCGCCATGCGGCACAAGGACTTCGGCATCTGGCAGGAGGTCACCTGGGGCGCGTACTGGACGCAGGTCGAGCTGGTCGCGCACGCGCTGCTCGCGCTGGGCGTCGAGCCGGGCGACCGGGTGGCCGTGCACGCGGAGAACCGCCCCGAGTGGCTCTACGCCGACCTCGGCACGGTCGCCGCGCGCGCGATCACGGTCGGCCTGTACCCCACGAACCCGCCCGCCGAGGTCGCCTACCTGCTGGCCGACTCGGGCGCGAAGATCCTCGTGGCCGAGGACCAGGAGCAGGTGGACAAGGCGCTGTCCGTCCTCGACGAGTGCCCCGAGCTGCGGCGGATCATCTACCTGGAGCCGCGCGGCATCCGCGGGCGCTACGACGACGACGTACTGATGTCCTGGCCCGAGTTGCTCGCGCTCGGGGCGGAGCACCGCGCGGCGCATCCGGCTGCGGTGGAGCGCCGCCTGGCCGAGGCCGAGCCCGCCGACGTGATGACGCTCATCTACACCTCCGGCACCACCGGGCCGCCCAAGGGCGTGATGCTGACCGTCGCCAACGTCGAGTTCGCCGTGCGCACGCTGGTCGAGGGCGGCGGCTTCACCTCCCCGCCGCCCTCGGAGCGCGATCTGGCGCTGTCGTACCTGCCGCTGTGCCACGTGGCGGAGCGGGCGTTCACCGTCTGGTTCAACTCGGCGGCCGGGGTGCAGGTGAACTTCGCCGAGTCCATCGACACCGTGCAGGCGAACCTGCGGGAGGTGCAGCCGACGATACTGTTCGGGGTGCCGCGCATCTGGGAGAAGGTGCTCGCGCAGGTCAACATCAAGCTGGAGTCGGCCTCGCCGGTCAAGCGGGCACTGACGAGGTTCTGGCTGCGGGTGGCCGACCGGGTGGGCGACACGCTGGTGCGCACCGGCGGCCGGCACACACTCAGGACGCGGGCGGCGTACGCGGCGGGCTGGGTGTTCTGTTACCGCTCGCTGCGCGAGCGGCTCGGCATGCGGCGGGTCCGTTACGCCGCCTCCGGCGCCGCGCCGATCGCGCCGGACGTGCTCAAGTTCTACATGGGGATCGGCGTGCCCATGCACGAGGTGTACGGCATGAGCGAGAACACCGCCGTCGCCACCGCCAACCGCCCGGGACGGATCCGCCTGGGCACGGTCGGGGAGCCGCAGCCCGGCATCGAGCTGCGGATCGACGAGGCCACCGGCGAGATCATGACCAGGCACCCGGGGAACTTCGCCGGCTACTGGCGCAACCCGCGCGCCACCGCCGACGTGCTGGACGAGGACGGCTGGCTGCACACCGGCGACGTGGGCGAGTGGGTCGAGGGCACGCACGTGCGGATCACCGACCGGATGAAGGACATCATCATCACGGCCGGCGGCAAGAACATCGCGCCCAGCGAGATCGAGAACGCGCTGAAGGCGTCCCCCTACCTGAAGGAGGCCGTGGTCATCGGCGACCAGCGGCCCTACCTGGTGGCGCTGATCGGGATCGAGCTGGACACGGTGGGGGAGTGGGCGCGGCGGCGCGGCCTGCCGTACACCACCTACCGGGACCTGTCGGACAAGCCGCAGGTGCGGGAGCTGGTCCAGGAGATCGTGAACGGCGTGAACGAGCGGTTCGCGTACGTGGAGCAGGTCAAGCGCTTCGCGTTCCTGCCCAAGGAGCTCGACCACGAGGACGGCGAGCTGACCGCCACCCAGAAGGTCAAGCGCTCGGCCATCGCCAAGCTCTTCGAGGACCTGGTCGAAGGGATGTACGCCCGGTGAAGGGGCTGCTGGAGTCGGTGATCAGGGGCCTGGGGAACGGCTCGGTGTACGCGCTGCTCGCCCTCGGCTTCGTGATCATCTACAAGGCGACGCGGGTGATCAGCTTCGCCCAGCCCGCCCTCATGCTGGCCGGCGGCGTCGCGGTCAGCTACCTGGCCGCCCTGACCGGCTTCTACCCGGCCGTCCTGCTGGCGGCGCTGCTCATCGCGGCGGTGGCGCTGGTCGTCGAGCGGGTGTCGATCAGGCCGATGGTGGGCCGCCCGGTCTTCGTCGTGGCGATCATCACGCTCGGCCTCGACGTGGTGCTGCGGGTGATCGTGAACGGCTTCATCGGCCGGGACGTGCGGCAGGTGGGCGACCCGTGGGGGTTCACCCAGGTCTCGCTCGGGCCGCTGGTCGTGCAGTCGCGCTGGCTGGCCATGATGCTGGTCACCGCCGTGCTGGTGGCGCTGCTGTTCGCGTTCTTCCGCTATACGCGCTACGGGCTGGCCATGCGGGCGGCGGCCTTCGACCAGGAGATCGCGCTGGCGCAGGGGGTCTCGGTGGGGGCGGTGTTCGCGCTGTCGTGGGGGCTGGCCGGGTTCCTGGCGGCGATCGCCGGGATGTTCGTCGGCACCGGGCAGGGCATCGAGCAGATGACCTGGGTGATCGCGTTGAAGGCGCTGCCGGCGATCATCGTGGGCGGGCTCGACTCGCTGGGCGGGGCCGTGGTGGGCGGGCTCATCGTGGGCGTGGTGGAGTCGCTGTTCCAGTCGTACCAGGGGGAGTTCGCGCCCTGGCTGGGGCAGAACTTCGCGGTCGTGTCGCCGTACGTCGTCATGCTCATCGTGCTGATGGTGCGGCCGTACGGGCTGTTCGGGACGCGGGAGGTCGAGCGGGTATGACCGGGACGCGGACCACGGCGGGGGCGCCCCCCGACATACCGACCGGACGGTCTCGGTCGCGGCGGGTGCGCGGCAGGCCGCTGCTCTACACCTCCTACGCCCAGGACATGGCGCTGCTCGACACGCCCGCCAAGAAGGTCTCCACGGGGCTGCTGGTGCTGCTCGCGTTCGCGCTGGCGGTGCTGCTGCAGGACCGGTCGCTGGAGGTGCTGGCGGGGGCGTACGTGCTGGCCATCGGGGCGATCGGGCTGAACATCGTCACCGGGTACGCCGGGCAGGTCTCGCTCGGGCACGCGTTCTTCGTCGCGATCGGCGCGTACACGGCCGCCGCCGTCTCCGGCCCCGTGGACGGCGAGAACATCGGCTACGGCGTCGCCGAGCTGTGGATCTGGCTGCCCGCCGCCGGCCTGGTCGCCGCCGCGGCCGGGGTGCTGATCGCGCCGCTCGCCTCCCGGCTGCGCGGACTCTACCTGGCCGTCGTCACGCTCGGGCTGGTCTTCCTGGGCGAGCACATCTTCAAGGAGTGGCAGGAGCTGACCGGCGGCCCCGGCGTCGGCAGGGAGGCCGCGATCCCGCAGCTCTTCGGCGTGCGGCTGGACCAGGACGGGCCGCTCGGCACCAAGGAGCAGCTCCTCTACACGCTCATGCTGACGCTGCTCGTCGTCTTCGCGGTCGCCGCCCGCAACCTGGCCCGCTCCCGCATCGGCCGCGCCTTCGCCGCCATCCGCGACAGGGACATCGCCGCCGCCGTCATCGGGGTGCCGCTGACCCGCTACAAGGTGCTCGCCTTCGGCATCTCCTCGTTCTACGCGGGGTGCGCGGGCGGGCTGCTGTTCACGATCTCCGGGTACGTCGAGCCGTCGTCGTTCAACCTGCTGCTGTCGGTGCAGTTCATCGCCATGGTGCTGATCGGCGGGGTGGCGACGGTGTCGGGGGCGATCGCCGGGGCGCTGTTCATCTCGCTGCTGCAGCCGGTGACCAGGTCGCTGCCCGCGCTGGTGCCGTTCATCAGCGGGGACACCACGCAGACGCCGAACGTGTTCCAGGTCGAGACCGTTCTGTACGGGCTGCTGATCGTGCTGTTCCTCATCTTCGAGCCACGGGGCCTGTTCGGCCTGTGGATCCGGGTCCGCAACTACTGGAAGTCCTGGCCTTTCTCGTACTAGCTCGCTCAGGAGGGGTTCTCCATGAAGAGTCGCTGTGCATTCACCTTCCTCGCCATAGCGGCCCTTCTGTCCGCGTGCGGCGTCTTCCGGGGGGACGACCAAGGCAGTACAGGCGGTGTCGCCGCCCAGGCTCCGGGTGTCACCACCGAGCCCTGCCCGTCCGCGGTGGACAGCAACAAGGGCTGCATCTACCTCGGCACCATCTCCGACCTCACCTCCGGCCCCTTCGCCGCGCTCGCCGTCCCCATCACCGACGCCCAGAAGGCCTTCTGGGCCCGCGTCAACAAGGCGGGCGGCATCGGCGGCAAGTACGAGGTGGACGTCACCAAGTACGTCAAGGACAACAAGTACAACCCCGAGGTGCACCGGCAGGTCTACAACGAGATCAAGGACCAGGTGCTCGGCCTGGCCCAGACCCTCGGCTCGCCCACCACCGCCGCCATCATCGGCGACCTCAAGGCCAACAACATCGTCTCCGCCCCCGCGTCGTGGACCTCGGCCTGGGAGTTCGAGGACGTCATCATCGAGACCGGGTCCAACTACTGCGTCGAGGCGATGAACTCCGTCGACTACGCGGTGGACACCTACAAGGTGAAGTCCGTGATGGCCGTCCACCTGGCGGGCGACTACGGCGCGGACGCCGCCGCCGGCGCCAAGGCGGCCGCCGAGCGCGGCGGCCTGACCTTCGCCAACGTCGAGACCCCGACGGGCGCCACCGAGCAGGGCAGGGCCATCACCGAGATCACCAAGAACAAGCCCGACCTGGTCATCCTCACCACCGGCCCCGCGGACGCCGCCACGATCGTCGGCCAGTCGGCCGCGGCCGGCTACAAGGGCCGCTTCATCGGCACCGGCCCGACCTGGAACCCGGCGCTCCTCCAGTCGCCGGCCGCGCCCGCGCTGAAGGCGCTGTACGAGCAGTCGGCCCCCGGCAAGCCGTGGGACGCCGACACGCCCGGCCACAAGGCGATGCGCGACGCGCTGCCCGGCGTCACCCCGAACGACGGGTACACCTCGGGGTGGGCGTGGGCGTACCCGATGAAGGCGGCGCTGGACGCGATGGTGGCCGGCGGGAACGTGAGCAGGGCCGGGCTGCTGGCGGCGGTCAAGACGCTGAAGACGGTGGACTACGAGGGCATGCTGCCCGCGGAGGCCGGGAACTACGCGGAGCCGGGAGCGGTCTTCAGGCAGACGCTGATCAACAAGGTGGACGACAAGGCCACGACGGGCGTCGCCATCGTCAAGGACTTCTTCACCGGGCCGACGGCGCAGGCCTACACCTTCGACGGGCCCTGCTTCTCCAAGCTCTGAGCGCTGGGCGGGTGGACGACGGTCATCCACATGGGGTGCTCACGGCCGCGCATGGCGCTGATGGCGGCGTCCACCCGCTCAAGCGGGAAACGATGCGTGATCAGCTCGTCGGCCGTCAGCACCCCCGCCCCGAGCAGGGCCAGGACGCGGTGGGCGTCGCCGCGCGCGGAGCCGCGCAGGCCGGTGAACCGCCAGCAGTTCGCCATCATGGCGGCGAAGGAGACCGGGTGCGGAGCGGGGTCGGTCCCCATGTGGACGAGCGTGCCGCCGACGCCCAGGGCGCCGCTCACCACCTCCCACAGCCGGGCTTGGTCGGGCAGGTAGTCGATCACCGCGTCCGCGCCGCCCGGCACCAGGCGGCGCAGGCGCCGCGTCAGGCCGCCGGTCTCGTCCAGGGCGACGGTCTCCACCGGCACCGAGGCGAGGGCCGCCACGCTCCGCAGGCGCTCGCGGGATCGGCCGAGGAGGATGAGCCGGGTGACGCCGAACAGGTGGGCGAGCCTGACCGTGGCGCTGCCCATGCAGCCGGTGGCCGCGGTGACGACCACCGTGCCCGTGTGCAGCGGGGCGGCGGTCCTGAGCGCGCGCACGGCGTTCGCCAGATCGGGCACCTTGGCCGCGACGTCGAAACCGACGCCGTCCGGAAGGCGGTCCACCAGCCAGGCCGGCGCGCGGACGTACTCCGCCAGCCCGCCGTCGTGGTAGCGCTCGTACAGCGGCATCGGCCCAGAGCCGAAGCCGGCGTGGCCGATCATGGCCTGTTCGGGGCACATCTGCTCCCGGTCGGTGCGGCAGTGGACGCAGGCGCGGCAGGTGAGGTTGGGATGGATCCGGACGCGGTCACCTGCGCCGAACCCGGTGACGCCGGCGCCCACGCGCGTCACGACCCCGGCCGCCTCATGGCCGAGAGTGCTGGGCAGGTGCCGGAAGCGGCCGAGCTTCAGCAGGCCGAGCACGCCCGGCGCCAGCCCGGCGGACCTGACCTCGACCAGGACGTCGTCCGGGCCGGGCTGTGGAACCGGGATCCGCTCCAGCCGGGGTTCCGCACCGCTGGAGCGGGCGCGGAGCGCGAGCATCGTCGTCACGGGCCGGCCACGCGCGTCACGGCCTGCCCGGAGACGACCGAGATGTGCGCGCTGGGGCCCGCGCACACGTCGGTGAACGCGCAGCCGACGGGGATGTGCACGAGGTCTCCCGGCTCCAGGTCGAGCGTGCCGCGCTGGGTGACGAGCCGCCGCCGGCCGCTGATCTGGTACTGGACCTCGTCGGCCGTGCGGTGCCTGCGGTAGAGGGAGCCGTCGGCCCCGTCGAGCCGGACGTTGCCGACCCACACGTGCGCGGACCGGTAGAGCCAGGTGGTGCCCGGCGCGTCGGCCCGCTGGATCGCGATCGTGCCCTCCTCGGGCGACGCCTGTTCGAGCAGCAGCCGTTCATCGATCAGGAAGCTGGCCACACCCTGGTGGGACGCGGTCACGAACTCGGTGACGATCCCCGCCTCCCACCCGGGGAACGGCGGCACCAGCCGCTCGGCGTGGCGGACCACCGGGCCGACCTCCCTGGCGGGCGGCAGCACGTCGATCGCCAGGTGCACGTCCCGCACCCCGTAGTGGTCGTGCGCCGTGCCCACCGGGACGCGGGAGAAGTCGCCCGGCCGCAGGACGGCGGATCCCAGGTCCGTCATCACCGTGCACTCGCCGGTGATCTGGAAGGCGATCTCGTCCATGTCGTTGTTGCGGTGATAGAACGGCTGGCGGAAGTCGTGCATCTGCTGCCATTCCACCTGGAGGCAGGCGTTCTGGTAGACCCTGCGGGGCCGCGCGAACCCCTGCTCGACGTACTCCTGCGGGACGTGCGCGGTCTCCAGCGGCTCCGGCGACAGCGCGGCAGGCCCGGCCGGGGGGCCGGTCAGGAGCAGGTGCTCCTGACGTCGCAGCAGCCTGGTGCCCGAGTCGTAGGGCAGGCCGTCGAGGACCTCATGGACGATCATGCCGGGCTCTCCTCGTCCGCATAGGCGGCCTCCACGACGTAGACGGCGAAGCCGCTCTGGAAAGGGCGCAGCGGGGCGGTGGCGGCACGGTGGCCGGGCCCGCCCTCCCAGGCGCGGAAGGCCTCCACGCTCGCCCATTCGCTCAGCACGGCGTACTCGCCCGGACGGTGAGCGGAGCGCAGCAGCTCGTTGCCGAGCAGCCCGGGCGTGCCCGCCAGCGTCCGGCTGATCAGGTGGTAGGCGTGCGTGACGGCCTGGAGGTCGCCGCCGGGGGCCGTGGCGTGGACGAGGACCCGCACCCGGGCGCTCACGACGGCTCCTGCCCCGGCAGCGCGTGCACCAGCCGCATGGTGATCATGGAGCCGCTGGAGCGGTAGGGATGCAGCTTGGCGCGGTGCTCGCGATGGGCGGGGCTGCGCTCGAACTCGCGGAAACGCGGCTCGTCCAGCCAGTCGCTGATCACGAAGTAGACGCCCTCCTCCTCACCGCTCCTGGCCAGCCACTGGCCGAGGTTCGCCGGGTGGGAGGTGACCGCGTGCCCGACGTCCAGCCAGGTCCTCTCGAAGTCCCGCTCCAGGCCGGGACGGATCTGCATGCGCAGGAACACCCTGAACGTCATGTCACACCCCTCCGTCCACGTCGATGGTGGCGCCGGTCACGAAACTGGCCAGGTCGCAGGCCAGGAACGCCACCACGTTCGCGACCTCCTCGGGGCGGCCCAGCCTGCCCAGCGCGATCCTGCTCTCGTAGCCGGCGCGCACGCCGGGGTCGAGCGGCTGTCCGGTGTCCACGGGGCCGGGCGCGACGAGGTTGACGCGGATGCCGCGCGGCCCCAGCTCCTTGGCCATCGACCGGGTCAGGCCGATCAGGCCGGCCTTGGCCGCCGTGTAGTGGGCGCGCAGCGGGATGCCGACGGTGGCCACCCGCGAGCCGACGTGCACGATCGAGGCTCCCGGCGCGAGCAGGGGCAGCGCCTTCTGCACGACGAACATGGACGCGGTCAGGTTGGTGTCGATGACCGTGTGCCACTGGTCCGGCCGCAGCTCGTCGAGGGGCACGTGGGAGATGGCCCCGGCGTTGCCGACGACGGTGTCGAGGCCGCCGAGCCGGTCGCGGCACTCCCGCAGCAGCCGGTCGAGGTCCTGCGGGCGGCTGACGTCGGCCTGGACGACGTGGTGGCTGCCGTCCGTCTCCGCCAGGTCGCTCACCAGCCGTCCGGCGGCCTCCGTGTCGCCGCGGAAGCAGGCCAGCACGTCGGCGCCGGCCCTGGCCAGGGTGAGCGTGATCTCCTTGCCGATGCCCCTGGTCCCGCCGGTGACCAGGGCCTTCTTTCCTGTGAGGTCGGGATGCAACTGATGTCTCCGTTCAGGTGGGCAGGGCCAGGGCCGCCGCGTTGACCGCGAGGGCCAGCAGCGTGGCCGCGGTGCGGGCGAGATGCCAGCGCGTCCACGACCGGCGCGGGTCGATCTCCTTCCAGTCCAGGGGAGCCGTGTGCACGGGCAGGGTGGCCACCCACCTGTTGATCGGGCTGTTGCGGAAGTGGGAGACGAGCAGCACGGCGACGAGCGCCGCGGCGCCGACCACGTACAGCGTGCCCGCCGGCTGCCGCCGCTCCGCGACCGCCAGGACCGCTTCCGCGGCGGCGAGGAGGTGCATCACCACCGGCATCCAGGAGGCCGAACGCCGCAGCAGGGCCTGCTTCTCCTCGACGTAGGCCGCGTACGGCAGGGTGAGCTGGTAGGACCCGCGCAACGCGGTCGCGAGCATCAGGCCGGCGGCGAGCCCGAGCGCGGCCAGGGTCAGGACGGACATGACGGCGATCATCGGGCGACCTCCTCGATGACGTGCTTGATTCTTTCGAGCTGGACGGCGGTGTTGCGGTTGATGCGCTCGGTCATCGTGGCGTCGTCGACCGGGGCGCCCGGCCGCATGTGGAAGCTCTGCGCCCAGCGCATCCGCACCCCGCCCTCGACCCGCGCGTACTCCCAGAAGATGTCCATGTACTCGAACGGCCCCGTCTCCACCCGGTAGGCGCGGACCGTGCCCTTCTCCCGGTCGGTGACGCGCTCGGACACCCAGCTCCAGGCGGTGCCGTCCGCGTCGGGACGCATGGTCAGGCGGAAGCGCACCACGTTCTCCCGCCGCAGCAGCACCTCCGCCGCCGCGTACTCGCTGAACAGCTCGGGCCAGGACTCGACGTCGTTCGTCATCGTCCAGACCAGGTCGAAGGGGGCGGCGATGACGATGGCGTTGTCGGTGTGCCCGGCCGCGCCGTCGCCCTGGCGGCGGACGAAGCTGAGCAGCCGGTACGGCGTCTTGATCTCGTCCAGCGCCGAGTCCGGCACCTCGACGCCGAGCCGGTGCTCGATCAGCGCGCCGATCTGCAGCACGGCCAGCGAGTCGTAGCCGAGGTCGGGGAACGGGGTGTGCAGGATGTCGCCGTCGAGATCGACGTCGTCATCGACCCCGCCGGCGCTGCGCATCAGGTCGCGCAGGTCGTCGAGGGTGAGTTCGGGCATGAGTCCTCCTGTTTCTTACGGGGCGGATGTTTCTCAGGGCGGCGGATGATTTCCTAGGGCGGATGAGACGACGAGGGCGGCGTTGAAGCCGCCGTGGCCCCTGGCGATGACCAGGGCGTGACGCAGGCGGGCCGGCCTGGGGCGGCCGGTCACCAGGTCGATGGGGTGGGCGGGATCCACCTCGCCGACGCCGGTGGTGTGCGGGATGACCTGGTGGCGCAGGGCGAGCAGCGCCGTGGCCACGTCGAGTGCGGCGCCACCCGCGTACAGGCGGCCCGTCAGGGTCTTCGGGGCGGTGACCGGCACGCCGTGCGGCCCGAACACCCCGGCGATCGCGGCGCTCTCCCGCCGGTCGGCCGCGGGCACGCCCATCGCGTCGGCGAAGACGACGCCGACGTCGCCGGGAGCGAGCCCGGCGTCGGCGAGCGCCGTCTCGACGGCGCGCCGCAGCCCCGGCGGGCGTCCGGTGGACGGATGCGGGTCGAAGGAGGCGCCGTAGCCCGCGATCGTCCCGTACGGGCGGGCGCCGCCCCGCGTGCCGTCCTCGACGACCAGCATGGCTCCGCCCTCGCCGGGCAGGAAACCGCGGGCCGCCCGGCCGAACGGCTGGTAGGCGCCGTCCTCGCCGGTGCTGAGCAGCCCCGTGGCGAGCTGCGTCGTCAGGGCGTACGGGGACAGCGGGGCCTCGGTCCCGCCGGTGACCACCAGGCGCGCGCCGGCGCGGATCGACCTGCGGGCGCTCGCGATCGCGTCGATGCCGCCGGCCTGCTCGGTCGCGATCACGCCGCAGGGGCCGCGCAGCTTGTGGCGGATGGAGATCTGGCCGGTGCTCGCCGCGTAGAACCAGGCGATGGACTGGTACGCGCTCACCCGCCGGGCCCCCTCGGCCCACAGCCGCTCGATCTCGCGCTGGCCGAACTCGTTGCCGCCCGACGAGCTCGCCGTCACCACCGCCAGGTCGTACTCGGGCAGGACGGACAGGTCGGCCCCGGCGTCCTCCAGGGCCATGGCCGTCCCGGCCAGCGCGAAATGCGTCCAGCGGTCGGTCTCCACGATCACCCGGCCAGGCACGTGGTCACCTGCCGCGAAGCCGCGGATCTCCCCAGCCCTGCGCACCGGGTAGCCGCCGGGATCGAAGCGGGAGATGCGGCCGATGCCGCTCGCGCCGCCGAGCAGGGCCGCCCAGTAGGCCGCCGCGCCGAGCCCGTTCGGCGCGACCACGCCGATCCCGGTGACCACGGCCGTGGACGTCACGGCCGTGCCCTGCCGGGGGCGGTGAGCACCATCGCGCTCTGGAAGCCGCCGAAGCCGCTGCCCACGCTCAGCACCACGTCCACGGGCAGCTCGCGGGCCGTCAGCGGCACGTAGTCGAGGTCGCACTCCGGGTCGGGCTCGTGCAGGTTGGCCGTCGGCGGCACCACCCCGTGCCGGATCGCCAGGGCACTGGCCGCGAGCTCGATCGAGCCGATCGCGCCGAGCGAGTGCCCGATCATCGACTTGATGGAGCTCATCGGCACTTTCCTGGCGTGCTCGCCCAGGCTGCGCTTGACGGCGGCGGTCTCGTGCCGGTCGTTCTGCTTGGTGCCGGAGCCGTGGGCGTTGACGTACCCGACGTCCCCGGGGTTCAGCCGGGCCTCGCCGAGCGCGGCGCGGATGGCCTCGGCCATCTCCCTGCCGTCCGGCCGCAGGCCGGTCATGTGGAAGGCGTTGCTGCGCGCGGCGAAGCCGGCGATCTCGCAGTACACGTCCGCGCCCCTGCGCCGCGCGGCCTCCAGCTCCTCCAGCACCAGGACGGCCGCGCCCTCGCCGAGCACGAAGCCGTCGCGGCGCCGGTCGAACGGCCTCGACGCGTGCCCGGGGTCGGCGTTGTTCGGGGACGTCGCCCGGATGGCGTCGAAGCACGCCACGGTGATGGGGGAGATCGGCGCGTCGGCGGCGCCCGCCACGACCACGTCCGCCGCGCCCTCCTGGATGGACCGGTAGGCGTGCCCGACCGAGTCCAGGCCCGAGGTGCAGCCGGTGGAGACGAGGGCGGCGGGGCCCTCGGCCGCGCACGTCCAGGCCACCTCGCAGGCCAGCGTGCTCGGCACCAGATAGCCGTACAAGTGCGGCACCGCGTAGGCGGGATCCACCTTCCAGTGCCGGCCCCCGTCGCTGACGACGACGTACTCCTCCTCCAGCCCCGTCGTGCAGCCCACCGCGCTGCCCAGGCTGACGCCGACCCGCTCAGGGGCGACGCCCGCCAGGCCGCTGCCCGCCAGGCCGCTGCCCGCCAGGCCGCTGCCCGCCCACGCCTCCCTCGCGGACACCACGGCGAGCTGCGCCGCCCGGTCCATCCTCCTGATCTGCCGCGGTGTCAGCCCGGCCGCCGCCGGATCGAAGTCGCACTCGGCCGCCACCCGCGACCGGAAGGCCGACGGGTCGAAGAACGTGATCGTCCGGGTGGCCGTCCGGCCCGCGGTCAGCAGCTCCCAGAACCGGTCCACGCCGATGCCGCCAGGGGCCACGACCCCGATCCCCGTGACGACGACGCGGCGCCCGCTCACCCCGGGCCTCCCACGACGGGCCCCGTCTCCTCCGGGTTCGGCGGCTGTTCGGTGTCGACGTGCCCCAGCTCAGGGCTGGGCGCGAGCGGGCACAGGTGGAACACCACGGACGCGCCCGCCGCGCCGGTGCCGGTGACCCGGTGCCGCATCCCGATGGGGACCACGACGCCCTCCCCGGCCTCCAGCACGACGAACTCGTCCTCCGCCCGGACCACGACGGCGCCCGACACGACGTACAGGAACTCCTCGGAGTACGGGTGATAGTGCTCCGAGACGTACTCGCCGGGCCGGAGCGTGAGCACGCCCATGAACCCGGTGGACGCGCCCGCCGTCCTGGGGCCGAGCACCACGCGGATGTCGCCGCCACGCCGCCGGTTGGGCGGCACGTCCCGCGCGGCCACCTTCCTCACGCGCGCCTGCTCGCTCATCCGCCCGGCTCCCACGTGTAGAAGGGAACGGCCATCGCGTCGCCTGGCTCGCGCCAGCCGGGGTCGTAGGGCCTGATGTGCTCGCGGAGCCGGGCGTCGAGGTCCTGGTACAGCGCGCCGTCACGGGCCAGGCGGAGGCGCTCGGCGAGGTCGTCGCCGGACTCCACGAGGTGGAAGTACAAGTCGTGGAAGCGGAACAGCGTCCGCCGCGAGACCCCGATCAGGTGGGGGAGCCGCGTCGCGTCGGAGGCGGCGAACAGGCCGGCCACGGCGTCCGCGCTCGCCGCGTCCATGCGCGCGACGATGAGGGTGCGCCTCATGACCGCTCCCCTCCGGTAGGGGCGCCGCCGCGCGTGTCGATGACGAACGCGTCATCGGCGTTCATGGTGTCTCCTCACGGGTCATGCGGTCCACGAGCGTCGTGTCGTGACCGCCGGATTCGAACAGGGGGTGGGTGAGCACCCGGGGCAGGAAGCCGGCGGTGGTCCGCAGACCGGGTCCCTCGACCGTGAGCTCCGACAGGGCCCGCCGCATGCGGGCGATGGCCGCCGCGCGGTCGTGCGCCCAGACGACGACCTTGGCGAGCAGCGGATCGTAGGCGGCGGGCACGTCCAGGCCGTGCTCCAGGTAGCCGTCCACCCGGACGAACGGCCCGCCCGGCAGGGCCAGCCGCTCGACGCGGCCGGGGCTCGGCAGGAAACCGCGATCGGGGTCCTCGGCGTTGACGCGGCACTCGATGGCCGCGCCGCGCAGGCGCACGTCGTCCTGACCGAACGACAGCTTCAGCCCGGCGGCGACGCGCAGCTGCTCCGCCACGATGTCGACGCCCGCGACCATCTCCGTCACGGGATGCTCGACCTGGATGCGGCAGTTGGCCTCGATGAAGGCGAACGTCCCGTCGGGGCCGGCGAGGAACTCGAAGGTGCCGGCGCCCGCGTAACCCGTCGCCCGGGCGGCGCTGACGGCGGCCTCGCAGAGCCGTTCCGTCGCCTCCGGCCGCCAGCCAGGGACGGGCGACTCCTCCACCAGCTTCTGGTGGCGGCGCTGCACCGAGCAGTCCCTGGCGCCCAGGTGCACCACCGCGCCGTGCCGGTCCGCCAGCACCTGCACCTCGACGTGCCGCGCGGCCTCGACGTACCTCTCCAGGTAGAGGCGATCGTCGCCGAACACGGCGGCGGCCGTGCCGCGCACCCGCGCGTACGCGCCGGGCAGGTCGCGCGCGTCGCGCACCACGGCCATGCCCCGCCCGCCGCCGCCCGCCACGGCCTTGACGATGAGCGGGTAACCGATCCCGGCGGCGGCGGCGCGGGCCTCCGCGAGACCGTCCACCGGGCCGCCGCTCCAGGGCAGCACGGGCAGCCCGGCCTCGGCGACCGCGCGCAGCGCGCCCGCCTTGTCGCCCAGGCGCGCCAGCACGCCGGCGGGCGGCCCCACGAACGCCAGCCCTGCCTCCTCGCACATCTGCGCGAAGTCCGGGTTCTCCGACAGGAAGCCGTAGCCGGGGTGGATCGCCTCCGCCCCCGTCTGCAGGGCGGCCTGCAGAACGGCGGCGGCGTTCAGGTAGCTGCGCCCGGCGGGGGCGGGCCCGATTCGCACCGCCTGGTCGGCGAAGCGGACCGGGGCGGTGCCCTCGTCGGCGGCCGAGTGCACGACGACCGTCCTGATGCCCAGCTCGCGGCAGGTACGGGCGACGCGCAGGGCGATCTCGCCCCGGTTGGCGATGAGCACGGTGCCGAACATGGCGACCCCGCTACTCGTCCGGGCGCAGGACGATGAGCGGGCGGCCGTACTCCACGGGCGTGGCGTCGGGCACCAGGATCTCCGTGACGACGCCCGCGCGCTCGGCGGTGACGGCGTTCATCAGCTTCATCGCCTCGATGACCCCGACCTGCTGCCCGGCGGCCACCGCGTCACCTTCGCGGACGAACGGCTCGGCGCCCGGCTGCGGGGCGTGGTAGAAGGTCCCGACCATGGGGGCGTGCACCCGCCAGGAGCCGTCCTCGGCCTCCTCCGCGTCGCCGGGAGGCGGGGGCTCGCCCGGCTGCGCCGTCCAGGTCAGGTCGAGGCTGATGTCGCCGTAGGAGACGCGCAGCCCGGACAGGGAGGCCGCTCCTGCGCGGGAGAGCCGGGCGGCCTGACGGCACAGCTCCGCGAACACCTCGTGCGGCTCGGTCATGCGAGGCTCCCTTCAGCGCCGGAGCCGAAGCGCGCGTACCGCCGGCGACGTTCGCGCAGCAGCTCCGCGGCCGGCTGACCGGCGAGGCGGCTCAGCGCCGCGGCGACCACCGGCCTGATGCTTTCCGCTGTCGCGGCGGGCTGCACGTGGGCGCCCCCGGGCGGCTCGGGGATGACCGCGTCGACGATCCCCTGTTCGAGCAGGTGCCGGGCGTCGAGCCGCAGGGCGGCGGCGGCCTCCGGGGCGGCCTCCGCGCTGCGCCACAGGATGGCGGCGCAGCCCTCCGGGCTGATGACCGAGTAGGTGGCGTTGGACAGGGCCAGCACCCGATCGGCCACGGCCAGCGCCAGCGCGCCGCCGCTGCCGCCCTCGCCGGTGAAGACCGCCACGATCGGGACCGGCAGGGCCGACATGAGACGCAGGTTGCGGGAGATCGCCCAGGCCTGCCCGTCCTGCTCCGCCTCGACGCCGGGATGGGCGCCCGGCGTGTCCACGAAGGTGAGGACGGGCAGGCCCAGCTTGGCCGCCAGCCGCATCAGCCGGGCGGCCTTGCGGTAGCCGGCGGGCGACGGCATCCCGAAGGAACGCCTGATCCGCTCGCCGGTGGTGCGGCCCTTCTGGTGGCCGATGAGCATGACCGGGCGGCCGTCCAGCAGGCCGGGGCCGCCGACGATGGCCGGGCAGTCGCCGTGCGCGCGGTCGCCGTGCAGCTCGTGGAACTCCTCCAGCAGGTAGCCCGCGTAGTCCAGGGTGGAGGGGCGGTCGGGGTGGCGGGCGCGGTGGACGATCTGCCAGGGATCGTCGGACGTCGGTTCCGCGAGGCCCTCGACGGCGGGCACGTCGTCGCCAGCGCTGGTGCCGTCGCCTGTGTCGTCGCCTGTGCCGTCTGTGCCGCCTGTGCCGCCTGTGCCGCCTGTGCCGCCTGTGCCGCCTGTGCCGCCTGTGCCGTCGTCTGAGGCGTCGGCGGTGTCGCGGCCGTGCGGGCGTGCCTGACCGGTGGCGGCGAGCAGGCGGGCGAGGGCCGTCCGCAGCGTCGCTCTGGGCTGGACGGCGTCGATGAGCCCGCCGGCGAACAGGGACGTCGCCGTCTGCAGCCCCTCCGGCACCCGCTGCCCGATCGTCTGCTCGATCACCCGCGGCCCGGCGAACCCCATGCGGGCGCCCGGCTCGGCCAGGATGACGTCGGTCAGCGTCGCGATCGACGCCGCCACGCCCCCGTACGTCGGATCGGTCACCAGGCACACGGTCAGCACCCCGGCCTCGTCCAGCCGGGCAAGCGCCTGGCTGCACCGGGCCATCTGCATGAGGGACAGCGCGCCCTCCTGCATCCGGGCGCCGCCGGAGGCCGTCACGACGAGCAGCGGGATCCGCTCACGC
Source organism: Nonomuraea monospora (assembly GCF_039531895.1). Classification (NCBI taxonomy): domain Bacteria; kingdom Bacillati; phylum Actinomycetota; class Actinomycetes; order Streptosporangiales; family Streptosporangiaceae; genus Nonomuraea; species Nonomuraea monospora. Next base: position 395,277 of record NZ_BAAAQX010000001.1, read on the forward strand.
AACGCCGTCCGCGCGGCCGAGGTCACGCATTCGCCCTCCGCCATGCCGAGGCTGCCGCCCAGGAAGCGGAAGTCCATGGCGACGACGACCAGCCGCCGCCCATGGATCGACCCGGTGGCGGCCACGGCGGCGGCCCGCATCCCGGTGGCCTGCCGGGCCGCGCTGAGCCGTTGCGCGTAGGGCCGCCGGTCGGCGAACCGCAGCGGGTCGTCCCGCGTCGTGGCCACCCGGACGGGGGCGGCCGAGCCCGCGTCGAGGAGGTGGTCGAGCCGCTCCTGAGCGGTGAGCCGCGCGTGCAGGCCGCACTGCGGGCACACCTTGCCCGCCGCCTCGTAGCGTCTTCGGTGGACGAGCTGACGGCACCCGGCGCAGATCAGCCAGTGCGCGTTCATGGTCGGCGTGGGTCGAGGAGGCGAGTGCGGCGTATGTGAAGACATGGGCCTGACGTGGGGAGATGGCGGGAATCTGGTAGAAGCTCTACCCGCTTTTAACTCTCTGCAACCATTTGATTACTATCTGTTTCGGTTGCGGGGATGCTGCCAGAATCGGAGCATGCATCGCGATCTTCCGCTACGGGCCACCTTCGACCGCGCCGCCGCCACCTACCAGGCCGCCCGCCCCGACTACCCGCCCGAGCTGTACGCCGACCTCCTCGCGACCACGGCGATCACCCCGCCCGCGCACCTGCTGGAGGTCGGCTGCGGCCCGGGCAAGGCCACCCTGCCGCTGGCCCGGATGGGGTTCGGCATCACCGCGATCGAGCTGGGCGGCGCGCTGGCGGCCAAGGCGCGCGAGCAGCTCGCCGCCTTCCCCGGCGTCTCGGTGATCACGTCCTCGTTCGAGGAGTGGGAGCCCCCGGCGGGCGCCCGCTTCGACCTCGTCTACGCCGCCACGGCCTGGAAGTGGGTGGACGCGGACGTCAAGTACGCGAAGGCGGCCGGCCTGCTCGCCGACGGCGGCCACCTGGCCGTCTGGAACGCCGACCACGCGTTCCCCGCCGACGTGGACCCGTTCTTCTACGAGATCCAGCCGGTGTACGAGGAGCTGGGGGAGAGGCACGACGGCCCGTGGCCGCCGCCCCCGCCCGAGGAGCAGCCCGACCCGATGGCCGCCGAGATCGAGGCGTCCGGCCACTTCACGGTGATCTCGACGAAGCTGTACGTGTGGGCCGCGCGCTACACGGCCGACGAGTACATCGCGCTGCTCGACACGTTCTCCGGCCACATCGCCATGGACCCGGCCAAGAACGAGCGACTCTACGGCGAGATCCGCCGCCGGCTCGCCGCCCGTCCCGACGGGAGGCTCACCCGCCACTGGTCGGCCGTGCTCACCGTCGCACGGCGTACCGGCCTCTGACGGCGGGGCACTAGAGTGCCTGCGGAAGTTGTGGGGAGGCGACGATGGATGACCCGAAGCCGGGCGCGCCGCGCGTGCTCGTGCGGCGCGCGCTGCCGACGGAGCCCGCCGTGCGCGGCTCCGCGTCCCTGTTCCTCGCCGAGGCGCGGAGCCAGGGGCTGAACGCGGGCCGCCGCATGCTGTACGTCGGGACGGAGCCGGCCGGCGACCAGGTGGCGGCCTGCCTGCGGGTGCAGCCGCAGACGGACGTCGTGGCGCGGCGCAAGCTGATGACCGTCGGCGACGTCCCCGTACGCGTCGCGACGAGCTACTTCCGCGCCGACCTGTTCGGCGGCACCAGGCTCGCCGAGCCCGAGTTCGTGCGGCCGTCGCTGCAGTCCGCGCTCACCGCCCTCGGCCACGCGTTCGGCCGCGCGGAGGAGAGCCTGATCGCCCGGCCGCCTACGCCGTCCGAACGGGATACCCTGGAGCTGGACCCCGGCGAGTGGGTCGTGGTCGTGGTGCGGGCGAGCTACTCGGCCGAGGACGTGCCCGTCCACGTCCTGGAGACGATCTGCGCCGCGAGCCGGCACGTCTTCACCATCACCCAGGTCTCCGGGCACGACGAGTTCTGAGCCCGCCCGTAATGCGATTTACGGGCGCGGGCCGGACGTGCGAGCATCGGCCGATGTCCGAGTCCCGATGCGCGTTGCTGCGCTGGCAGTTCGACCTCACCTGGTCGTTGTTCGAGTACCACCTGGAACGGTTGGAGGAGGACGACTTCCGCTGGGAGCCCGCCCCGCACTGCTGGACCGTGCGCCGCGACCCCGCCGGAAGGTGGGAGCCGGACTGGGCGGACAGCGAGCCCGACCCCGTTCCCGTGCCCACGATCGCCTGGCTGAGCTGGCACGTCGGCTGGTGGTTGAGCGTCACCACCGATCACGCCCAGGGGCGGACGCCGCGCGACAGGACCGAGGTCACCTGGCCGGGTGACGGCGAGCGGACCGTGGCCTGGCTGCGCGGGCTGCGCGAGGAGTGGCTGACCGTCCTGGACCGGCTCACCGACGCCGACCTGGACGCCGCCGCCCCGTTCCCGTGGCCGCGGGACGGCGGGCACACCGTGGCGCACATGGTGGCCTGGGTGAACGCCGAGCTGATGAAGAACGTCACCGAGATCGGCCAGCTACGCCTGCTGCGCGCGGCCCAGGCTCCGCAGCTCCGCCAGCCGTGACGCGGGTCAGCGGTCGAACCACCGGCCTGCGGCGGGCAAGGCCAGCAGAAGGACGATCGCGAGATACAGCACGACGGAGCTGAGCAGAGCGAGCCAGCTACTGCCGTCGTCGAGCACGCCCATGGCGGCCCTCGCGCCGCACATGGCCGCCGCGAGGGCGACGGATCCCCAGCGCACCGACCTCTTGCGCGACGCCCAGCGGGACAGGAGCCATCCGGTGAGCGCCGTGCTGGTGGCGGAAAGGATCAGGAGCAGCAGCATCCCGGCGGAGAAGCCGGAGGTGATGAGGACGTAGAGCGCGAGGGCGATCCCCACGAGGCCGAAGGCCACCTGGAGCGTCATGATGAACCGCGCGATACGCGTGCTGGCGGGCAGGTGGCCGGCCGCGGAGCCCTGTGTCGTCACACGATCATTCTGTACGCCGCTCTACTCCAGAATGTCCTCAGGCGTGAGCGTCACCTCCGGCGTGGCCTCGTCATCCGCGGGCTTCTTCGCCGGCCGGCAACTGTCCGAGCACCCCTCGAACCGGGAGGTGTCGATCGCGGTGAACGGCGTGGCAGGCACGTCGCGCAACGCCGCCGACATGGTGTCGCGCCAGATGGGCCCGGGGATGCTGGCCCCCTGGACAGCCCCGTAGTACCGCCCCCCGATGGTGACGCCCGTCAGCTTGTACTGCTGGGAGCCGCGCGGGTCGCCGAGGCTGACGGCGGCGGCCAGGTCGGGGGTGAAGCCGGCGAACCAGGCCGAGGCGTAGTCGTCGGTGGTGCCGGTCTTGCCGGCCGCGTCGCGGCCGAGGCCGCCGACGCCGCTCATCGTGCCCTCGGTGAAGACGCCCGACAGGACTTCGGCGGTCGCGTCCGCGATGGCCGGGTCGAGGGCCTGGCGGCATTTCGGGCGGTAGCGGGTGGTCCGGCCGTCGCGGTCGGTGATCTGGGTGATCGCGAGCGGGGCGCAGTACTCGCCGCGGGCCGCGACCGCCGCGTACGCGGCGGCGACCGTCACCGGGTCGGACTCGTTGATGCCGAGCGTGAACGTCTCGTACTCCTGCAGCTTCTTGCCGTCCGCCCGCCGGATGCCGAGCGACTTGGCCGTCTTGACCGTCTCGCAGAGGCCGACCCGCTCCTCCAGCTCCATGAAGAACGTGTTCACCGAGTCCCAGGTGCCGGTCCGCAGGGTCTTCCAGCCGGGTGAGCCCTCGTCGTTGGTGACGGTGTGGGACGGGTCGCCGACGTTCTGGCCCTTGCAGGTCTTGAACGTGGCGTACGCCGGAGCCCGGTAGCCCGCGCCCGCGGCGAGGCCGTCGTCCAGCTTCATGCCCTGTTGCAGGGCCGTGATCAGGGTGAACGTCTTGAACGTGGAGCCGGGCTGGAAGCCGATGCCGCCGCCGTGCGCGGTGTTCGCCACGACGTTGTAGGAGATCTCGTTCCTGGCGGCGCTGGTGCCGTAGCGTCTGCTGGCCGCCATCGCCTTGATGGCGCCCGTGCCGGGTTTGATCAGGGCCTGGGCGGCGACGGGGGCGTCCGACGGGTGCACGTACTTCTTGATCGCCTTGTCGGCGGCGGCTTGCATGGCGGGGTCGAGGGTGGTGGTGATGGTCAGGCCGCCGCGGTTGAGCATCGTCAGCCGGGCCTTGGCGGTGCGGCCGAAGTCCGGGTTGCTGAGGATCTCGTGGCGGACGTAGAGGCAGAAGTACGGATATTTGCTGCTCTCGCAGCCGCCCGGGATGCGGGTGGCCTTGTAGCCGAGCTTGGCGGCCTTCGCCTTGGCCGCCTCGGCGGCGGTGATCTTCCCCAGCTCGGCCATCCGGTCCAGGACCACGTTGCGGCGGTTGAGCAGCCGCTCGCGGTGCTCCTTGCCCAGGTTGGGGTCGGTGGCGTTGGGATCCTGGACGGCTCCGGCCAGTGTGGCGGCCTGGGGGAGCGTCAGGTCGGCCGCGGAGACGCCGAAGAAGCGCTTGGCCGCCGCCTCGACGCCGTACGCGCTCGCGCCGAAATACGCGATGTTCAGATATTTGGCGAGAATCTCGTCCTTGGTGTACTTCTTCTCGATGCCCATCGCGTACCGGAGCTCGTTCAGCTTGCGCGCGTAGCTCGCCTCGACGGCCGCGTTCCGCTCCGCCTGCGTGTCGGCCGAGTTGAGCAGCACCTGCTTGACGTACTGCTGGGTGATGCTGGAGCCGCCCTGGCTCACCTTGCCCGACTGCAGGTTGGTGGCCAGCGCGCGCAGCGTGCCCTCGACGTCGATCGCCCCGTGCTCGTAGAAGCGGAAGTCCTCGATCGCCACGATGGCCGTCTTCATCGTCGCGGCGATCTCGCCGAACCCGACGACCTCGCGGAACTCCTCGTAGAAGCGGGCGATCTCGCCGCCCTTCGCGTCCCGCACGATCGTCACCTCCGCGGGCGGCGGCTCGGCCAGGTCGAGCGGCTTGAGGTCGACCTCGCCCGCCGCTGTCACGAAGCCGAGCCCGGCGCCCCCCACCGCCGGGACCGCGATCGCGGCCACCACCAGCCCGGCCGCCGCGCCCGCGGCGGCCAGGCGCACCATGTTCGTCCCCCGACGCGACATCAGAGCCTGCCGAGCCCGCGGGCCAGGATGGTGGCGGTCTTCGCGACGACGGCGTCGTCGGCGGCGGCGACCGAGCGGTGGGTGTAGACGGCCAGGATGATCGGGGCGCCGGACGACCCGGACGGCCACACGACGGCGATGTCGTTGGCGCCGCCGATCTCGCCGTTCGTGCCCGTCTTGTCGCCGATCTTCCAGGTCTTCGGCAGCCCGGCGCGGATGCGGGCGTCGCCGGTCTTGTTCGCGATCAGCCAGGCGTTGAGCCGCTCGCGGTCCTTGGCCTTCAGCGCGCCGCCCGTCGTGAGCAGGCGCAGGTCACGGGCGATGGCCGCGGGCGTGGTGGTGTCGCGGCGCTCCTTGGCGGTCCAGTCGTTCAGCTCGGTCTCGTAGCGGTCGAGCCGCGAGATCGGGTCCTTGAGTGAACGGAAGTACCTCGTCAGCCCGGCCGGGCCGCCGATCTGCTTGAGCACCATGTTGGCCGCGGTGTTGTCGCTCTCGGTGATGGTCGCCTGGCACAGCTTGGCGACGCTCAGGCCGTCCTCGACGTGCTTCTCCGTGGTGGGGGAGTTGGGCTTGAGCTCGTCGGCCGTCCACTTGACGACCTTGTCCATCAGGCCAGGCTCGGAGGTGCGGGCCTTGTGCAGGGCCGCCGCGCAGAGCGGCGCCTTGAACGTGGACAGCAGCGGGAAACGCTCGCCCGACCGGTAGCCGACCGTCTCGCCGGTCGCCGTGTCGATGGCGTACGCGCCGATGCGGCCCTTGAAGGACGCCTCCAGCGCGCGCAGCTCCTTCTTCACGTCCGGCCGCGCCGCCGCCTGCTGGGCGACGGGGACGGCGGCGGAGGCGGTGCCCGTGGTGAGCGCGCCGCCCGCCAGGAGGGAGGCGGTCAGGGCCGCGGCTGCCTGGAGCGCGGGCCGGGTGCGGGGGTGTCGCATGCGTGCATGTCCTCGCTGTCGTCGGGTGCCGGAGGTCAGGAGCAAAGCAGATGCGATCACGTGATGTCTAATAGCGATATCGCGAAATGCGCGATATCCGAAGGTGTATGAGTGCAGGTCAATGACATCAGGAGAAGCCGGCCTTGCCGAAACGGCAACGGAATTCCCCGGGTGCGCCCTCCGCGGCGGATAGTGCACGAAGACGAAAACGGAGGTCGTACATGTCGCAGACCCATCGCCTGGTCGAGGTGCCGGGCGGCCGGATCCACCTGGTCGAGCAGGGCGCGGGGCCGCTGGTCCTGCTGGTCCACGGTTTCCCCGAGTCGTGGTACTCCTGGCGCCACCAGCTCCCCGCCCTGGCCGCGGCCGGTTTCCGCGCGGTGGCCGTGGACGTGCGCGGCTACGGCCGCTCCTCGGCGCCCGCCCGCGTCGCGGACTACCGGATGCTGGCCCACGTGGCCGACAACGTGGCCGTGGTGCGGGCGCTCGGCGAACGTGCGGCGGTGATCGTCGGGCACGACTGGGGCTCCGCGATCGCCGCCCACAGCGCCCTGCTGCGGCCCGACCTGTTCCGGGCCGTCGGCATGCTGAGCGTCCCGTACGCGCCGCGCGGCCCGCACCGCCCCAGCGACTCCTTCGCGGCGATGGGCGGCGACGAGGAGTTCTACGTCAGCTACTTCCAGGCGGAGGGCCGCGCCGAGGCGGAGATCGAGCCGGACGTGCGCGGCTGGCTGGCGGGCTTCTACGGCGCCCTGTCGGCGCAGGGGAAGGGCGCCTACTTCGTGCCCAGGGGCGGCCGGTTGCGCGACCGTTTCCCCGAGGGCGCGCCGCCGGAGTGGCTGACGGAGACCGACCTGGACGTGTACGCGGGCGAGTTCGAGCGCACCGGCCTGACCGGAGCGCTGAACCGCTACCGCAACGTGGACCGCGACTGGGAGGACCTGGCGGCCTGGGACGGCGCGCCGATCGCGCAGCCCGCGCTGTTCGTCGGCGGGGCGCTGGACGCCACCACGACCTGGATGGCCGGCGCCATCGAGGCGCTCCCCCGCACGCTCCCCGGCCTGGCCGGCGCCCACATCCTGGACGGCTGCGGCCACTGGGTGCAGCAGGAGCGGCCGGAGGAGGTGAACAGATTGGTGATCGACTGGCTGCGCGGAGTGACCGCAGGTGACGCCGCGCTTGGGTAGGGTCGGGGCATGCGACATCTCAAGAGCCGGTTCCTGCCGCTGGCCCTGTTCGCCGCAGGCGTCCTCGCCGCCGGGTGCAGCGAGGTCAACAGCACGATCGACAAGGCCCAGGCGTGCCTCGAAGCCCCCAAGATAATCACGGAGCTGGGTGCGGAGATCAGCAAGCTCACCAACGACCCCCAGGCCATGGACAAGGCGATCGACGACGCCGCCGGCAAGCTGAACGAGGTGGCCGACCAGGCCTCCAACACCACACTCAAGGAAGCCACGGACGGCATGGCCAGCACGCTGACCAGCATCTCCGTCCAGGACGCCAACGACGCCGTGGACGCGGTGCAGAAGGTCACCACGGAGAGCGCCGCCTACGTGGAGAAGGTGGCCCAGGCCTGTAGCTGAGTCGCTGGGATAATCCCGGCTTCTCTAGGGGAAATAGGGACGAATTACCGTTTTTCTCATGGAGCCCGACCCGCGTTTCACCTTGGCCAACGAACGCACCTTCCTCACCTGGCTGAGCACGGCGCTGGCGCTCAGCGCGGGTGGGGTGGCCATGGCGGCGGTGCCGGCCGACGTGTTCGTGCCCTGGATCCGCACCGCACTGGCCATCGTGCTGGTCTCACTCTCCGCGCTGGCGGCGGGCATGGCCTACCCGCGCTGGCGCAACATCCAGCGCGCGCTGCGCCAGGAGGCGCCGCTCCCGCCGCCCGCCCTGGCGGCCGTCTTCGGGTACGGCGTCGCCGCCGTGGCCGTCGTGGCCCTCGTCCTGATCATCCTGTCCGCGTGACCTCATGACGTCAGAAGAGGAGATCTGGGACCGGGGGCTGCAGAGCGAGCGCACCCGGATGGCCTGGGTGCGCACGGCGGTGGCGCTGTCCACCGGCGGGATCGGCGCGGCCGGGCTCGCGGCCCGGCACGGCCTGCCCGTGCTCGCCGTCGCCGCCTTCGCCCTGGCCGCGCTCTGCGGCGGCGTGCTGCTGATCAGGACAGGGGTGCGCTACCGCCGCGTGCAGGCCGCCCTGCACGGCGGCACGCCCCTGGACGCCGGGCTCGACGCGCTGTTCGCCTGGCTCGGCACGCTGGGCGTGGTCGCGGGCGCCGTCACCTTTGTCCTCACCATCAGATGAGCCTGGTTGCGGGATGACGAGCAGGGGGTGGACACTCGAAATCAGGGGGTGACCTCGATGGAAGAGGAACTCAGGAACGTGCCTTTCGAGTGCCGTGGCTGCTGGCACGTCTGGCAGGAGGACTACGTCGTCAGGCACAGCGAGGACGATCACGGCAACCAGGGCGAGGTCTGGCTGAGCGCCGGGCTCCGCGTGCCGCCGCCGTCGTCGGGCGCCATCTGCCCGCAGTGCGGCTGCCAGCAGGCGACCATGTTCCCTTACGGCTACCTGACCCGCCACCCGGAGCTGATCCCGCCGGTCGGGCCGATCGTGCCCGACGCGACTCCGCTGCTCAGCCCGGTGCCGAAGCCGCTGTACTGACTGTGCAATCTGACAGCCGGTAAGGCTTTTCTGGCCAACGGTGTCAGAAAGTCGTCTTGTGGGGCGATCGTAATCGGACGGACACTCGGAGTGACACGGCGGTCTACGAGCCGAAGGCGGTCCCTGTGCCCGACGGATTCGACACCTGCGAGACGTGGCCCTTCGAATGCCTGCGCTGCCTGCACGTCTGGGAAGAGGAGTTCGTGGTCAGGCACCTCTGCGACGCCTACGGCAACGACGGCGACATCTGGCTCAGCTCGGGGGTTCCCGTACAGCCACCCTGGTCGGACGCCTGCTGCCCGGCCTGCGGCGCGAACCGGGTGACCTGCTTCCCGCCCGGGTGCCCGGCGGGAAGCAGGTCACCCGGGCGGCCCGAGCCCGAGCCCGAAGCGGTCCTCATGCCCTGGCCGGACAGGCCGCCCGCTCCGGTCACGGAGCGGACGCACCTGCCCGGCAGGCTCCTGGTCGCGCTGGGCGTGCCGATGGCCCTGTTCGTCGGGTACGAGCTGTACGCCGGCGCCATGGCCGCCGTGCACCCGCGACCCTAGGAGCTGAGGCTCTCCAGCCAGGCCCGGTGCAGACCGGCGAACCGGCCCGCGGCGGCGATGAGCTGGGCGGGCGGCCCGTCCTCGACGATCCGGCCGCCCTCCATCACCAGCACCCGGTCGGCGATCTCCACGGTCGACAGCCGGTGCGCGATGATCAGCGCCGTGCGCTCGGCCAGGATCGTGCGCAGCGCCCGCTGCACCAGCCGCTCGCTCGGCACGTCCAGGCTGGAGGTGGCCTCGTCGAGGATCAGCACGGCGGGGTCGGCGAGGAAGGCGCGGGCGAACGCGACGAGCTGCCGCTGCCCGGCCGACATCCGGCCGCCGTGCTTGCCCACCTCGGTGTCGTAGCCCTGGGGCAGCCCCGAGATGAACTCGTGCGCGCCGATGGCCTTGGCCGCCTCGCGCACCTGACGGTCGGTCGCGTCAGGTTTGCCGAACCTGATGTTGTCCGCGACCGTGCCGTTGAACAGGAAGTTCTCCTGCGTCACCATGACCACGGCCTGGCGCAGCGCCGGCTCGTCGAGGCGGCGCAGGTCCACGCCGTCGAGCAGCACCCGCCCGTCCGTCGGGTCGTAGAAGCGGGAGATGAGCTTGGCCAGCGTCGTCTTGCCCGCGCCCGTCGCGCCGACCAGCGCCACCGACTGCCCCGCCGGGATCGTCAGGTCGAGATGCGGCAGGATCGGCATCTCCTTGACGTAGGCGAACTCGACGCCGTCGAAGCGCACCTTGCCGCGCGCCCTGCCCTGCGGCAGCGCCTGCGGCTCGCGCGGCTCGGGCACGGCCGGCTCCTCCTCCAGCACGCCCGACAGCTTCTCCAGCGCCGCGCCCGCCGACTGCAGCGTGTTGTAGAACTGGCTGATCTCCTGCATCGGCTCGTAGAACGAACGCAGGTACAGCATGAAGCCGGCCAGCACGCCGGGGGAGACCTCGCCGCGCAGGGCCAGGTAGCCGCCGTAGAGCAGCACCGCGCCGATCGTCATGTTGCCGATCAGCTTGACGCCGGTCATGAACGTCGCGCCGAGGATCATGCTGCGCGCGTTCGCGTCGCGGTAGTCGTCGTTGAGCTGCTCGAAGATCTCCTGGTTGCGCGGCTCCCTGCGGAACGCCTGCACCGCCCGGATGCCGATCATCGACTCCACGAAGTGAACGATCACCAAGGCGACCGTCTCGCGCGTCCGCCGGTACACCATGGCCGACTGCCGCTGGAACCACTTGGTGAACAGCAGCAGGAGCGGGATCGGGATCAGCGCCACCAGGCCGAGGTGCACGTCCAGCACCAGCAGCAGCACCGCCGTGCCCACCAGCGTCAGCACGGCCTTGACCAGCGCGTCGAAACCCGACTGCACCAGCTCGGCGATGGCCTCGATGTCCGAGGTCAGCCGGGAGATCACCCGGCCCGACGTGTACTGCTCGTGGAAGCTCAGCGACAGCCGCTGGAAGTGGTCGAACACCCTCCTGCGCAGCGTCAGCAGGATGCTCTGGCCGACCGCGCCCATCAGCCGCAGGAACGCCTGCCGGGTGAGCGCCTGCGTGACCGCCGCGACCAGGATCACCCCGACCACCGTCACCAGCACCTCGGACCCCAGGCCCTTGGTGATCGGCGGGATGCCCGAGTCGATGCCCACCGAGACCAGGTAGGGGATCGACAGCCCGGCCGCGTTGGAGACCACGATGATCAGTACGAGCAGCGCGATCCGCTTCCTGTACGGCCGCAGCAGGTCGCCGAGCAGCCGCCGGGAGCGCTCCCGCAGCAGCACGGACACCTTGTCCGACAGCTCCTCCTGATCCTCGGAGGCGACTCCGCGCCAGGAGTCGCTCTTTTCCTCCTGAACCGTCGCGGTCATCGAAGCGCCCCTTCCGCCGCGTCGTCGAGGTCGGCGTCCTGCGCCAGCAGCTCCCGGTACTCCGGAACCCGCGCCAGCAGCTCGCGGTGCTGCCCGACATGCGTGATCGTGCCGTCGCGCAGCAACGCCACCTTGTCGGCCAGCAGCACGGTGGAGGCGCGGTGCGCGACCACGATGCCGGTCGCGTCACGCAGCACGTGCCGCAGCGCCTCCTCCACCAGCGCCTCGGTCTCGGCGTCGAGCGCCGACAGCGTGTCGTCGAGCACGAGGATGCGCGGCTTGCTCAGCACCGCCCTGGCCAGGGCGAGCCGCTGCCGCTGCCCGCCGGACAGGGACAGCCCCTGCTCGCCGATGCGGGTGTCGAGGCCCCACGGCAGGTCGTGGACGAACATCGCCTGCGCCGTCCGGATGGCCTGCGCCAGCTCCTCCTCGGTGGCGTCGGGCCGGCCGAGCATCAGGTTCTCGCGCACGCTCATCGAGAACAGCGTGGGCTCCTCGAACGCGGTCGCGACCACCGAGCGCAGGGTTTTCAGGTCGAGGTCTCGTACGTCGTGCCCGTCGATCGTGACCCGCCCGGAGGTGGGGTCGATCAGGCGGGGCACCAGCGCGGTCAGCGTGGTCTTGCCCGCTCCTGTCGGGCCGACCACGGCGACCGTCTCGCCCGGCCGGACCTCCAGCCAGACGTCGCGCAGCACCGGCTCCTCGGAGTCGGCGAAGCGGAAGCCGACCCCCTCGAAGCGCAGGTGGCCGCGCGGCTCCTCGATCGTGCCGGTGCCGCCCTCGATGGCCGGGACGGTGTCCATGACCTCCATGAGCCGGTCGGCGGAGGTCATCGCCTCCTGCGCCATGACCAGGAGGTAGCCGAGGCTGGCCACGGGCCAGACGAGCTGCAGCATCAGCGTGGTGAAGGCGATCAGCGCGCCCAGCGTCAGCTCGCCCGAGCCGACCGCCAGCGCCCCGATCAGCAGCACCAGGGCCAGCGTGATGTTGGGGACGATCTCCAGGAAGGAGAAGAACTTGGCCGACAGGCGCACCTTGTCCATCGAGGAGCCGTAGACCTTGCGCGCCGCGTCGTCGTACTGGTCGTAGACGTGGTGGCGGCGGCCGAACGCCTTGATGGTGCGGATGCCGATCGCCGACTCCTCGACGAGCGTGGCGAGGTCGCCCTGCTCGTCCTGGACCTGGCGGGAGATCTTGATGTAGCGCTTCTCGAAGCGCTGCGACGTCCACACGATCGGCACGACCGAGGCCAGCACCAGCAGGCCCAGCGGCCAGTACATGTTCAGCAGCAGCACGGTGACCGTGATGACCTGCAGCACGTTCATGACCAGGAACAGGGCGCCGAAGCCGAGGAAACGACGGATCGTCGACAGGTCCGTCGTGGCCCGTGATAAGAGCTGCCCGGACTGCCAGTCTCCGTGGAAGCCCATGGGCAGGCGTTGCAGGTGCTCGTACAGGTCGTCGCGGACGGCGGTCTCCAGGCCGAGCACCGGTTTGACCTGGATGTAGCGCCGGAACAGGATGAGCAGCGCCTCCAGGGCGCCGACGCCGATCGCGAGCAGCCCGAGGGGCAGCAGCGCTCCGGAGTCACCGTGTTCGACGGGCCCGTCGATGACCGTCTTGATGATCAGCGGGAAGACGATGACGAGGGCGACACCGACGAGTGCGGTCAACCAGATGATGATCAGTCTGGTGACGTACGGGCGGAGATACGGCTTCATCCGCCACAGGGAGTTGGAAGACAGCAGGGGACGGCGAGGTTTGTGCGTATCGGGAGGCATCCCTTCTAGGCTAATACGTGGGATCAACCGATTTTCTGTGGCCCCAGGGGCGGACTTTCGTACATGACGTGCGAAAACATGAATGTTCATGCACTTTCGGCGGGCCGTTACCTACCTTGGAGTTCATTGTGATCGCACCAACCGAGCTGCCGTACCTGCGGCGCTGCGTCGAGCTGGCCACCCGGGCGCTGGAGATCGGCGACGAGCCGTTCGGCTCCGTGCTCGTCTCCGGAGACGGCGCCGTGCTGGCCGAGGACCACAACCGGGTGGCCTCCGGCGACCGCACCAGGCACCCGGAGTTCGCCCTGGCCCGCTGGTCCGCCGAGCACCTGACGCCCGAGCAGCGGGCCGCCGCCACCGTCTACACCTCCGGCGAGCACTGCCCCATGTGCGCCGCCGCGCACGCCTGGGTGGGGCTCGGCCGCATCGTGTACGCCGCCTCCTCGGCCCAGCTCGCCGGCTGGCTGAGCGAGCTGGGCGTGCCCGCGCCGCCGGTGCGCACGCTGCCGGTCGCCGAGATCGCGCCGGACGTGATCGTCGAAGGGCCCGTGCCCGAGCTGGCCGACGAGGTCCGCGAGCTGCACCGCCGCTTTCACACACGTATTTGACCTGCGGTTTGTACTCTTCGTGGCACAGTCGGACGTATGGTGCACGGTCGCTCCATCAGGGCCAGGGTGACGATCGCGACGGTGGTGGCGTTCGGGATCCTCATCATGGGCGGCGTGACCGCGATCTCGATGATGTACCCGGTGCGGGCCCGCGCCGACCTCGTCGAACAGGCCGACAAGGCCAGCCGCCGCATCACCACGATCATCGACCGCACCCGCTTCACCGGCTCCATCCCGCCGCAGGAGAACGTCGGCCTCCTCCAGGTCGTGAACGCCGACGGCCAGGTCGTGGCCGCCAGCGCCGCCCTCACCGGTCGCCCCCCGCTCACCTCCGCCCGGCCCACCGGCGGCGACTCGCGCGTCAGCGACCGGGTGTGCCACCCCTGGGGCTGCATGGTCGTGGTGGGCACCAGCAACCGCGCCACCGTCTACGGGCCCGCCGTGGCCTACGCCGCCATCCGGGAGCCGTTCCTGCTGCGCTCGTCCTTCCTGCCCGCCGTCCTGTACGGCTCCGGCGCCGTCCTCGTGGCGATGCTGGGCTGGGCCGCCTGGTTCGGGGTCGGCCGGGTGCTGGCGCCCGTCGAACGCATCCGGCGCGGCCTCGAACGCATCAACGCCGAGGACCTCAGCATCCGGGTCGAGGTGCCGTCCAACAGGGACGAGGTGGCCGCGCTCGCCGGCACCGTCAACGACACGCTGGGGCGGCTGGAGGACGCCGTCGAGCGGCACCGCCGCTTCGTCTCCGACGCCTCGCACGAGCTGCGCTCACCGATCGCCGGCCTGCTCGTACGCCTGGAGGCCGGGCTCGACGAGCGGACCGAGGCCGACTGGCGGGCGGCCATGTCCGACGCCCAGCGGCTGTCCGACATCGTCGGCGACCTGCTGCTGATGGCCCGGCTGGACGCCGGCACGGAGATCGGCCGCGAGCGGGTGGACCTGGGGCGGCTGGTGGAGGAGGAGGTGGCGCGGCGGCCCGCGCGGCTGCCCGTGACGCTGTGCGTGGAGCCGGGCCTGTACGTGGCGGGGAGCCGGTTGCGGCTGGCCAGGATCCTGACGAACCTGCTGTCCAACGCCGACCGGTACGGGGACACGGCCGTGTGGGTCTCGGTGCGGGGGGCCGGGGGTGAGGTGGTGATGGAGGTGGCCGATGACGGGCCGGGAATTCCCGAGGAGATGCGGGAGCGGGTGTTCGAGCGGTTCACCCGGCTGGATCGGACCCGGTCATGGGACACCGGGGGGAGCGGGCTCGGGTTGCCCATCGCCAGGGACATCGCCAGGGCGCACGGCGGGGACCTCACGGTAGGCGGGGGGACGCGGACCCGGCTGATCCTGACCTTGCCGCGCGAGTAGCGCCGCCACCTTGTCACGGTCGACGTCCGGGCGGTCCGCCAGGGCGCGGAGCATGAGGGTGCGGCGATCGCTGTCGGCAGCTATCTCCAGCAGAGTCAGCACGTCGTCACCCGGCATGAGGGGGGCGTCCTGTTCGAGCTGTTTCAGCACGCGGTCCAGGTACTCCAGGGTCGTCGCCCTCCGCAGGGCCCGGGCGAACTTCTCGACGTTCGGAGAGTCGCTCAGCAGGACCGCCAGGAGGTTCGCGACGGGGCTCTCCGGATGGGCGGCCAAGTTCGCGTCGATCTCTGTCACATAGGGATAGAGGTTCGCGAAGAGATGCCCGAGCGTGGTGTCGTCACGAAAGGAGATCTCCCGCATCCAACTCATGCCGGGCGCCCGGAATCTGGCAGGGTTCGTGGCAGGCGCGGGCCAGGTGAAGAAGACCAGGTCGTGGGACTCGAAGACCGGCCTGCGGTCGAAGGCGACCCGGAACACCCTGGTGTCGTCGTCGCGCAGGAAGTGCCGGACGTGCAACGTGTGGATGAGCGCGTCCCACTCGGCCCTGCTGAGCTGGGAGTGCCAGAGGCGGGCGATCCTGCGCCACCGCTCGTTGGCGTGCTCCGGCTGCTCGGTGCGGAACAGCTCCGTGCCCGCCAGCGGCTCGTCCGCCGACAGCACGGCGAGCAGCAGCAGGTTGGCGCTGTGGACGGCGCACTGGGCGGTCAGCTCCGCCCGTACCGGCTGATAGGCGTCATAAGCCGAGCCGGGCCTGGACAGGAGCGAGTCGGAGAACAGCTCGCACAGGTACCTCGTCAGCAGCGGGCGCTCGCCGGGCGGGACGGTGCGGTGCAGGCCGTGCCTGAGGAAGTCCACGGTGGGGGCGCGGACGGTGAGCGCCGCGAACGACAGCAGCGCGCGCAGGTAGGCGTCGTCCGGCCGGGTGGGGCGGCGGCGGGACTCGGCGGACGCCAGCTCCTGCGCCATGTCCGCCAGCTCCCTGACGACCAGGCGGGCGACCAGGTACTCGCCGAACGTGGCGTGCAGGAACTCGTAGGTCTTGAGCCGCTCGTCGTCGCGCAGCGCCCGCGAGGTGTGGACGAAGAAGAAGCCGCCGATGACCCCTTCCGCGCGGCTCACCGGGCGGCGCAGCCCCTGGTGCCGCCGGGTCTCCTGGCCCAGCAGCGTCCGCAGGTCGGCGTCGAGGTCGGGCTCGGCGATCCACTGCAGGCCCCGGTTGAACATCGCGAACGCGGTGATCGACAGGTGCAGCAGCTCGTCCTCCACGGCCCGCTCCAGGTCGGCGTCCGTGAGCCCGGGGCGGGTCTTGCCCACCTCGCGGACGGCGAAGTCGTGCAGCAGCCGCTCGTACAGCTCCGCCTCGTGGGCGTTGTCGGGCAGTTTGCCCAGGGCGTTCGCGTCGGCGTCGTACAGGGCCAGCATGAGCAGGAGCAGGGGTTGCCCGGCGAGCTTCCGCACGGCCAGCACCTTGTCCATGGGCAGTGGCCGCAGGCCGCGTTCCCGGAAATATCCGTCGTTGTCGTGGTTCCAGGTGGTCACCCACTGGCTGATCTGGTCGTCGTCGAAGGGCTCCAGCCGGATCACGAACGTGCCCGCGGGCAGCCGCGCCCGGTCCGCGACCGCCGTCCTGGACGTGACCACGACCGCCAGCGCCCGCCCCTTGTCCGCCTGGTCGCGCTGGAACCGGGCGACCCGCTCCAGGTAGTCGGTCTGGTTGACACCGGTCGCCTGGAGCAGCTCGTCGAAGCCGTCCAGCATGACGACAGGGAGCGCGCCGCCGCCCGCGTGCACGAACTCGGGCCAGGACATCGGCTCGTCCAGCGCCGCCCTGATGCCGTGCTCGATCTGCGCGAGCACGTCGCTGTCGGCGGGCACGTCGCGCAGCTCCACCCTGAGGGGCAGGAACTCGGCGGCGGGCAGCCGGGCCGCCAGCACGCGCGTCAGCACCGACTTGCCCGCGCCCGGCTGGCCGAGCACCAGGAGAGGGTCGGCCGTGGCCTGCGGAAGCGTGAGATGACCGGCCAGGAAGGCGTCCAGGTCGTTGCGGCGGGGCAGCCCGGCCCAGGTCTCCTCCGCCTGGTGCACGCGATACGCGGGATTCACGTAGCCCTGCTCCAGCGTGGGGATGGTCATCCCCCTCGGCGTGCGTGCGGCGCTGACGATCGGACTCCCGAGCGCTGCCCTGTTCGACCGGATCAGCACCGCCAGCCGGTCGGACGGGCTCCTCGTCGGCGGGACCCTGGCCAGGTGTTCCTGGATCCCGGCCAGCCCGCGGCCGAGCTGCCTGATCTCGGCGCGGGTCGCCTGGTGGTCGATGCGGTCGGACCAGCACGCCACCTCGGGGAAGTCGGCGACCAGGCGGCGGAACAACTCCTCGTAGCGGCGGAGCGCACGCGCGGGGATGTCCGTGCTCAGCCGGTCGCGCGTGGTCTCGTCCCAGGTGTCCCAGCGGCGCAGCCCTTTGAGGAACGAGACCAGTTCGGAAGTGTGCATCTGATAGACAGCTTCAAGATCGCTCAGCACCTCCTCGAACGGGTGGGCGGGGCTCGGCAACCAGATGTGGTTCTCTGCCAAGTCGCTCGAATCGGTGATCCTGCGCTGATCCTCGGGAGTGAGGTCGCGCAGCACGTCCACCTCGCGCAGAACGTCCAGAAACGCGGCCACCACGATGACGGAATGCGCCGCCGCCAGCCGCTGCGTCGAGTCGTACCGGCTCAGGCCCTTGACCTTGTCGCGCAGCCCGCGCAGGAACGCGTCCCCCAGTCGCACCGCCTCGGCCCGCGCGTCGAACAGGTCGATCGCGCCCGTTCCGAACAACGCCAGGCACGTCACCTTGTCCAGGACGTCCGTGATCGCGGTGGGCCCGCCGAGCAGCGCCACGGCGTCCCGGTAGCTGATGATCTGCCGCACGCCCCAAGTCTGCCGAAAACCAGTGGGAGCGCGCCGCTCAAACCTGGGACTCGGCGCCGAGTGCGATCGTCTCCGTCACCTCGGCGTGCCGCGACGCCTCCTCGGCCGCGAAGCGCTCCGCGTCGATCCGGTCGGCGATCTCCTCGTCCTGCCGCATCAGCGCGTCCAGCGACTGCCCCGCCATCTCCAGCACCCCCATGTCCGCGTACGCCTGCCGCAGCCGCGGGCTCCACAGCCCGATGTCCTTCACGCACGGCACGATCCGGCTGAACAGCAGCGAGCGGAACGCCCGCAGGTAGTCGGAGCGGTCGGTGGCCTCCATGGCCTCCTCCACCTCGGCCTTCGACAGCCCCAGGTACTCCCACGTCTCCCTGCCGCGCAGCCGGTCGCGCATCAGGTAGCAGCCCTCGATGACGAAGTCCTCGCGCTCGCGCAGCTCGGTCTCCGACAGGCCGCGGTAGTGGTCGCGCAGCGCCATCCGGCCGAAGGCGACGTGCCTGGCCTCGTCCTGCATCACGTACGAGAGGATCTGCTTGGGCAGCGGCTTGGTGGTGATGTCGCGCATCACACCGAACGCCGCCAGCGCCAGCCCCTCAATGAGCACCTGCATCCCGAGGTAGGGCATGTCCCAGCGGGAGTCGCTGAGCGTGCTGTCGAGCAGCGACTTGAGGTGCTCGTTGATCGGGTAGGCCAGGCCCACCTTCTCCTGGAGGAAACGGGCGTAGGTCTCGGCGTGGCGGGCCTCGTCCATGGTCTGGGTGGCGGCGTAGAACTTGGAGTCCAGGTCGGGCACCGACTCCACGATCTTGGCCGAGCAGATCATCGCGCCCTGCTCGCCGTGCAGGAACTGGGAGAACTGCCAGGCCGCGCCGTGCAGCCGCACGTCCTTGCGCATCGCGGGGCTCATCCGCTCCCACAGCGGGGTGCCGTAGATGGCGATCGTCTGGTCGGGGACGCCGAGCACGTCGTACGGGTCCACCTCCAGGTCCCAGTCGATGCGCTTGACCGAGTCCCACTGCTTGTCCTTGCCCTTCTGGTAGAGGGCGAGCATGCGATCCCGGCCGTCGTCGTACTCCCAGGTGAAGCGGCTCGCGCCGGACATCTCGACGTTCCACGTGGAGAGCCCGGCGGGGATGGTGTAGAGCTCGTGGGTCGACATGGGACCTCCGATGGGGGGTCTGCGGGGGGTCCACGTACACCGTACGTGCGTGCTCCGAGCCTGCGCCCGCGCCGCACGCCCGTCAATAGAATGAGCTATGAGCTCCGAGCCCCTCTCCCGGGCACGCATCGTCGCCGCGGCCATCGACCTCATCGAGCGGGAGGGCGCCGACGCGATCTCCATGCGCCGCATCGCGGCCGAGCTGGGTGTGGGCGTCATGTCGCTCTACAACCACGTGCCCGGCAAGGACGCCCTGCTCGACGGGGTGGCCGAGTCGGTGCTGAGCCAGATCGAGTTCACCGACGACCCCGACGCCCACTGGACCGACCGGGTCCGCATGCAGGCCAGGGCGTTCCGGCAGATCGCCCACCACTATCCGCGCTCCACCATGCTCGTGGTCAGCCGGCAGCTGCACTCCGCCGCCGGGCTGCTGCCCGTCGAGCGGGCGCTGGCCACGCTGCGCAGCGCCGGGTTCGACGGGGCCGACGCGGTGCGGATGTTGCGGATGTTCATCGCCTACATCGTCGGCTCGCTGCTGCGCGAGGTCGGGGTGACGCCGACGTTCGCGCCCGTGCAGACCAGGACGATCAGGGCCGACGGGGTGGATCCAGCGCTGTTCCCTGAGGTCAGCTCGCTGTCGGCGCTGCTCGACGAGTGCGATCACGAGGCGGAGTTCGAGTTCGGGCTCGAACTGCTGATCAAGGCGATCGAGGCGTACGCGGGGCGTAGGGAGGGCACCCGGTGAGCCGCCGGGGGTGCCCTCCCGAGCCGGCTAGTACCAGTTGTGCGATTTCCAGTGCCCCCAGGCGCCGCAAGGCCTGCCGTACCTCCCCTTGATGTAGGCCAGACCCCAGCGGATCTGGGTCTCCGGGTTGACCTTCCAGTCACGGCCCGCGCCGCTCATCTTGCCCGCGGGCAGGGCCTGCGGGATGCCGTAGGCGCCGGACGAGTGGTTGAGCGCCCGGTGGTTCCAGTTGCTCTCCCTGGTCCACAGGTTGTCCAGGCAGCGGAACTCGCGGAAGTTCCAGGCCCGCTGCACGACGTGGTCCAGGGCGATCTTCTTGTTCCTGCTGGCGGGCCTGACGGCCGCCATCTTCGGTTGCGCCGACGTGGTCCAGATCCCGGTCCTGATCGGCTGTCTCGAGTCGGGCGTGGCCGCCCATGCGCTGTCGGTGGTGCTGAGTGCGGCGGTCAGTGCGGTGAACGCGGTGACGGAAACGAGCGTGCCGCTGAAAACGCGTTTGCTGTCCAAGGCGATCCTTGCTGTCGGGTCGCGTGCGGACAGGCGCCCTCAACGGGCGCCCCGCCGTCCGCGTCCGTGGCTCGGACGCGGAGAGTCCGCGCGGCCCTCCGGGACGCATCTTGCCTCCGCCCGGTCGTGCTGGGCGGCCCGGAGGGCACCGCGACGTGTCCTCTAGCACGATTCCTATTACGCGCTGTCACGCCGGGTCATACACCAAGACACGCGAAGGACAGGTGTTTGTGTGACCGTTGCGGATAAAGGGGCTGCTCGCAGGGCCGGTTTTGCCCGGTCCGCCGCCTGATTGGGCGGCCCTTGCCGGAAATAGCGAGCAAGCCTGGGGTTTGGCTCAGTACCAACCGTGGGATTGGAAGTGCCCCCAGGCGCGACACGGCGAACCGTAGCGCTGCTTGATGTAGCCGAGGCCCCACTTGATCTGGGTGCGCGGGTTGGTCCGCCAGTCACGTCCTGAGGAGGCCATCTTGTGGCCGGGGAGCGCCTGCGGGATGCCGTAGGCGCCGGAGCCGTTGCCGGCGCGGTGGTTCCATCCGCTCTCTCGGTGCCAGAGTTTCACCAGGCACCTGAACTGGGAGCTGTCCCAGCCACGCGCGGCCACCATGACCTTGGCGATGGCCTTGTTCCTGCCGCTGGTCTGGGAGCTCTGCGCCTGTGCGGCCGAGGCGCCGCCCGCCGCCACCAAGGTGGCGGTCAGGACCAGGACGCCGGTACGGCGGAGCATGGGCATGCGGGATCCCTTTCGAGGGGGTTCGTGGACCGCGCCACCCTGCCCGATCGGTCACCTTTACAGCCACTTGACCAAGGAAACGAAGATCGTCAGTAAAGATCTCGATATATACCTTTTCTTGCGTGTTTGTCTGAAAAATGAGGACTGCGTCACATTTCTGGCCTGACTCGTTCTGTAGGGTCAGAATCATGAGCCTCAGCGACATCCCGCTTCGCACCCTGACGAACGACCCGACCACGCTCGCCGACCTGACGGCGGGCAAGCCCGCCCTCATCGTCAACGTGGCCTCCAGATGCGGGCTCACCCCGCAATACACCGGCCTGGTCAAGCTCCAGGAGGAGTACGGCCCGCGCGGCTTCACCGTCATCGGCATGCCGTGCAACCAGTTCGCCGGACAGGAGCCCGGCACCGCCGCCGAGATCCAGCACTTCTGCGCCACCACCTACGGCGTGGACTTCCCGCTGCTGGAGAAGTCCGAGGTCAACGGGCCCGGACGGCATCCGCTGTACGCCGAGCTGGTGCGGACGGCCGATGAGCAGGGAGAGGCGGGGGACGTGCAGTGGAACTTCGAGAAGTTCCTGGTCGACGGGGAAGGGCGGGTCGTCGCCCGCTTCCGGCCCCGCACCGCTCCTGACGACCCGGCGATCACCTCGGCGATCGAGCAGCTCCTCTAGCGATCCGGCGTCGTCGTCGGTGAGGTGTGGGTGAGGACGGCCTCCGCCAGCTCCTCGTGCACCTCCGGCGGCAGCGTGTGCCCCATGCCCTCGATCATCAGCAGCCGCGCACCCGGAATCAGCTCCGCGATGATCGCCCCGTGCCCGGGCTTGGCCGGCTCGTGCGTGCCCTCGACCACCAGAGTCGGCGCCTTGACCAGGTGCAACACCCCAACCGGCTCGAAGTCGGGACGCGCCGCCGCGGCCAGCCGGTGGTTGGCCACGGCGTCCAGGTCGCGGGCCCGGTCGTAGACGCGCTCCTGAAGGCGGCGGGCGGCGTCCTCGTCGAACGGCAGCGCCGTCCCGTGCAGCACCCGCTGCTCGGCGATCATCACCTCGATCCGCTCCCGCCTCGTCGCCGGCGGCGGGGACGCGATCAGCTCGCGGAAGAACGCCACGAACTCCGGCGCCGGCTCCGGCAGGCTGCCCTCCGGCTGCGGCTGACCCATCAGCGCTCGCATGATCACCGCGCCCTCGCCTCCGCCGAGCGGCGAGGAGCCGATGACGGTGAGCGTCCGCACCCGCTCCGGCTGCTCCACCGCGATGAGCTGGCCCAGCAGGCCGCCCGCCGAATGGGCGACCAGATGAGCGCTCTCCAGCCCGTGCGCGTCCATCACCCGCAGCACGTCGTCCTTGATGTCCTCCCAGGTGTACGGCTCCTTCTCGAAGTCCACGGTGCGGGAGCGGCCCGTGTCGCGGTGGTCGTACCGGATCACCCGGCGGCCCCCGGCGGTCAGCCTGCCCACGAACTCGTCCGGCCACAGGACACCCTGCGACATCGAACCCATGATCAGCAGAATCGGCTCGTCGGTGATGGCGCCGAACTCTTCGCTCCAGATGTCGTCATGCATGTGTCACAGCATGTCCTGTCCGGTTACGGGTGCCTTCCGTAGAACTACCAGTCGCGCGAGTTCAGTACGGGTGCCGATGCCGAGCTTCGGGTAGATCTTGTAGAGGTGGTACTCGACGGTGCGGGGGCTGAGGAAGAGCTGGGCGGCGATCTCCTTGCTGGACAGGCCGTCGGCGACCAGCCCGGCGATGCGCAGCTCCTGCGGCGTCAGCACCTCCAGCGCCGCCCCCTCCACGACCTCACCTCCCGTGCTCGCGACTGCGCCCGTGTCTGGCCCTGCGCCGGTGGTCGTGCCCGCCGCCCGGAGCTCGCCCTGCGCACGCCGCGCCCACGGCCGCGCTCCCGAGCGCTGGAACGTCTCCAACGCCAGCCGCAGGTGTGCACGCGCGTCCCCAGGCCGGTGCGCCCTGCGCAGCCGCTCACCCAGCAGCAGCGCGGTCCTGGCCGCCTCGTACGGGTTCGTGTGCAGCCCCAGCGCCTCCTCGAAGCCCGACAGGCCACCCGCCACCTGAGCCCGGCACCTCGCCAGCAAGGCACGAGCCTCAGGCGTGGCCGCGTTCGCCGACCACCGCTCGTACGCCTCCAGCGCCGCCCCGGCCGCCTCCAGATCGCCCGCCCCGACGGCGGCCTCGATCCGGTCCGGCGTCGAGCGCCACACGATCGTCGGATGCCCGGCGCCAGGCCCGGCCACCGCGATCGCCATGAACCGGTCGTGCGCCGCGGCGAACCGGCCCATCCCCAGGTCCAGCATGGCCAGCGCGTACGCGGCCACGCCCGCGCGCATGCCCACCCGGTGGGGGAGCGCGATGGCCAGCGCCTCCTGGGCCAGGCGGCGGCACTCGTCCTCGTCGCCGCGCAGCGCGGCCAGGACGGCGAGGTTGGCCAGGTGGGCGGCCACCGTGTTGGTGTAGCCGGCCTCCCGTGCCAGCTCCAGGCCCTCCTCCGAGACGGCCTGGCTCTCCGCCAGGCGGCCGGCGATCCGGTCGGCGGTGGCCACGAACTCCAGCACCACGGGGAGCTGGCCCACCATGCCCGACACCCGCGCCACCCGGCCCGCCCGCGCCGCCAGCTCGGCCGACAGGTCGGCCTCGCCCAGGTAACTGGCCGCCGCCGTCGCCCACAGGAACCCGGCCGCGTCGGTCAGCTCCCCGGTTCTGGACAGGGCACGCCTGAGGAGGGTGTGGGCGGTTTCGTGGGGGTGTGCGGGCCCCTGAGTGTCGTGCGCACTGCCGGAGAGGTGTGCGGGCCCTTGAGTGTCGTGCGCACTGCCGGAGAGGTGTGCGGGCACCTGAGGGGCGTGCGCAGTGTCGGGGTGATGTGCTGCAGTGGGGGTGGCGCCTGAGAGGGTCAGGCCGATGCCGGTCAGCACGTCACGCAGGAAGCCCTCCGGGTGGCGAGCCGCACGACGGCCGACCTCGACGATGGCGGCGGTGTCACCCACGTACGAGGCCGCCTCGGCGGCGTCCGCCAGCATGCCCAGGCTGTCGCCCGCGCCCAGGATCCGCACGGCCTCCGCCGCGTTGCCGGAGTTCAGCTCGAACCGGCCGCGCAACTGGGCCAGCTCCATCCCCAGCCCCGCATCCCCGCCCGCGTACTCCCGCGCCTCGGCCAGCAGGGACTCCGCCTGCCCCGGACGGCCGCCCAGCCACGCGGCCACCGCGGCGTCCTTGAGCCGGACGGCCCGCGCCGCCGGGCCGGGGGTCAGCTCGGCGGACCTGACCAGGGCGGTGGCGGCGTCGCCGTAACCGCCTCGGTCGCGGGCCCGCGCGGCGGTGCCGGCGAGGGCGGCGGCGACCGTCTCGTCCTGGCCCAGCGTCGCCGCCGCCAGGTGCCAGGCGCGGCGATCCCCTTCCGCCTCCGCCGCCAGCACGCGGTGGGCCTCGCGGCGGTCCGCCGGGGTGGCGGCCTCGTGCACGGCTGAGCGGATGAGCGGGTGGCGGAAACGTACGGACGTGCCCTCGATGCGGGCCAGGCCGATCGTCTCCAGCTCGTGCAGCGCGTCCCGGCCCGCGCCGACCCGTTCGGCGGCGCGCAGCAGCACGTCGAGGTCGCTCTCGACGGACGCCAGCAGGGCCACCTGCCGGGTGCTCCAGGGCAGGGCCGCCACCTGCTCCCCGAACAGGCGTGTCCCGCCCGGCAGGGGGTCGGGCAGGGGCTCGCGGCCGGTGAGCTGGCCGGGGCTCAGCCTGCGTACGGTCTCGCGCAGGGCCAGGGGGTTGCCGCCGGTCAGCGACACCAGCGCCCGCTTGACGGCAGGCGCGATCGCACCGCCCCGCGCACCGTCCAGGAGTTCGGCCGCCGCTGTTTCACCCAGCCCTCCGACCGCCAGCGACGGCACCCCCTTGACCGCCGGCGCGTCCCCCCGCACCGCCAGCAGCATCGCGATCCGCTCCGTCCGCACCCTCCTGGCCGCGAACAGCAGCGCGTCCGCCGACGCCCGGTCCACCCACTGGAAGTCGTCCACCACGCACACGAGCCCGTCCACCGCCGCAGCCTCGGCCAGCAGTGACAGCACCCCCGCCGCCAGCAGGAACCGATCCCCGCCGGCGCCCCCGCCCAGCCCGAGCGCCCCGCTCACGGCCGCCCGCTGCGGCGCGGGCAGCGCGTCCAGCAGCGCGGTCGCGGGCCGCAGGAGCTGGTGCAGGGCGGCGAAGGCGAGGTCGGACTCGGGCTCGACGCCGGTCGTGCGCAGCACCCGCATGCCGCCGCCCCGGGTCGCGGCCGCGTCCAGCAGGGCCGTCTTGCCCACGCCGGCCTCGCCGCGCAGCACGAGCGCCGCGCCCGCGCCGTCGCGGGCGCGGGAGATCACGTCATCGATGGCGGCGAGCTCCGCCGCTCTTCCGAACAGCACAAACGCCCACTGTAGGGCCGGGACGAATGTCGTACGAAAGGTACACGTCCGGTCACTCTGGGTATCGACTGCCCGTAGAGAGGAGCTGAGGAATGACGATCAATCCGTACGCGGCATCGCCCTTCAGCTATGTCGCCGAGCCGGCCGTGTCCCCGTACTCGATCGTCGAGCTGATGCCCGGCGTGCACAATCTGTGCGAGTACGTCCGGCTCGCGGCGGGCGATCGGGTGCTGCTGATGATGGAGCACACCGTCGACCCGGTCGTGGTGCAGGCGATCGCCGCGGCGGCGGCGTTGCGCGACGCCGACGTGCGGATCCTGTCGGTGCCGTCGTTCAGCGCGGGCGGATGGGACAGGGAGGCGCCGCTGCCGATCGAGACGGCCGCCTTCCACGAGGCGGACGTGGTGATCAGCGGGACGTGGTGGGGCGAGGTGCACACGGCCCCGCTGTTCTTCGACCAGATCAGGGCCCGTTCGGTCCGTTTCCTGTCGCTGCACATGGCGGCCACGGCGGGCGCGCTGCTGACGGGCGCGCGGCTGCCCGCCGAGGTCTTCCACGCGCTGGTGGCCAGGGCGTTGCGGCAGCTCAACGCGGCCTCCTCGATCAGGGTGACGTCGGCGCGCGGCACGGACCTGACGTTCGCGGGACTGACCTTCGAGGATCCCGGTCCTGGCGGGCTGCGTCCGGGCGACTGGCGGCCGTTCCCGTACGGGGGCGTGAACTTCTGGCCGGCGGAGACGGAGGGCGTGCTGGTCGTGGAGGACAGCACGGTCACGGGCGTGCCTGAGGAGCCGCTGCGCGTCACGCTGGAGGGCAACCTGGTCCGCAAGATCGAGGGCGGGGCCGCCGCCGGGCAGTTGCGCCGCTACGCGCCCGGCGGCTTCTACATGCGGCACGCCCTGTTCGGGCTGAACCCGAAGGTGCGCGTCGCGGGCGGCACGCAGTTCGAGCGGGAGAAGCACGCGGGGGCGTTCTACTGCGGCCTGGACGGGCTGACCGACGGCGCGCCGGTCACCTCGGGGCCGGGCTTCGCGCACTGCGACTGCCAGGTGGACCGGCCGACCGTGGTCGTGGACGGCGAGACGTTCGTGGAGCGGGGGCGGCTGCTGCTGCTCGACGAGCCGGAGATCAGGGAGGTGGCGGCGCGGTTCGGGCCGCCGGAGGTGATCCTCGACGACAACCCGGTGATGATCCTGCCGCGCCGCTACACGGGGCTCAGCGGTGGGGGCCGCAGCTTCCCCTGACGATCAGCTCGGTGGGCAGGACGACGGAGCGGGCCCTGCGCCCGCCGGAGCGCAGCACCAGCTCGGCGGCGCGGTAGCCCATGTCGCGGCCCGGCTGCGCGATCACCGTGAGGGGCGGGGAGCACAGCTCGGCCCAGGGCACGTCGTCGTACATCACCAGTGACACGTCGCGCGGCACCCGCAGGTCCAGCTCCCTGGCGGCCAGCACGGCGGCCTCGCCGAGCACGTTCCCGCCGGCGACCACGGCCGACAGGTCGGGGCGGCTCTGGAACAGGCCGGAGGCGGCGGCGTAGGCGGAGTCGCGGCTGCCGGTGCCGAACACGACCAGCTCCTCGTCCACCGGCGAGCCCACCGCCTCCCTGAACGCCGAGGCCCGCCGGTCGTGGCCGGGGCCGCCGAGGAAGGCGATGCGCCGGTGGCCGAGGCCGCGCAGGTAGCGGACCGCGGTGCGGATGCCCGCCCGGTCGTCGGCCAGCACGGCGGGCACCTCGGGCGGGCGGCTGAAGGCGGGCTGGGGGGCGGCGAGTCCGTCCAGGAGCATGAGGTCGCCGACGGCCGCGCCGGCCGGGTCCTCCACCTCGGGGGACGGCGGGGCGGGCAGGCGGTCGGCGAAGACCACCGTCATCCCCGCGCGGACGGCAGGGGCCCAGGTGTCCTCCTCGCCGGAGGGGACGGCGATGAGCCGGTCGACGCTCTGCTCCAGCAGCATGCCGATCAGCTCGGCCTCCTGCTCGGGGTCGCCGGCGGTGGAGCCGAGCACGACGGGCTCGCCGGCCGAGCGGGCACAGGCGAGCACGCCCTCGGCGAGCTGCGCGTAGAAGGTGTCGGTCAGGTCGGGGACGAGCAGGCCCATGCCGCCGGTGCGGCGCTGGCGCAGGTTGCGCCCCAGCGCGCTGGGGCGGTAGTCGAGCTGAGCGGCGACGGCCAGGACGCGCTCCCTGGTCTGCGGGCTGGCCGAGCCGCCCGACAGCACCCGGGAGACGGTGGCGACGCCCACGCCGGCCGCCTCGGCCACATCCTTGATCGTCGCCCGCTTCTCCATGGAAACGATTCCATCATGGTTCCCGGAAAACTGGAAGCCACCTGTGAGTACAACGGCTGGTCACGCCGTAACCCTTGACACCGATGTCCGTTTCGGGTGAGATGCTTGAAAACGTATCCACGCTGAGTGGGGAGATTCACTCCGTGCGAGTGGATCTGACGGGACCATCCGGGCCATCCGCCCTGGAGCGCGAAGGAATGTCATGGCATCCATCGTTCTGACGAACGTCGACAAGATCTACGCCGGTGGCGTGAAGGCCGTGAACGGGCTCAACCTTGAGATCAAGGATGGCGAGTTCATGGTGCTGGTCGGCCCGTCCGGTTGCGGCAAGTCGACCGCGCTCCGGATGATCGCGGGTCTGGAGGACATCAGCGGTGGCGAGATCGCCATCGGCGACAAGGTGGTCAACCACCTGCCGCCGAAGGACCGCGACATCGCGATGGTCTTCCAGAACTACGCGCTGTACCCGCACATGACGGTCGAGGAGAACCTCGCCTTCGGCCTCAAGCTCCGCAAGATGCCCAAGGCGGAGATCCAGAAGCGCGTCAACGAGGCCGCCAAGATGCTCGGCCTCGAGACCTACCTCAAGCGCAAGCCGGCCGCCCTGTCCGGCGGTCAGCGCCAGCGTGTCGCCATGGGCCGCGCCATCGTCCGTGAGCCGCAGGCCTTCCTCATGGACGAGCCGCTGTCCAACCTGGACGCCAAGCTCCGCGTCTCCATGCGCGCCTCGCTCAACCAGATGCACGAGCGCCTCGGCGTCACCACCGTCTATGTCACGCACGACCAGGTCGAGGCCATGACCCTCGGCGACCGCGTCTGCGTCCTGCGCGACGGCCTGCTCCAGCAGGTCGACACCCCGCAGAACCTGTTCGACAAGCCGGTCAACCTGTTCGTCGCCGGCTTCATGGGCTCCCCCTCGATGAACTTCGTCACCGCCGAGCTGGTGCGCGGCGACGGCGGCGCCGCCGTGACCTTCGCCGACATCAGGCTGTCGATCCCCGAGACGACCTTCTCCGAGAAGCCGGGCCTCGACCAGTACATCGGCAAGAAGATCATCCTCGGCATCCGCCCGTCCGACTTCGAGGACTCCGCCTCCGCCGGCAGCCACGCCAACGGCTGGGCCACGCTGCCCGTCAAGGCGGAGGTCACCGAGGAGCTGGGCTCCGAGATCAACGTGCTGTTCCTGATCGACGCCCCGCCGGTCGAGCACAAGGACACCGTCGCCGCCGCCGACGCGGGTGACGAGGAGGACGCCACGCTGCCGCTGTCGGGCGACAAGTCCCTGTGGACCGCCCGCGTCAACGCCCGCAGCCACGTGCGTCCCGGCCAGAGCATCGAGCTGGTCGTCGACACGCACAACCTGCACTTCTTCGACCCGACCTCCGGCCTGTCGATCGGCCACGAGGCCAACCGCTGACATCCGGTTCCCGGTCGCGGGCGTGAGCCCGCGACCGCCTGGGCCCCCACCGCGACCCCCTCCCGCGGCGGGGGCCCGCTTTTTCTCTGGTACGGCGTCAGCGCCCGATGCGTCGCGACACCGTGGCCTGCAAGCCGCGCGGCACCAGCCGCCCGATCGCCACGATGAGCTTGTAACGCAGGTCGGGGACCGACACCCGCTTGCCCAGCGCCAGATCGCGCAGCCCCGCCCGCACCACGTCCTCGGCCTTCAGCCACAGGAACCACGGGATGCCCGAGCTGTCCATCGAGGCCCGCTGGTGGAACTCGGTGCGCACGAAACCGGGGCACAACGCCATGACCCGGATGCCCGAGCCGGCCACCGTGGCGGCGGCCGACTCGCTGAAGTTCACCACCCACGCCTTGGACGCGCTGTAGGTGCTGCGGCTGCCGAAGAACGCCGCCACGGAGGCCACGTTCACGATCGCGCCCCGGCCGCGCTCCCGCATCCCGGGCAGCGCCGCCAGCGTCAGCCGCAGCACGGCCTCGCAGTGCACCTTGAGCATCCGCAGCTCGTTCTCGACCGGCACGTACGGGAAGTGCCCCGCGTTGCCGAAGCCGGCGTTGTTGACCAGCAGGTCGACGCCGTCGCGCAGCCTCGACTCGACCTTGGCCAGGCCCTCCTCGGTCGCCAGGTCGGCGGGCAGCACCTCGACGCGCACGCCGTACCTGAGCTTGAGCTGGTCGGCGGCCTTGGCGAGGCGGAGCTCGTCGCGCGCCACGAGGACGAGCGAGTAGGCGTCGGCGGCCAGGTGGCGCGCGAAGGCGGCGCCGATGCCGGCGGTCGCGCCAGTGATCAGTGCGGTTGGCATGCCTGCACCATAACGGGCGCGGATCGGCGCGGTCGGCCCGCCTGGTCCATGACGGCGGTGGATCGGCGCGGTCGGCCCGCCTCGACCGTGACGGGCGTGGCAGGATGGGTGACGTGCGCATCGTCGTGGCCGGGCTCTTCCTGCTGGCCCTCACCGCCTGCACGCCCGAGCAGCCCGCCGGGTCGGCCACCCGTGCCTCCAGCAGCGCCGCGCCCTCGCCCCGCAGCAGCCCGCCGGAGCCGCAGACCGGCACACCCACGCCCGCGCCCGAGGAGCGCGGCGAGCTGCGTTTCACGCGGATCGCCGAGCTGGAGCAGCCGGTGGCGTTCGCCGTGCGCAAGGGCGACGACCGGCTCTACGTGGCCGAGCAGACGGGCCGGCTGCGCACCACCGACGGCAGGGTCGTGATCGACCTGTCCGGCGAGGTGAGCACGGGCAACGAGCAGGGGCTGCTCGGCGTCGCGTTCCACCCCACCGGCCGCTGGGTCTACCTCGACTGGACCGACGCGCAGGGCCACACCCACGTCACCGAGTGGGCCTACGACGGCGAGCGCGCGACCGGCAGGCGCGACGTGCTCAGGCAGAACCAGCCGTACGCCAACCACAACGGCGGCCAGCTCGCCTTCGGCCCCGACGGCTACCTCTACATCGCCTTCGGCGACGGCGGCAGCGCGGGCGACCCCCAGGGCAACGGCCAGAACCTGAACACGCTGCTCGGCAAGCTGGTGCGCATCGACCCGCGCGGCGACCCGTACAAGATCCCGGACGACAACCCGTTCGCCGGCAGGAGGGGCGCGCGCGGCGAGATCTGGGCCTACGGCCTGCGCAACCCCTGGCGGTTCAGCTTCGACCGCGGCACCGGCGACCTGTGGATCGGCGACGTCGGGCAGAACGCCTGGGAGGAGGTCGACCACCAGCCCGCGAGCAGCAGGGGCGGCGAGAACTACGGCTGGAACCTGCGCGAGGGCAGGGCGCGCTTCCGCGACGGCCAGGCCCGCGGCCTCGTCGAGCCGGTGATCGTCTACCCGCTGGGCGAGGGCGGCAACTGCTCGGTGATCGCCGGGTACGTCTACCGCGGGGAGAAGATCCCCTGGCTGAAGGGGCAGTTCCTGTACGGCGACTTCTGCGCCGGATGGGTCAGGGCCGCGCCCGCGGCCGACGTGAGCGACTCGGCCGAGGTCGGCAGGGTGGACCAGCTCTCGTCGTTCGGGGAGGGCCCCGACGGCGAGCTGTATGCGCTCAGCCTGCAGGGTCCGATCTATCGGATCGAGGCCGCCTGACCCGCTCGATCAGCGACTCCACCTGGTCGTTCAGCTTGGCGCCCCTGGCCCAGCCCGCGTAGTGCGTCAGGAAGACCGCCACCTCCCGCAGCTCGGCCTCGCTCAGCTCGCCGGCGCGCAGCGCGACGTCGAGCTGCGCGTCGGTCATCTCGTGCAGCCCCTGGCCGACGAGCAGCCCCAGCAGGAGCAGCCTGCGCTCCTTGACCGTCAGGACCGACCGGGACCAGAGGTCGGCGAACTGGCGCTCGGCTGTCATGCCGAAGGAGTCGACCGTCTCCATCGCGGGTTCTGTCATTGTCCGCTCCAGGGGTTGTCGATAGGGATCCTCATATCTTTCGCTACTTCCCGGGATGAACCAATGGGGGTTGCATGAACGTTGTAGCGGAGCGCCGCAACCCCTGCACGGAGGGCTTTTGGGTCTGTAACAAGTAAAGCCAAGGCTTGGGCAAGATTTGGTCAAGATTTCTCACCGTGCAGCGAGCTGATTTCCCTCCAAAGCGGGCACAACAACTCCGTTGGTCCGTCATGCGGAGGTAAGCCCTGGTGAAAAAAACACGGGCTTTGATCGCGCTCATGGTCGCGGTCCTGATGCTGTCCGCGTGCGGGCAGCCGGAGTTCACCTACGTCAGCGACAAGAGCGGCACCACGTACTTCAAGGTGCCGGCCTCGTTCACGCAGCTCGACGCCTATCCCATCGAGTTGTACCTGTCCGGCGACCATCCCAACTCGCAAGCTGCGCTGCTGCGGGCGCAGCGGGTCTGGTCGACGGCCTTCGACCAGTCAGCGGATCCGTCGGTCAACCACCTGCTCGGCTCGACGGAGCCGTTCGTCTACGCCACCGTGCACCAGCTCACCGAAGAGCAACGCGACTCGATCTCCCTCAACAGGCTGCGCGACTTCGTCCTCCCGGTGACCGAGGAGATGCGCACGGCCTACCTGCAGCAGGCCATGGCCATGAGCCAGCCGCCGATGTTCAGCCGCTTCGAGCCCATCAGCGACGAGGTGCTGAGCCTCGACAGCGGGGCCAGGGGAGTGCGCGTCCGCTTCAACTACCAGATCGGCAACGACGTCCAGACCTTCGACCACACCGCCATTCTCGACGAGAAGGGCGCCACGGTCTCCGTCATGCTCATCGGCTGCCAGTCCCTCTGTTACGCGAAGCGCGCCGCCGAGTTCGACAAGATCGCGAGTTCTTTCAAGCTGCTCCGGCTGCCCGGATGAGGGAGCTTCATTGACCACGACGATTCACCATGAAGGGCTGCGCGCCCCCGGCAGCGGGCCCAACGATCCCGAATCCGTGACCAGGAAGAAAATGCAGTTCTGGGACCGGAGCAAGTTCCTGATCGCCCTCGTGCTCGCCTACCTCGTCCTGACGTGGAAGGTGATGGCGGACTTCGAGGGCATCATCTCCTTCCCCGAAGCCGCGCGGCGCATCGCGATGGAGTACCAGTGGATCTTCTGGTTGCTCGGCGCGGAGATCGTCAGGCAACTGCACTTCCTCATCAGCGAGCACTGGTCGGGCTACCACCGCTTCTGGAGCCAGAAGGTCTTCGGCGGGTTCGAGCGCTGGACGCACCGCCGCTTCGACGACTGGACCCGTTTCCGGCTCGCCCGCGCTCTGAAGATCGTCTTCTTCATCACGCTGATCGCCCTGGTGCTGGGGGCGGTGCTGGACGTCAGCCCGTTCACCGCGCTGCTGCAGGCGCCGGCGCTGCTCTGGCAGGCGCTGCCGTTCTTCCTGCAGATCGTCTTCCTGTTCTTCTTCGTCATCATCCAGTTCGTCGGCCTGTTCTGGTTCCTGTCCAGGGGCGGAGTCGAGACGTACTTCCCGGACGACATCAAGACCCGCTTCGACGACGTGTGGGGCCAGGACCACGTGGTCGAGCGCGTCCAGGAGAACATCGTCTTCCTGGAGCGGCCCGACGAGATCGAGAAGCGCGGCGGGTACGTCCCCAGCGGCCTGCTGCTGTGGGGCCCTCCGGGCACCGGCAAGACCCTGATGGCCGAGGCCGTGGCCGGTGAGACCGGCAAGCCGTATGTGTTCGTGGATCCGGGCGCGTTCACGAACATGTTCATGGGCATCGGCATCCTCAAGGTCAAGTCGCTGTTCAGGAAGCTGCGCAAGCTGGCGCTGCGGTACGGCGGCGTGATCGTCTTCTTCGACGAGGCCGACTCGCTCGGCAAGCGCGGCCGGCTCGCCCAGCAGGGCCCGCCCGGACAGGGCGGCGGCTTCGCCGGGCACTCGTCCGGCTTCGACGGCTGCCACGGCATGAACTACATGTCCGAGGCCACCCGCCAGATGCTCACCTTCCGCCCCGGCAAGCAGGACGAGCCAGGCGGGCGCAACCGCTTCATGATGGGCGGCGGCATGATGAACAGCGGCGACCCGGGAACCCTCCAGGCGCTGCTCACCGAGCTGTCCGGGCTCAAGAAGCCGCGCGGCTTCTTCAACCGGCTGGTCCGCAGGCTCCTCGGCATGCGGCCCAAGCCGCCGCCCAAGTACCGCATCCTCGTCATGATGGCCACCAACCGGCCCGACGCGCTGGACGAGGCGCTGCTGCGGCCGGGCCGCATCGACCGCATCTACAAGGTCGGCTACCCGTCGAAGGCCGGGCGGGTGCGCACCTACCAGGGCTACTTCGACAAGGTCGAGCACGAGCTGACCCCCGAACAGGTCGACAAGCTCGCCACCATCACCCCGTACGCCACCGGCGCCACCATCAAGGACCTGGTCAACGAGTCGCTCATCACCGCCATCAGGGACGGGCGCGAGATCATCACCTGGTCGGACGTGCTGCGCGCCAAGCGGCTCAAGCAGCTCGGCCCGCCCGAGGACGTCGAGTACATCGAGCGCGAGCGGCACGCCGTGGCCGTGCACGAGGCCTGCCACGCCGTCGTCGCGTACGTGACCCGCTTCCACCTGGAAATCGACATCGCCACCATCGAGAAGGGCGCCGACTACCTGGGCATGGTCGCCTCGATCAAGCCCGAGGACC
The DNA here is from genome assembly GCF_039531895.1 of Nonomuraea monospora. Classification (NCBI taxonomy): domain Bacteria; kingdom Bacillati; phylum Actinomycetota; class Actinomycetes; order Streptosporangiales; family Streptosporangiaceae; genus Nonomuraea; species Nonomuraea monospora. The sequence continues at coordinate 429,436 of NZ_BAAAQX010000001.1, forward strand.
AGTTCACCCGGTGGAAGTCCGAGCACGAGGCCGACATCATGGTCTCCCTGGCCTCGCTGGCCGGAGAGCGCATGTTCTTCGGCGAGGACAACTCCTCCGGCGTCTCAGGAGACCTGTACTCCGCCACCTACCTCACCGCGATGATGGAGTCGTACTGGGGCATGGGCTCGGGCGTCACCTCGCTGCCCGCGCTCCAGGAGCTGGAGATCATGGGCGGCAAGGCCGTGCGCAAGCCGGGCGGCCCCGGCGGCGCCATCGGCATCACCGACAGGGAGCCGAGCAGACGCCAGCAGGACCTGACGCCCGACGTGCTGGGCGAGCGCATCGAGTTCAACCTGGTGCGGCTGCTGGAGAAGACCGAGGAGCTGCTGCAGGAGCACCGCAGGGAGGTGCTCTGCCTGGCGCACGCGCTGGAGACGCACAAGACGCTCAACGGTGACGACGTGGTCGCCATCATCCGCGGGGAGACCGGGCCGCTGCTGGACGGCAGCATCTACACCTCCGACGAGCTGTACCAGGAGCTGGAGGAGTACCACCGGGACGCGGTCAGGGCGCACAAGGAGCACAGCCGGATCGAGCGGGACCTGCCGGGGCACCAGGAGCCGGTGGAGGTCGTGCCGGGGGCCTTCGGCGGGGTCGCCGGGGTGATGGGCGTGCATCCGGCGCCGCCCGGGACCGCCGCGATGATCCAGTCGCCCGGCTCGCCACCCGTGATGCAGGCGCCTGGTTCACCGCCCGTGATGCAGGCGCCTGGCTCGCCGCCGGTGATCCAGGCGCAGCCCGTGATCCAGGTGGCGCCGCCGCCACCGCCGGGCACGCCGCTTCCCGCGGGCTCGTCCACGGCCCCGTCTCCGGCACCGCCCGTGGGGCCGCCTGTTCCGGGGCCCGCTGTCACCGAGGGGTCGGTTGCCGAGCCGTCCGACAGGCCGGAGTTCGTGCCCTGGGCCGGCACCGCCCAGCCGCCCGCACCGGTGGGCACGCCGGTGCCCGTCGTGGTGAGCACCCCGGCCGCCCCGCCGCCCCCGCAGAAGCGGCCGGTGAGCCGGGTGTGGCTGGTCATCGCCAGCCTGCTCGGCCTCGTGGTGCTGTCCATCATCGCGGCGCTCGCGGTGACGGGCACGCTGGGCGGCGGCGCTGGCACCAGCTCCACGGTGGCCGGGGTGGCCTCGCCCGGGCTGCTGCTCCTGCTGTTCGTCGTGGTCGTCGCGGGGATCGTGGGCGCGGGGCTGGCGTTCGTCGCGATCAAGGGCATCCGTACGGCGCAGGCCAAGGCGGAGCAGGAGCGTGACCAGGCCCACGCCAGGGCCCAGCTCCTGGCCGCGGCGATGGACCCGGACACGGCCATGCGGCTGCTCGGTTACGACGGCAACGGCACCGACCGCCGTACCTGAGCGCGGGACCGCGCGCGGGCCGGGGCGTTCCAGCGAGCGCCTCGGCCCGCTCGTGTCCTCTCTGCGAGCGGCTCGGCCCGCGCGTGTCCTTTCTACGAGCGGTCGTGCTCCTCGTGGACGCGCCGCAGCAGCTCCTTCAGCTCGGCCTCCTGCCGGACGAGCTTCCTGTGCTTGTCCGGCAGCCCCCTGAGCTGCTCCTCCCCGGCCACCAGTTTGCCGTACAGCTCGGTGCGCAGCCCGGGATCGTGCTCCACGTCCAGGTACTCCTGCGCGTGCCTGCGCATCATCGACGCCGTGTTCTGCACCCGTCCCTTCGCGCTGAACAGCGACGCCAGCACTGTGATCACCAGCACCCCGATGATCACCGACAGGGACAGCCCGGTGCTGATCTCCACCACCGGCACCGGCTCGCCGTCGTTGATGAACGGCACGTTGTTCTCGTGCAGCGCGTGCAGGATCAGCTTCACCCCGATGAAGGCGAGGATCACGGCCAGCCCGTACGCGAGATAGATCAGCCGGTCCAGCAGCCCGTCGATGAGGAAGTAGAGCTGCCGCAGCCCCAGCAGGGAGAACGCGGTGGCGGTGAAGACCAGGTAGACGTTCTGGGTGAGGCCGAAGATGGCCGGGATCGAGTCCAGCGCGAACAGGATGTCGGTGCCGCCGATGGCGATCATGACGAGCAGCATCGGCGTCATGACGCGCCTGCCGTCCTGGACGGTGAACAGCTTGTCGCCGTCGTAGGTGTCGCTGGTGTGCAGCAGCCGCCGCGCGACCCGCACCATGAGGTTGTCGGGGGAGTGGCTCTCCTCGCCCTCCGGCTTGAGCAGGTTGCCCGCAGTGAGCAGCAGGATGAGCCCGAACAGGTAGAACACCCAGGCGAACATGTTGATCAGGGCCGCCCCGACCAGGATGAACCCGGACCTGGCGAGCAGCGAGAAGACGATCCCGAACAGCAGCGCCTTCTGCTGGTCGGCGCGCGGCACCTTGAAGCTCGACATGATCACGAGGAAGACGAAGAGGTTGTCGACCGACAGCGCCTTCTCCGTCACGTAACCGGCGAAGTACTCCGCCCCCGGCTCCGAGCCGCCGAACATCCAGACGCCGACGCCGAACAGCAGGGCGATGCCGACGTACAGGGCCGACCAGACCGACGCCTCGCGCAGCGTGGGCACGTGCGACTTGCGGACGTGGAAGAAGAAGTCGAACAGCAGCAGCCCGACGATCCCCAGGATCGTCAGCCACCACACCGTGGCGGAAACGTGCACTCCAAAGCTCCATGTGTGCCGGCCGTCGTGGGGGGAGCGACTTGCGGAAGCGTGTCGTCGCAGGTGCTACCCGGTAGGCGGGAGCCCAAGCCCCGTACGGTAGGAAAGGGATCATGCATGTGATCGTCATCGGCAGCGGGATCGCCGGCGCGAGCGCCGCGTTCGCGCTGGCCCGCAGGGGCGCGCGCGTCACCGTCGTGGACTCGGGGGAGGCGGGGCAGGCCACGGCGGCCAGCGCCGGCATCATCGCGCCGTGGGCCTCCGCCGTGGAGGGCCCCTTCTACGACCTGTACGCGGCCGGCGCCGCCTACTACCCCGAGGTCATCGGGCTGCTGGCCGAGGCGGGCGTGGAGCGTACCGACTATCGCCGCAACGGCGAGCTGATCGTGCACGAGGACCCGGCGCGGCTGGCGGAGGCGCAGGCCCGCGTCGAGGCGCGCGCCCGCGACGCGGGCACGGCGGTCGGTTCAGTGGGCGGCTCGGCGGTCGGCTCGGTGGTCGGTGAGGTGCGGCGCATCGGCAACGACGAGGTGCGCGCCCTCTTCCCGGTGCTGTCGGAGACTCTGGAGGGCGTGTTCGTCTCCGGCGGCGGCCGGGTGGACGGGCGCACCATGCGCGACGCGCTGCTCCAGGGCGCCGCCCACCATGGCGCCCGGCTGGTGCACGGCCGGGCCAGGCTGCGCCCGCAGGGCCCGCCCTGCGTCGAGGTGGGCTCCGGCCTGCTGGAGGGCGACGCCGTGCTGGTGGCCTCCGGAGCGTGGGCCAACGAGCTGCTGGAGCCGCGCGGCCTGCGGCTGGCGGTCGAGCCGCAGCGCGGCCAGATCTCCCACCTGCGCCTCGAAGGGGTGGACACCAGCCGCTGGCCGTCGGTGCACCCGCTGTCGCACCACTACCTGGTGGCCTTCGACGACTCGCGGGTGGCAGTGGGCGCGACCAGGGAGACGGGCAGCGGGTTCGACGCGCGGGTGACGGCGCGCGGGCAGTGGCAGGGGCTGTCGGACGCGTTGCGCATCGCGCCAGGGCTGGCCGACGCGACGCTCATCGAGACGCGGGTCGGGCTGCGTCCGCTGCCGTCGGAGCAGGTGCCGATCGCCGGGCCGCTGCCCGGTGAGGACGGGCTGCACGTGGTGACGGGGTTCGGCGCGGCGGGGCTGACGATGGCGCCGTTCACGGGCGACGCGCTGGCCCGATCGATCCTGGGCGGGGCGACGGTGCCGGAGCTGACCCCGTTCGCGCCCTGAACCTGAGCCGGGCACGCGGTGTCTCAGGAGTGTGCTGGGACGGAAATAAAGCCTCCCGATTAACACGGCGTTCACATTCGGGCAAAAACCGGGAAACGGCCGTCCGTAAGACTCGGCGTGGCTGAGAGAAACCCCGAAAGGACCGCCGTGAGCTACAAGGCTGAGTACATCTGGATCGACGGCACCGAGCCCACGGCTCTGCTCCGCTCGAAGACGAAGATCCTTGCCGACGGAGCCGAGCCTCCGGTCTGGGGCTTCGACGGCTCCAGCACCAACCAGGCCGAGGGCCACTCGTCGGACCGCGTGCTCCGCCCCGTGTTCGTCTGCCCCGACCCGATCCGCGGCGGCGACAACAAGCTCGTCCTGTGCGAGGTCGAGGAGATCAACGGCGACGCGCACGTCAGCAACACGCGCGCGCTGCTCCGCCCGATCGCCGAGCAGTACGCCGCGCAGGAGTCCTGGTTCGGCATCGAGCAGGAGTACACCTTCTTCAAGGGCAGCCGCCCGCTCGGCTTCCCCGAGGGTGGTTTCCCCGCCCCGCAGGGCCACTACTACTGCGGTGTCGGCGCCGAGGCCGTGTTCGGCCGCGAGATCGTCGAGCTGCACCTCGACCGCTGCCTCGCCGCCGGTCTGGCGATCTCCGGCATCAACGCCGAGGTCATGCCCGGCCAGTGGGAGTTCCAGGTCGGCCCGGCGGGCCCCCTTGAGGTCGCCGACCACCTGTGGGTCGCCCGCTACCTGCTCTACCGGACCGCCGAGGAGTACGGCGTCGAGGCCACCCTCGACGCCAAGCCCGCCCGCGGCGACTGGAACGGCGCCGGCGCGCACACCAACTTCTCGACCAAGGCCATGCGCGAGGGCTACGAGGCCATCATCACCGCCTGCGAGGCGCTCGGTGAGGGCGACAAGCCGATGGAGCACGTCCGCCAGTACGGCGCCGACATCGAGAGCCGCCTGACCGGCGCCCACGAGACCGCGCCGTGGAACAAGTACAGCTACGGCGTGTCCGACCGCGGCGCCTCCGTGCGCATCCCGTGGCAGGTCGAGGTGGACAAGAAGGGCTACATCGAGGACCGTCGCCCGAACGCCAACGTCGACCCGTACGTGGTCGCCCGCCTGCTGGTGAACACCTGCTGCGCGGCCCTGGAGAAGGCCGGCCAGGTCTGATCTTCCTGAGAGCGGGGCCCCTTCGCGTGAAGGGGCCCCGCTCTTGTCATGCCAGGCGGAAGTCCAGGTCGGGGACGATCTCCGCGACGTCCATCTGCGCCTTCTGCAGGCGGCCCGAGTGGTCCCAGTTCATCGCCTGCCAGCGGGTGAACTGGTCGAGCACCCACACGCCGGACTGGCGGCTGCCGTTGCCCGACTTGCCGTTGCCGCCGAACGGCAGGTGCGCCTCCGCGCCCGAGGTGGAGTTGTTGACGCTGACCATGCCGGCCGAGATGCCCTCGCGGAAGCGGAAGGCGTGCTGCGGGTCGGTGGTGTAGATGGAGCTGGACAGGCCGTAACCGGGCAGGTTGGCCAGGTCGAGCGCCTCCTGCAGGGTGGCGAACGACGTCACGCCCACGATCGGGCCGAACGTCTCCTCCATGAACAGCCGGTCGCCCGGCCGCACGCCGTCCACCACGACCGGGTGGTAGTAGAGGCCGTCGCCGCCGTCGAAGCCGCCGCGCGGGTTATCCGCGGTGATCCGGCCGGTCGCGCCGGTGACCACCTGGTGGTGCGGCTCGATCCAGGTCAGGTACTCCTCGTACCGGTCGGCGAACTTCGAGTCCAGCAGCGGGCCCGCCAGCACGTCGCCCGCCGGGTCGCCGATGGCGGCGGCGCCGACCGCCCGCGCGAACCGCTCCACGAACGCTTCGTGCACGCTCTCGTGCACGATCACCGTGCCCAGGCTGGTGCAGCGCTGGCCGGCGGTGCCGAAGCCGGAGAACAGCGCGCCCTCGACGGCCAGGTCGAGATCCGCGTCCGGCATGATCACCATCGGGTTCTTGCCGCCCAGCTCCAGGCAGGCCGACTGCAGGTGGCGGCCGGTCAGCTCGCCGATCTTCCTGCCGACCTCGCTGGAGCCCGTGAACCCCACCTTCTGCACGGTGCCCTCGCCGAGAGCCAGCTCCAGGCCCGCGAAGGTGTCGGCGCCGCCGGCGAAGACGATGTTCAGCACGCCGTCGGGCAGGCCCGCCGCCGCGAACAGCTTGAACAGGGCGTGCGCGGAGGCGGCGGCGTACTCGGCGGGCTTCCACACCACGGCGTTGCCGCACAGCAGAGCCGGCACCAGATACCACGACGGGACCGCCACCGGGAAGTTGCCCGCCGTCACGACCGCCGCCACGCCGATCGGGTTGCGGAAGGTGAACAGGTTCTTGTCCGGCATCTCCGACGGGACCGTCTGCCCGTACAGCCTGCGGCCCTCGCCCAGGAAGAAGTCGCAGGTGTCCACGATCTCCCTGACCTCGCCCAGCGCCTCGCCGTACGGCTTGCCGATCTCCTCCGTCACCAGCGCGGCCAGCCGCTCGGTGTTGGCCTCCACCAGCCGCCCGATCGACGCGATCACCCGGCCGCGCACCGGCGCGGGCACCTTCGCCCACTCACGCTGCGCCTCCTTGGCCGTGCGGCAGGCCGCCGCGAACGCCTCCGCGTCGGCCAGGCCGACCCGCGCGACCACCTCGCCCGTGCGGGCGGGATTGATCGACTCGTACGTGCTCGCCGCCTCCCCGTCCTTGCCGCCCACGATGGAAACGATTTGTCGGCTCACCGGTGCCCTCCTCGTAAGTTCTTGCGTAGACGCTAGCTCTCCCGGGCCAGTTTGCGCAGCTCCGGGCCGTGCACCGGATCGGCCAGCGCGGCGGCGAACTGCGCCCGCAAGTAGTTGAGCGGCGAGCCGGTGTCGTACCAGGTGCCGTCGATGACCTGGCCGTACACCGGATTGGCCGTGGCGTGACGGTGCAGGGCGTCGGTGAGGTAGATCTCGCCTTCGGGGTTCTCCTGCCAGCGGCGCGTGGCGGCCTCCAGCTCGGTGACCACGCCCGGGGTGACGACGTAACCGCCGATCGCGGCGTACCGGGAGGGCGCCTCCTCCGGGCGCGGCTTCTCCACCAGGCCCGAGATGCGCAGCCGTCCGCCGCCGAGGTCCTCCTCGACGATCGGCACGCCGTAGCGGGAGGCGTCCTCGACCGCCATCGGCATGAGGGCCAGCACCGGGGCGCCCGTCGCCTCGTAGGCCGACTTGAGCTGCCTGGCGCGCGGCACCTCGGCCACGAACACGTCGTCGGCCCACAGCACCATGAACGGCTCGTCGCCGATGACCCGCGCGGCGTTCAGCACCGGCGTGCCGTTGCCGTACGGGCCGCGCTGGTACAGGTACGTGATGTGGGCCAGCGACGACAGCTCGGCCACCGCGTTGGCCAGGTCGTCCTTACCGGCCACGCGCAGCTCGCGCTCCAGGTCCGCGTCAGGGGCGAAGTGCCGCTGGACGAGGTCCTTGCGGGCCGAGGTGACGATGGTGATGTCGTCGATGCCGGACTCGACCAGCTCGCGAATGGTGTGCTCGATGACCGGCTTGTCGCCGATCGGCAGCATCTCCTTCGGCAACGCCTTCGTCAGGGGCAGCAGCCGGGTGCCCAGCCCGGCCACCGGGATCACGGCCTTGCGGATCATGGGGTCTCTCCTCGTGGGGACGGCGTGACGGATCGTGGGGATGGCGCGACGGACAGGACGCTACCCCAGCCAGTGATCTTCTCTCCTGCCGAGGGTGGGCTCACCAGGAGCGCGTCGGCGCGGGCGATTCCGCGTCAGACTCCGAAATATCGTGACTCGTGATGACGGCCAGGCGCTGCGCCAGATCCGCCAGCGCCCGGGAGGCGGCCAGCTCGTCCCCGATCCGCGGCTGCGACGGGTCGGCCGGGTTGCGCCGGGCCCGGCCGGTCCCGGTGACGCTCTCGCCGTCCCCTGTGGTCAGCGTCGCCCGCGCCGAGGTGTCGTCGCCGTCCTCGGCGAGTGAGATGCGCACGGTCCATTCCTTCGTCTCCATGCCCCGCCCCTTCACTGCCCTGCCGCCTGTAAACCCCCCTCTTCGGAGTCAGCCGCGGCTGCGGACGCCTTCCAGGATGACCGTCAGCAGGTGCCGGGCGCGGCCGTCCCACTCGCCGTCCTCCAGGCGGGTCAGGTAGCCGAGCAGGAGGATGACGTCGCGCGCGTCCACGTCCTGACGGACCGTCCCGTCGGCCTTGCCCGCGTCGAGGAGCGTCGCCAGCGCGTCACCGATGGGCCCCTGGCTGTGGGCGGACAGATCCCGCCGGACGCCCGCCTCTACGGCGGCCAGCACCCCCCGCTTGACCTGCGCGTAGTCGGCCACCCTGGCGAGCCAGCGGGTCAGGGCGGTGAGCGGGTCGTGCTCGGCGAGCAGCTTCGGCGCGGCGGTCACCAGCTCGTCCACGTCCTGCCGGTAGACCTCGGCGAGCAGGTGCTCCCTGGTGGGGAAGTGGCGGTAGAGGGTGCCCTGGCCGACGCCCGCGCGCTTGGCGATCTCGTTCAGCCGCACCTCGTCCGCGCCGGCGACCACCGCCCGGGCGGCCTCGATGATGCGTTCACGATTCTCGGCGGCGTCGGCGCGGCGGCGGGGAGCGGTCATGAGAGTCCTCGGCAGATTAGCTAAACGGACACGTGTCCGCTATGGTTGGTCGTGTCATAAGCGGACACGTGTCCATTCTAGTCAGGAGCCCTTGCGCCATGTCTGTGCCCAGTGACCTCAGTTATAAGGTCGTCGTCATCACCGGGGCGAGCAGCGGGATCGGCGAGGCCACCGCGCGCCTGCTCGCCTCGCGCGGCGCGGCCGTCGTCCTCGGCGCCCGCCGCACGGAACGCCTCGATGCCATCGCCGCCGACATCCGCGCGGCCGGCGGGCGCGCCGTCACCCGCGCCACCGACGTCGCCCGCCGCGAGGACCTCGAACTCCTCGTCGGCCTGGCCGTCGAGCAGTTCGGGCGGCTGGACGTGCTCGTCGGCAACGCCGGCATCGCCAGGACAGGGCCCGTCGCCGACCTCGACGTGGGCGGCTGGTCGGCGATGATCGACGTCAACCTGCGCGGGGTGCTGCACGGCATCGCCGCCGCCCTCCCCGTCTTCCGCCGCCAGGGGCGCGGCCATCTCGTGACCACGGTGTCCACGTCCGGGCTCAAGATCGTGCCCACGCAGGCCGTCTATGCCGCCACCAAGAACGCCGTACGGACCCTCCTGGAGGGGTTGCGGCAGGAGTCGACCGACGGGGTGCTGCGGACGACGGCGGTGTCGCCGGGGTACGTACGGACGGGGCTGGCCGACTGGATCGACAACGCCGAGGTGCGGGAACAGGTCCGCCGTGACATGGAGCGGCTCGCCATCGCCCCGGAGGCCGTCGCCCGGACCATCGCCTTCGCCATCGAGCAGCCGGAGGACGTGGAGATCGGCGAGATCGTCATCCGCCCGACCATCCAGGGCTGACCTCGTGCCCGTACCCAGGCCAGGTGCCGTGATCGATCCAGATGCCGCTCACAAAACGCCCGCGCCCACCCCGCGAACGCCGCATCCACACCAAGCAGCGCCAGCCGCGTCACGGACCGGGACTCTAAGCAGAAAAGTCAGCGAAGTCGAAGCCCGGCGAGACCAGGCAGCTCACCAGCACCTCCACGTCCCCCGCCGGACGCGCCGACTGCCACACCCCACCCGGCACAACCGCCTGCGGCACCTGCCCCCGCTCCACGTCCGGACCCAGCACGACCGTCTCGTCCCCGATCGTCAGATCGAGCGGCCCGCCCCGATGCCACAGCCAGATCTCCGCCGACCTGACCACATGCGGCACGGACTCCTCACCGGGCCGCAGCAGAAAGTAGATGGCGGTCACGCTGGCCCGGGGGCCTGGGTAGCCGTCCGGCGAGAAGGTGACGGGCGAGCGGTAGGTCTCCTTGAACCAGCCGCCCTCGGGATGGGGGAGCAGGTCCAGGGCTTTGGCGATGGGCGGGCGTTCGACGAAGGCGACGGGGGCGCCGGTGACGTCCCTGCGCAGGAAACGGTGGCCGTCGAGGACGAGCTGCCCGTCGAGAGCGCTCTTCAGCGCCTCCTCCTCGTCGGACACCTCGATGGACGGGCCGTCGGGGTAGATCCGCAACTCCACATGCCGAGTTTATGACGACATTCCAGACATCCCCCACCTCCACCCCTACTCACGGCCATCACCCTGACCATGCACCACCACCCGCGACCACCCAGACCCCGCACGGCCCGCGACCACCCTGACCCCGCACGGCCCGCGACCGCCCTCAACCCGCGCCTTCCACGACCCGCCCCGCACCCGAGTGGCCCGCGACCCGCCCCTTTCCCGCGCTGCCCGCGACCGGCCCCGTACCCGTGCCGCCCGCGACCGCCTCTACCTCCGCGCGGCCCGCGACCGCCCCCACCCCCACAACCGGCTCGCGATCACGTTCTCCGCGACTGTCCGGGATCATCCGGACCCCGCGCGGAATGTCGGTCCCCCTGAGTAATCTGCGGCAGGTGACTGAACGGTGGAGCCGCGATCAGGTGCTCGCCCTCGCCCCCGACGCGTCGTCCCAGAAGGCGGCGCAGGGGGTGGCAGCGGCCGGCAAGTGGTCGCTGCGCGGCACGACGGGCACCGTCCTGTTCGGCGAGTGCAAGGGCAGCGGCGCCAAGCCGTACCTCGCCGCCGTCGACCTGAGCGAGCCTGCTTATCGGTGCAGCTGCCCGAGCAGGAAGTTCCCGTGCAAGCACGCGCTCGGCCTACTGCTCCTGTGGTCCGCCGACGGCGTGCCGGTCGTAGGTGAGGCCTTGCCGCAGTGGGTCGCGGAGTGGCTGGACGGCCGCGCCGACCGCGCCGCCAAGTCAGCAGCCCGCCTCGAGGCCGCCCGCGCCAAGGCCGCCGGGGGAGCGGGCGTCGGCGGCGGTGCGGCCGGTGGAGCGGATGCCGATCCGCAGGCGGGCATTGATGTCGGTGCGGGAGGTGGCTCCGGCGCACGCTTGAACGCCTCGGACAGCCCTCCCACAACGGACGCGGACGGCCCGCAGCACGGCACTGAGAGCGCCCCCGAGAGGGCCACGCTCGTGGACGGCGCCGAGATCGGCCCGGAGGGCGCCACGCTCATGGGCGGCCCCGGAAGCAACCCCGAGAGCGCCATGCTTGTGAGCGGCACCGGAAGCGGCCCCGATGGCGGCATGCCGGTGGACGGTGGCGGGGCCGAAACGGGTGTGTCGTCCGGTGGCGCTCCCTCAGGGGCCGTTCAATCGGTGGCCGCTGGTAGCGCACCTGGTCGGGGCGAGTCCGTACGTCATCAGCGGGTCGCCGCCGGGCTGGCCGAGCTGGAGCGATGGCTGGCCGACCAGGTGCGGCAGGGCCTCGCGGGAGCCCAGGAACACGACTGGGACGGCCTCGCCAAGCGCCTCATCGACGCCCAGGCGCCCGGCGTGGCAGGCGTCGTGTCCCGCCTGGCAAGGGTCCGCGCCGAGGAGAACTGGCCGGGGCGGCTCCTGGAGGAGTACGCCCTCATCAACCTGCTCGCCATCGCCTACCGCCGCCGGGCCCACCTGCCGGAACGCCTGGCGCAGACCGTCCTGATCCGCACCGGCTTTCCCGTCACGAGGGAAGAGGTCCTGGCGGGGCCGCCGGTGCGCGATCACTGGGACGTGCTGGGGCGGCGTGACGAGGTCCAGGACCGGCTGACGGCCCGCCGCGTCTGGCTGCGTGGCCGCCACACCGGCCGGCCCGCCCTCATCCTGTCGTTCGCCCCGCAGGGCCAGGCGCTGGACGCCTCCCTGGTCACGGGCACGACCATCGACGCCGACCTCACGTACTACCCGGGCGCCGCACCCCTCCGCGCCCTCGTAGCCACCCGCCACGGCACCGTCTCGCCGACCACCCGACAGGGCTCGCCGACCACGCCACCGGGCTCACCGACCACCTGGCCGGGCTCACCGACCACCTGGCCGGGCTCACCGACCACCTGGCCGGGCTCACCGACCACCCGACCGGGCTCACCGACCACCCGACCGGGCTCGCCGACAACGGCCGCTCCACCGCCGTCCGCAGGCGCGCTGTCGGAGGCCGCTCCCGTTGCGCCCGCACCACCCAACGCACGAGAAACCGGCGCACAGCCGCAGGCACCGCAAGCCGCGCCGCCGCACCCCCCATCGGGGCCGCCGCCGCACGTCGCGTCATCGGACGACACACCGTCGCATGCTGCGCCTTCACGCGTCGCACACCCAGAGCCTTCGGCCGCTGTGCCGCCGTCCGCCACACCAGCCGCAGCACCGCCCACCACACCCCCGGCCGCCACCACGCGGGCGCAGGGCATCCCGCCCGGGATGTCGCCTGACGAGGCGCTGGACGAGGTGGCTCGGGCGCTGGCCGAGGACCCGTGGACCGAATCCTGGCCGCTGGTCCTCACCGACGTGACCCCCGACCGCACCACCATCTCCGGCCTCCCCCTCCACCCCCGCGCCCACGACCCCTGGCGCCTGATGGCCGTCTCAGGCGGTCACCCCCTGACGGTGGCGGCCGAGTGGACCCCGCAGGGCCTGCGCCCCCTGACGGCCTGGGACGAGGACGGAACGGCGGTGATCCTGTGACCGGCCGGCACAACGACACAGACAGAGGGGTGGCGATCCCATGACCGGCTGGGACGACTTGGCTTCGACGGCATTGGTGGGCACCGACCGCAGGCCGTACCCAGGCGACCTGCTGGAGGCGGCGGCCATCGAGGTGGCGCGCCGGCGTGCGGGGAGAAGCGTGGCGGTGGCGGCCACACGGGAAGCGGCGCCCACGGAGGAGTGGGAGGCGGCGCCGACGCAGGAGCGACAGGCGGCGCCAAAAGAGGAGCGGGAGGCGGTGGGCAGGAGGGCGGCCGAGCGGCTGGGCAGGCTGCTCGGCGGCGAGAACGAGCGCCTGATCCCCGAATGGCTGGCCGCCGCCGCGGCGACCGGCCGCAGGGTGCCCGCGTACGTGCTGCCCGAGCTGCTGGAGCGGGGCAGGCGCGACCGTTCGATCAGGGTGCATCTGGGTGTGCTGGCCGGGCAGCGCGGCCGTTGGCTGGCCGGGCTCAACCCCGCCTGGGCGTACCTGCTGGAGGAGCCCACGGGCGAGACGTGGGAGCTGGGCGGCGCCGCCGACCGGCGCGCCCACCTGTGCGCGCTCAGGGCGGCCGACCCCGCGCAGGCCAGGCGGCTGCTGGAGAGCACGTGGGAGCGGGAGACGCCGGACGACCGGGCCGGGTTCGTGGAGGTGCTGGCCGAGGGGTTGAGCATGGCCGACGAGCCGTTCCTGGAGCAGGCGCTGGACGACCGCCGCAGGGAGGTGCGCCAGGCCGCCGCGAACCTGCTGACCCGCCTGCCCGGCTCGCGCCTGGCGCGGCGGATGGCCGAGCGGGTGCGCGCCTGCGTGACGATCACCGGTGACGTGATCGCCGTGGAGGCGCCCACGGCCTGCGACAGGGCGATGGAACGCGACGGCGTGCGTCCGAAGCCGCCGCGCGGCATCGGCGAGCGCGCCTGGTGGCTGCAGCAGATCATCGCGCGGGCCCCTCTGTCCTGCTGGGGACGGCCGAACGAGCTGCTGGCGATGCGCATCCCCGACTGGGACGCCGAGGTCAAGGCGGCCTGGGTACGCGCGGCGGTGCTGCAGCGCGACCCCGAGTGGGCGCGGGCGATGTTCGCCTGGGACCCGATCGCCGACCTGCTCGAATCGCTGCCGCCGGAGGAACAGCAGGAGCTGGCCGCCAGGTTCGTGCGCGCCCACGACCTGGACAGCCAATTGATCATGGTGCTGGGCGGCGTGTCGTCCCACTGGCGCGAGGGCCTGGCCACGGCCGTCCTCAACAAGATCGTGAAGGTGAACACCACGCAGCCGTGGAACCTCGGCGAGCTGGTCAAACTGGCGGGCGAGCACATCGACCCGGCCCTGTTCGAGCTGGCCGAGGACCACTCGCCCGCCGAACCCGTCCAGCAGGTCGCCGCCCTGCTGCGTTTCCGCGCTGACATGTACAAGGAGCTCTCCCGATGACCGTTCTGCGCCCGCACGCGGAAGACCAGTACGCCGAGGAGCTGGCCCTCCTCGCCAAGGACGACGACCGGCCCAGGCCGCCGGGCTGGAAGCTGTCGCCGTGGGCCGTGACCACGTACATCCTGGGCGACGGCGAGCACATCACCCCCAAGTACGTCGGCGCGCGCCGCATCGTCGAGGTGGCCGTGGCGACGCTGGCCACCGACCGCGCGCTGCTGCTGCTCGGCGTGCCGGGCACCGCCAAGACGTGGCTGTCGGAACACCTGGCCGCCGCCATCAGCGGCGACTCGACGCTGCTCGTCCAGGGCACCGCAGGCACCGCGGAAGAAGCCATCCGGTACGGCTGGAACTACGCCAGGCTCCTCGCCGAGGGCCCCTCGTTCGAGGCGCTGACCCCGTCGCCCGTCATGCGCGCCATGGCCGAGGGCAGGGTGGCCAGGGTCGAGGAGCTGACCCGCATGCCGTCCGACGTTCAGGACGCCCTGATCACCGTCCTGTCGGAGAAGACGCTGCCGATCCCCGAGCTGAACCGCGAGGTGCAGGCGCAGCGCGGCTTCAACGTGATCGCCACCGCCAACGACCGCGACCGGGGCGTCAACGAGCTGTCCAGCGCGCTGCGCCGCCGCTTCAACACCGTCGTGCTGCCCGTCCCCGCCACCGCCGAGGAGGAGGTGGACATCGTCGCCCGCCGCGTCGCCCAGCTCGGCCGCAGCCTGGAGCTGCCGGAGACGACGACGGGGCCGGCGGAGATCCGGCGGGTGGTGACCGTGTTCAGGGAGCTGCGCACGGGGGTCACCGAGGACGGCCGCACCAAGGTCAAGTCGCCCAGCGGCACCCTGTCCACGGCGGAGGCCATCTCCGTCCTGACCAGCGGGATCGCTCTGGCGGCGCACTTCGGCGACGGGGTGCTGCGGCCGTCCGACGTGGCCGCCGGGATCGTGGGGGCGGTGGTGCAGGAGCCGGTTTCTGATCGGGTGGTGTGGCGGGAGTACCTGGAGACGGTGGTTCGTGAGCGGGCCGAGTGGCGCGACTTCTACCGTGCCTGTCGCGAGGTTTCATGAGCGGCGTCCTGACGGCTGGCAGGGATCGTGTGAGTGGGGTTCCGTCGGCTGACGATGGTCGTGCGAGCGGCGCTCCGACGACGTGCGGTGGTCGTGTGGGCGGCGTCCCGGTTCGGGTGGAGGTGCGATGAGCGGGGTGTCGGTTCTGGGGGTGCGGCACCACGGTCCCGGTTCCGCGCGGGCCGTGCGGCGGGAGCTCGAACGGCTGCGTCCCGACGCGATCCTCATCGAGGGCCCGCCCGAGGCGGACGCGCTGGTCGCGCTGGCACCCGGCATGGAGCCGCCGGTGGCGCTGCTCGCGCACGTGCCGGGCGCGCCCGCGCGGGCCGCGTTCTGGCCGTTCGCGGTGTTCTCGCCGGAGTGGCAGGCGATCCTGTACGGCACCGCGGCGGGCATCCCGGTGCGCTTCTGCGACCTGCCCGCCGCCCACTCCCTGGCCGACGATCCGCCCGACGACCCGTCCGACGATCCGCCCGACGACCCGTCCAACGACCCGCCCGATGAACCGGCCGTCCTGACCGACCCCATCGGCGCGCTGGCCGCCGCCGCCGGTTACGACGATCCGGAACGCTGGTGGGAGGACGTCGTCGAACACCGCGAAGGCGACACCCCGTTCGAGGTGATCGCCGAGGCGATGGCCGCCGTCCGCGAAGGTCACCAGCCGGACGAGCGGGAGGCCAGGCGCGAGGCGTACATGCGCAAAACCCTGCGCGCGGCCATCAAGCAGGGCTACGGACGGATCGCGGTGATCTGCGGCGCCTGGCACGTGCCCGCGCTGACCGCCCCCCTGCCGTCCGCCGCGGCGGACAACGCGCTGCTGCGCGGCCTGCCGAAGGTGAAGGCGGAGCTGACGTGGGTGCCGTGGACGTACGGGCGGCTGGCCTCGTGGAGCGGCTACGGCGCGGGCATCAACTCGCCGGGCTGGTACCACCACCTGTTCGAGGCGCCCGACCAGCCCGTGGAGCGGTGGCTGACGCGGGCGGCGGGGGTGCTGCGCGAGGAGGGGCTGGCGGTGTCGTCGGCGCACGTCATCGAGTCCGTACGGCTCGCGCACGGCCTGGCCACCCTGCGCGGCAGGCCGCTGGCCGGGCTGGGCGAGGTCACCGAGGCGGCCAGGGCGGTGCTGTGCGAGGGCGACGACCTGGCCGTGGAGCTGATCCAGCGGCGCATGGTCGTCGGCGACCGGCTCGGCCAGGTCAGCGACGGCACCCCGATGGTGCCGCTGCAGCGGGACCTGCGCGAGCAGCAGCGGCGGCTCAAGCTCAAGCCGGAGGCGCTCGACCGGGAGATCGACCTCGACCTGCGCAAACCCCTCGACCTGGACCGCAGTCATCTGCTGCACCGGCTGGGGCTGCTCGGGGTGGGGTGGGGCACGCCGGGGCAGGCGCGCGGCAAGGGCACGTTCAGGGAGACCTGGACGTTACGGTGGCGGCCCGAGCACGACCTGGCGCTCATCGAGCACGCCGCCCTCGGCACCACCGTGGCCGCGGCGGCGGCGCAGCGGGCCAGGGATCTGGCGGGGGAGTCGTCGGCGGCGCTGGCCGACCTGGCGTCGCTGGTGGAGCGGTGCCTGCTGGCGGACCTGCCGCAGGCGCTGCCCGGCGTGCTCGCGGTGCTGTCGGCCAAGGCGGCGCTCGACACGGACGTCACCAGCCTCATGGCGGCGCTGCCCGCGATGGTGCGCGCCCACCGGTACGGCGACGTGCGCGGCACCTCGGCGGAGGGGCTGGCGGTGATCGTGCGCTCGATGCTGGAGCGGATCCGCGCCGGCCTGCCGGTGGCGGTCACGGGCCTGGACGACGGCGCGGCGGCCGACCTGCTCAAACACGTGGACGCGGTCCACTCGGCCGTCGCCCTGCTGTCCGGCGAGGGCGAGGCGGGCGACGGGGCGGGGCCGAGGGAGCGGTGGCTGGGCACGTTGCGGAGCATCAGCGACCGGCAGGACCTGCACGGGCTCATCGAGGGGCGGCTCACCCGGATCCTGCTGGACTCCGGTGAGCTGGACGACGCGGGTGACCGGATGTCCAGGGCCATGTCCCGGGGGCAGGCTCCGGCGCGGGCGGCGGCCTGGGTGGAGGGGTTCCTGGCCGGGGGCGGGCTGCTGCTGGTGCACGATCCGCGGCTGCTGGGGCTGGTGGACGGGTGGCTGAGCGGGCTGTCCGCGGAGCAGTTCACGGACGTGCTGCCGTTGCTGCGGCGGACGTTCGGTGGGTTCGCGGTGCCGGAGCGCAGGGCCATCGGGGAGCGGCTCCGGTCGTCCGGGCGTGCGGAGGGGGCGGGGGAGCAGGACGTGGACGAACGCCGGGCCGCGGCGGCGGTCGCGACCGTGCTGACGATCATCGGGAGGGCTGACGGGTGAGCGCTGAGCCAGAAGGCCGGGCGGAGGCGGGCCGCGGTGGAGAGGGCCGGGTGGACGGTGCGTCGGATGAGCGGTTGCGGCGGTGGCGGCTGGTGCTCGGTGGCGGGCCCGCCGACGGCACCGGTTGCGGCCTCGACGGCGTGGACGCCCGGATGGACGCCGCCCTGGCCGCCGTCTACGACCAGGGCGGCGGCGACGACGCGGACCGGGACCGCAGGCAGGGCGGCCTGGGCGCGTCGGCGCCCCGGGTGGCCAGGTGGCTGGGCGACATCCGCACGTACTTCCCGTCCACGGTCGTCCAGGTCATGCAGCGGGACGCGATCGAGAAGCTGAACCTGACCAGGCTGCTCCTGGAGCCCGAGATGCTGGAGGCGGTGGAGCCGGACGTGCACCTGGTAGGCACCCTGCTCGCGCTCAACAAGGTGATGCCCGACCAGGCCCGCGAGTCGGCGAGGGCGCTGGTGCGGCGGGTGGTGGAGGAGTTGGAGCGCAGGCTGGCGCAGAAGACCAGGGCGGCCGTGTCGGGGGCGCTGGACCGCTCGGCCAGGACGCACCGGCCCAAGCGGGTGGCCGACATCGACTGGGACCGCACGATCAGGGCGAACCTGAAGAACTACCTGCCCGACAGGAACACGGTGGTGCCGTCCCGCCTGATCGGCTACGCGCGGCGGCAGCGGTCGGTGCAGCGGGAGGTGGTGCTGTGCGTCGACCAGAGCGGGTCGATGGCGGCGTCCGTGGTGTATTCGAGCGTGTTCGGGGCGGTGCTGGCGTCGATGCGGTCGCTCAGGACGTCGCTCGTGGTGTTCGACACGGCGGTGGTGGACCTCACCGACCAGCTTCATGATCCGGTGGAGGTGCTGTTCGGGACGCAGCTCGGCGGCGGTACGGACATCAACCGGGCGATCGCCTACTGCCAGGGGCTCGTCACCCGGCCCACCGATTCGATCTTCATTCTGATCAGTGACCTCTACGAGGGCGGGGTCAGGCAGGAGATGCTGCGCAGGGTGGCGGCGATGACGCAGGCCGGGGTGCAGGTGATCGTGCTGCTCGCGCTGTCCGACGAGGGGGCGCCGTTCTACGACCACGAGAACGCCGCCGCGCTCGCCGCGATGGGCGTGCCCGCGTTCGCGTGCACGCCCGACGCCTTCCCCGACCTGATGGCGGCCGCGATCGAACGCCGCGACATCTCCCAGTGGGCCGAACGCCACCTCCGGGGCTGAGGGCGGCGGTCACGCGCCGTGCGGCTGCTGTTCCGGCCGGGCGCGGCGCGGCAGCAGGTACGCCAGCGCGAACGTCAGCACCAGCAGCCCGACCTCCACCCACACCGTCACCTCCATGGAGGCCCCGAACTCCCACCCATCGGCGAGCAGGTCGAAGAAGAGCGTGCCGAGCACGGCCGTCCCGAAGGCGCCGCCGAGTTGCTGCACCCCGGTCAGCGTGCCGGACGCCGAGCCGGTCTCGTGCGGCTCGACCCCGGCCAGCACGATGTCGAAGAACGGCGCCATGGTGAGCCCCATCCCGACGCCGACGAGGGCCAGGCCGGGGGAGAGCTGCCAGGCGCTGACGTCCACCCCGGAGACGTGGATGGTGAGGGCGAGCACGGCGGCGCCCGCCGCCATCACGAGGGCGCCGATCTGCATGAGGCCGCGGCCGAGCTTCTCCTGGAGCCCGGCCATGGCCAGGCCGAAGCCGGCCACGCCGCCGAGGGCCTGGGGCAGGGCGGTCAGGCCGGCCTGGAGCGGGGTGAAGCCGAGCCCGGCCTGGGTGTAGAAGCTGAAGACGACGCCGAAGCCGGTCAGCCCGGAGAAGAAGGCGAGGCCGGCGACGAGGCCGCCGACGAAGGCCCGCTTGCGGAACAGGCTGGGGGTGACCAGGGGGTCGCGGCCGGACCTGGCGCGGCGGGACTCGTACCGGCCGAAGAGGGCGAACATCACGGCGGAGGCGGCCATCGAGACGAACGTCCAGGCGGGCCAGCCGGCCTCGCGGCCCTGGATGAGCGGGAAGATCAGCAGGAACGCGGCGACCGAGACGAGCGCGACGCCGGGCAGGTCGAGGCGGGTGGCGTTGGACAGGCGGTACTCGGGCAGGAAGCGCAGCGCGGCCAGGACGGCGGCCAGCCCGATCGGCAGGTTGATCAGGAAGATCATGCGCCAGCCGGTGCCGAAGAAGTCGGCGTCCACCAGCCAGCCGGCCAGGACGGGCCCGCCGACGGAGGAGATGGTCATGACCGGCCCGAACATGCCGAACGCCTTGCCCATCTCGCGCGGCGGGAACATCTCCCTGATCAGCCCCAGCCCCTGCGGCAGCATCACGGCCCCGAACAGGCCCTGCACGGCGCGGGCGGCGATCAGCATCTCCGGGCCGGTGGCGATGCCGCACAGCAGTGAGGCGACGGTGAAGCCGGCGGCGCCGATGACGAACATGCGCTTCTTGCCGAACAGGTCGCCGAGCCGCCCGCCGGTGATCAGGCCGACGGCCATGGCCAGGGTGTAGCTGGCGCCGAGCCACTGCACGAGGCTTTCCGAGCCGCCCAGCTCCTGCTGGATGGTGGGGGCGGCGATGGCGGTGACGAGCGCGTCGAGCAGGTCCATCACCTCGGCGGCCAGGATCACGAACAAGGCGACCCAGCGCCACCGATAGGGCGCTATGTCGGCCGGGGCCGATGACGCGGTGACTGTCATGACATCTCCTCAAATGAGAAACGGTGTTCCAAGCGACGAACGGCGTTCGTCAACGAACACCGTTTTAGTGACGAACAGCGTTCGTGTCAAGTACAGTGTTCGTATGGTCGGAAGCAAGGACGTGCCGGCGCCCCCGTGGCGCAAACCGCGCCGCCCCCCGCAGGCGAAGCGGCAGCTCAGCCAGGAGCTGATCGTGGAGACGGGGCTGCGCATCCTCGACGCCGAGGGGTTCGACGCGCTGAGCATGAGACGGGTGGCCCAGGAGCTCGACACCGGCCCCGCCTCCCTGTACGCGCACGTCTCGGCCAAGGAGGAGCTGCTCGAGCTGATCTACGACCGGGTGCTCAGCGAGGTCCGGCTGCCGGAGCCCGACCCGTCCCGCTGGAAGGAGCAGCTGCGCGACTACGCCCAGGAGATGCACCGCGTCTTCCGCGACCACGCCGACGTGGCCAGGGCGGCGCTGGCCAACATCCCCACGGGCGAGAACTCGCTGCGCATGGGCGAGTTCACGTACGGGCTGCTGATCGAGGCGGGCATGCCGCCTGGCGAGGCGTCCCTGGCCATGGACCGGCTCACGCTCTACCTGGTGGGCGACGCCTACGAGGGCTCGCTGCACTGGGCGCGGATGCGGGCGTCCGGGATGAGCAGCCCGCAGGAGTACTTCGAGGCGTTCGTCGCGCAGATCGTCGCCTACTACCGGGCGCTGCCGGTCGAGCGGTTCCCGCACCTGCGCGACCACGTGAACGACCTGATCGCCGGCGACGGCGAGGACCGCTTCACCTACGGGCTGGAGCTGCTGCTCGACGGCATCGAGGCGCGGATGCCCAAGACCTAGTCGTACGCGCCATAGGCCGAATTGCCTAGGACCGCCGCCCGATGTGCTGACCAGGGTCTTCGCCATAGTTTGCCGGTATGACAACGACCCTTGAAGGACCCGTGCGGACCCCGGCGAGCGTGGTCTCGCCGCAGTACCGCGCGCTCAGCGTCGGCTTGATCGCGCTGGTCACGTTGCAGGCGTTCGAGGCCATGGCGGTGGCCACCGCGATGCCCGTGGTGGCCCGCGAGCTCGACGGCATGCACCTGTACAACCTGGCCTTCAGCGCCACCCTGGCGGCCAGCGTGATCGCGACGGTGCTGGGCGGCAGGTGGAGCGACGTGCGGGGGCCGCTCCAACCGATCATGGCCGGTGTGGTGACGTTCCTGGCGGGGCTGCTGCTGGCGGGGCTGGCGCCGACCATGGAGGTGTTCGTGGCGGGCCGGTTCGTGCAGGGGCTCGGCACCGGCGCCACCCAGGTGGCGTTGTACGTGCTGGTCGCCAGGGCGTACCCACCGGCGATGCATCCCCGCGTGTTCGCCGCCTTCTCGGCCGCCTGGGTGGTGCCGTCGATGATCGGCCCGGCCATCGCCGGGTTCATCGCGGAGAACTTCGACTGGCGGTGGATCTTCCTGGGCGTCACGGTGATCGTCATCCCGTCGGCGCTGCTGCTCTGGCGCGGCACCGTCGGCAGGTCCGTCCACGAGGGCGCCGCCGAGCCCGCCCCCGGCCTCGGCCGCAAGCTCGTCTTCGCCACGCTGACCGCCGTCGCCGCCGCCCTCATCCAGTACGGCAGCGCGCTGAAGCTGGCCGGCCTGCCCCTGCTCGCCGCCGGCATCGTCCTGCTGGCCGTGTCGCTGCCCAAGCTGCTGCTGCCCGGCTCCATGAGGGCCGCCCGCGGCCTGCCGACCGGCCCGCTGCTGCGCGGCCTGGCCTTCGGCTCGTACACGGCGGCCGAGGTGCTCATCCCCCTCATGCTCAAGTACGAGCGCGGCCTGAGCGTCACCGCCGCCGGCATCGTCCTCACCGTCGGCGCCCTCGGCTGGTCCACCGGCTCGTGGATCAAGGGCCGCGGCATGATCGGCAACATGGCGGCCCTGCGCGGCGGCGCGGTGCTGATCGCGGCCGGCATCTCGCTGGTGACGCTGGTCCTGATCGACCCGGTGCCGCTCGTGCTGGCGCACCTCGGCATGGCCGCCGTCGGGCTCGGCATCGGCGTCCTGCACCCCACCGTGTCGGTGCTGGTGCTGGAGATGTCGAAGGAGGGCGAGGAAGGCAACAACACCGCGGCCGTGGGCGTGGGCGAGTCGGTGTTCACGGTGGTGGCCGTCGCGGTCAGCGGAGCCCTGTTCACCGCCGCCGCGCAGAACTACGCGGTGGGTCTGGCCTTCACCGTCGCGCTGGCGATTCTGGGCGCCGTGCTGGCCCCGCGTTTCGTTCACTCCCGGGCAGCGGGCACTATGGAAGGGACCGCGTCCTAAAGGGGGGTACATGCCGCGAGTGCGGGAGCTCGAGGTCTTCCGGCTGGTCCTGCCGTACGGCAGGAGGGCGGAGACCTTGCTCGTGAAGCTCACCGATCACGGGGGCATGACCGGGTGGGGCGAGGCGACCGCTCCGGAGGCCAAGACCTGGTCGAGGCTGGAGGAGTCGCTAGCGGCGCAGCTCGTCGGCGTCGACTGGGAGCACCCCGACACGGTGGCCCGCGGCGACTCCGCGGTCGACATGGCCTGCTGGGACCTGTGGACCAGGATGCGCGGGGTGCCGCTCGCCGAGGCGATCGGCGGCACCCGCACCTCGCTCATGGCCACCGTGCGGCTGGCGCCCGACCCGTCCGTGGAGAGTCTCGTGGCCCGGGTCAATCAGCAGGTCTGCGCCGGGTACGGGCACGTCACACTGGACGTGCGGCCCGGCTGGGACGTCGAGCCCGTACGCGCGGTGCGCCAGGCGTACCCCGCGCTGACCCTCGCCGTCGACTGCGGCACCGCCTACACCGACCTCGGCCAGCTCGTCGCCCTCGACTCCTACGGCCTGGAGGTCATCGAGCGGCCCTTCGCCACCTCCGACGTCTACGCCCACGCCTCGCTCCAGGACCAGGTGACCGCCTCGGTCGCGGTCGAGGCCGGCTCGTCCGCCGAGCTCGACGACTACCTGACGGTACGGGCGGCGCGGGTGCTGCTGCTGCGGCCGGCCGCGTTCGCGTCGCTGTCGGAGGTCAGGCGCGCGCACGACAGGGCCGCCGCGGCGGGCTGGGACATCCAGTGCACGGGCGGCCAGGGGGCGGGCCTGGCCAGGGCGGCCACGGTGGCGGTGGCCAGCCTGCCGGGCTGCACGCTGCCGTGCGACGTCACGCAGCCGCCCCGCCAGAACCAGATCGTCACCCCGATCGTGGACGCGAACGCCGGGGTCATCGCCGTTCCGCTGACCCAGTCGGGGCTCGGGCACGATATCGACGAGACGCGGGTGCGGCGCCTGTCCAAGGAGTCGTTCCGGGTCTGAGGGTCAGAGCGTGAGCTGGTGGTGCCAGTTGATGCCGCCGAGGATGTCGGACAGGCGGTAGAAGTGCTGGCCCGCCCCCATGAGCGCGTGACGGACGCTCTGCGTGCCGCGGATCAGCCCGGGAGGCGTGGGGCGCTCGGTGACGACGACCGGGGCGAGTGCGGCGGCCAGGGCGGCGGTGGCCAGCAGTAGGTGGGCGCGGTGGCGCATGTCGGGACCTTCCTGAGTGACGGGACTCCGCCCAGGAGACCACGAGCCGTCAGGGGCCCGCCGGGTACGCCACAGGAGCGAGGCGCGTTCTTTACGCTCCGGTGGGCCGAGGGCCGCGTGCGTGCCGGGGGCGGCGGCTCAGCCTGACTCCGCGTCCATGCGTGCCTCCAGCAGGCGGACGATCTCGGCGTGGCCGGTGCCCAGCGCGGTCTCCGAGCGCAGCCGTCCCGCGCCGTCACGCACCTCCGCCACGACCCGCACGCCGCCGCCCTCCGCCTCCTCCCGCCGCACGCTGATCCGCGCGTCCCGCGGCGCGTGCCGCCCGGCCCGCGCACGTACCTCGGCCTCGATGTCGAGCCCGGCGTGGCGCCGCGCGTGATCGAACGCCCGCGCGTCAGGGACGGCCCCGTGGCCGAGCAGCACTCTCACCACGGCCGTGGCGCCGCGCTCGGCGGCGCGGGAGAGCGCGGTGTTGCCGGCGCCGTCGGGCAGAGAGGGGTCGGCGCCCCGGCCGAGCAGGGCGCGCGCGACGGCCAGGTGGTCGCCCGCCGCCGCCCAGTGCAGGGCCGTCATGGCGCTCCCTGCGGCGTCCTCCCGCACGTCGGGGTCGGCGCCCCCGTCGAGCAGCGCGTTCACGGCGTCGAGGTGCCCCCAGCACGCGGCGGCGCACAGCGGCAGCCCCTCGCCGTCGCCGCCGCTCTCCAGATCGGGGTCGGCGCCGATGGCCAGCAACGCCCGGACGATGTCGGCGTCCCCGTGCACGGCGGCCTGGTAGAGCGCCTGCGGCAGGCCCGCCGGAGCGCCTGCCGCTAGCAGTCGCGCGACCTCCTCGCGCCGCCCGAGCATCGCGGCCGTCAGTAGCTCCTCATAGCTCATGCGCCCAGTCTGTACGCCCCCCGCGCCCGTCTCCACCGGTTAACCGGCTCATATCGAGGTTCCACGAAATGTCGGGCTATACTCGGCGCCGATGGCTCAGGACGACACTTCCGCGCACCTCGTCGAGGTGTTCAAGGCGCTGGCCAACCCCGTGCGACTCCAGGTCCTCCAGTGGCTGCGCGACCCGGAGGCGCACTTCCCGGTGGAGACAGGCATCGCCGACCCGCACGAGGTCGGCGTCTGCGTGAGCCACATCCAGGCCAAGCTCGGCCTCGCCCAGTCCACCGTCTCGGCCTACATGGCCGCGCTGGAGCGCGCCGGGCTGGTGCGCTCCACGCGCGTGGGCAAGTGGACGCACTACAAGCGGGACGAGGAGCGCATCTCCCGCCTCGTGGACGTGCTCGGCCGCTCGCTCTGACGACCGGGGTCACCGGCACCTGCCTTCAGCGTGTAGTGTCATATCGAAAATATGCGATATGTCGATGGAGGAGACATGGGCGCGATCGAAGGCCTGGAGCTGGGCCGCTTCGGGGTCTGGACGTTCGACTTCGACAATCTGCCGGCGAGCGCGATGCGCGAGTCCGTCCAGGAGCTGGAGGAGCTGGGCTGGCAGGCGATCTGGGTCCCCGAGCTGCAGGGGCGCGAGGCCATGACGCACGCCGGTTTCCTGCTGTCCAGCACCGAGCGGATCAAGGTCGTCAACGGCATCGCGCAGATCTGGTCCCGCGAGCCCCGGTGGACGCAGAGCGCCGCGACCCTGCTGGCCGACGCCTACCCCGGCCGCCACCTCCTCGGCCTGGGCTTCGGCGGCGAGCAGCGGCCGGGCGTCAAGCCGCTGCGGGCGATGGGCGACTACCTGGACGCCATGGACGCGGCGGCCGGCGCCGTTCCCGTGCCACGGGGCCGGATGCGGCGGGTGCTGGCGGCGTACGGGCCGAAGATACTGGAGCTGGCGCGCGACCGGGCCGACGGCGCGCACACCTACCACGTGACGGTGCGGCACACGGAGCAGGCGCGGCAGACCCTCGGGGAGGGGCCGTTCCTCGGCGTCGAGCAGGCGGTGCTCTTCGAGAGCGACCCCGGCAGGGCGCGGGAGGTGGCGCGCGAGCACCTGCACCCGTACTTCACGACGCCGTACAACATCGCCAAGTTCCTCCGCCTCGGCTACACCGAGGCGGACATCGACGGCGGGCGCGGCAGCGACCGGCTGGTGGACGACCTGGTGGTGTGGGGCGACCTCGACACGATCGCCCGCAAGCTGCACGACCACCTCGACGCGGGCGCCGACCACGTCGGCGTCCAGGTGCTGGAGCCCGGCGCGTCCGCGATGCCGCACTGGCGGCGGCTGGCCGGGGCGCTGTTGTGATCTACAACGTAAAGGGCGGGGTCAGCCCTTGGCGGACGAGCTGCCACACCCTTCGGTGAGCCCCTTCGTGGGGTCGTCGCCGGTCTCCTTCGCGGGCTTCTTGCTCTTCTTCGGCGAAGGGGAGACCGAGGACGAAGGGGCGGAGGAGGGGGAGGCCGAGGCGGCGACGGCAGCGCCCGTGCGGGACGAGTCGCGCACCGCCTTGGCCGCGATCTCGCGGATCCTCTCCCAGTCGGGGTAGCCGGTGCTGATCAGCGGCGGCACGAACTGCACGCTCGTGACCTCGGCGTTCTTCACCTTCAGCGCCAGCGGCACCAGGTGCTGGAGCCACGTCTGGGGGATGTCGGTCCTGATCAGCTCCTTGGTGGCCAGCGCGATCCGGTTGAACCTGGTGAGCACCGTCGCCGGGTCGGCCTGGTTCAGGATGGCGCCGAGCACGCACCGCTGGCGGCGCATGCGGGTGTAGTCGTCGCTGTAGGTGCGCGAGCGGGCGTACCACATGGCGTCGGCGCCCTTGAGCCTGCGCGTGCCGGCCTTGACCAGGCCCTCGTTGTACTTGCCGAAGACGACGTCCTGCTCGACGGTGATGGTGACGCCGCCGATGGCGTCGATGAGGCGGGCGAAGCCCCACATGTTGACCAGGGCGTACCAGTCGACGTCGAGGCCGAGGGTGTAGCCGATCGTGTCCATGAGGACCTTGGGGCCCTGGTGCTGCTTGCCGCCGAAGATCTCGGGGTGGGCGTCGGCGTACTCCCAGACGCTGTTGAGCAGGTCGCTGGAGCCGCCGTTGGCGTCCTTGGGCAGGTCGAAGCCGTTGGGGAAGCGGCGGGCCATCGCGGTGCCTGGGCGGAAGCGCACGTCTTCCAGGTTGCGGGGGAGGCTGAACAGGACGGTGTTGCCGGTTTTCACGTCGATGCTGGCCAGGTTCATGCTGTCGGTGCGGACGCCGATCCTGTTGTCGTCGGCGTCGCCGCCGAGCAGCAGGATGTTGACGCGGTCGCGGCCTGACCAGGGGTCTTCCGGCTTGGGGTCGGGGGCGGGGCTCTCGCCCTCGTTCTCGGGGGTCTGGAAGATGGCGCCGATCGCCTCGCGCGAGGTCTGGGCGAACTGGGCGGCGTAGCCGAACGGTACGATCACGACGACGGCGAGCAGCCCGGCGACGGTGCCGGTGAGTATCTGCCCCGACTGGGCGAGCCTGCCGGGCCGCAGCACCACGAACGAGTGCACGATGAGGGCGAACCAGGCCAGCCCGAGCACGATCGCGCCGACCATGATGGCGATGAGCGAGGAGTTCTGGGTGGCGGAGCCCGCCAGGGTGCCGATGTCGACGGTGAGGGCCACCGCGAGCACGGCCAGGAGGAGTGCTGCGTAGACGGAGATGAGGGTGAGGCCGGTCCTGCGCCAACCGGCACGCAGATGGGCGGCCCCGGGTGCGAGTGCCGCGAGCACCAGCCACCCGAGGACCGCTCCGGCGCTCAGTGGTTCCTTAGCCTGCCGCACGCCTTCCCCGTTTCCCCGCGAACTCCACCATAGGCGCAAACTCGGAAACCTGCGGTGAACCGCCTGGGTGCGGTCGCCTCAGGCTCCCATAGAGGCGGCAGCCTATGCATCAGATACGAAATATGTCTTTATCGGAGGGTGAACATCAGTAACCGAATAAGATTCGGGGCATGGCCTTCACGGAGATCGAGTACGGGGTGACCGATCGCATCGCCACCGTCACATTGAAGCGTCCCGAGCGGCTCAACGCGTTCACCTTTACGATGCGCGGGGAGTTGATCGAGGCTTTCGATCTCGCCGACGCCGACGACGAGGTGCGCGCGGTGGTCGTCACAGGGGCGGGCCGGGCGTTCTGCGCCGGCGCCGACCTCGGCGGCGGAGGCGGCAC
Source organism: Nonomuraea monospora (assembly GCF_039531895.1). Taxonomy (NCBI): domain Bacteria; kingdom Bacillati; phylum Actinomycetota; class Actinomycetes; order Streptosporangiales; family Streptosporangiaceae; genus Nonomuraea; species Nonomuraea monospora. Next base: position 457,120 of record NZ_BAAAQX010000001.1, read on the forward strand.
ATTCGGGCACCGGGGCGAGGGCGAGACGGTCGATGGCGCCCCGCGCGACGGCGGCGGAACGGTCGCGCTGCGCATCGCCCGATCGCTCAAGCCGGTCATCGGCGCGATCAACGGACCGGCCGTGGGGGTCGGGGTCACGATGACGCTGCCCATGGACGTGCGGCTGGCGTCGGAGACGGCCCGCTTCGGGTTCGTGTTCGCCCGGCGGGGCATCGTGACCGAGGCGGCGTCGAGCTGGTTCCTGCCCAGGATCGTGGGCATCGCCCAGGCCATGGAGTGGGCGGCCACCGGCCGGGTCTTCCCCGCCTCGGAGGCGCTCGAAGGGCGGCTGGTCTCGCGCGTCCATCCGCCTGACGAGCTGCTGCCGGCGGCGTACGCGCTGGCCCGCGAGATCGCCGACAACACCTCGGGCGTCTCCGTGGCCGCCATCCGCAGGCTGATGTGGTCGGGCCTGTCGGCGTCCTCGCCCTGGGAGGCGCACGCCGCCGACTCGCGGCTCATGGCCGAGCTGGGCGGCGCGGCCGACTCGGTGGAGGGCGTGACGGCGTTCCTGGACAAGCGGCAGGCCGAGTTCCCGATGAAAGTCAGCCAGGATCTGCCGCCCGGTGTGCCGTCGTGGCCCGACGATCCCTATCGTGTCTAGCATGTACGAGATCACCGTGCTGCCCATGCCCGACGACTTCGAGGGCCAGGTCGTGGCGACGCTGGTGAGCAGGAGGGCCGAGGCCGCGTCGCGCCGCGCCGCGCTCTACCTGCACGGGTTCACCGACTACTTCTTCCAGGACCACCTGGCCGACCACTACGTGCAGCGCGGCATCGACTTCTACGCGCTCGACCTGCGCAAGTACGGCCGCTCGCTGCTGCCGCACCAGACCAGGGGCCTGGTCAGGAGCGTCACCGACTACTTCCCCGAGATCGACGAGGCGGTGCGGCTCATCCGCCGCGACCACGACGAGGTGACGATCAACGCCCACTCCACGGGCGGCCTGATCGCGCCGCTGTGGGCCGACCGGGTCCGTGGCCGGGGGCTGGTGCAGGGGCTCGTGCTCAACAGCCCGTTCTTCGACCTCAACGTGCCCGCCCCGCTGCGGCTGGCGGCCGACCTGCTGAGGACGCCGCTGTCGTACACGCGGCGGGCGCTGCCGCTCGGCTCCAGCACCGTCTACGGGCAGACGCTGCACCGCAGCGAGCAGGGCGAATGGGACTACGACCTGGAGCTCAAGCCGCTCGGCGGCTTCTCGGTGCACGCCATGTGGCTGGCCGCGATCCGGCGGGCGCAGCGGCGGCTGCACCAGGGCCTGGCGGTGGACGTGCCGGTGCTGGTGCTGGCCTCCTCCACCGGGCTGCGGGTACGCGACTTCGTGCCGGAGGCGCGTTCGGCCGACATCGTGCTCGACCCCGCGCACATCGCCCGCTGGTCCACCTCGCTCGGGCCGCACGTGACGTGCGTGCGGATCCCCGACGGCCTGCACGACCTGGTGCTGTCGGCCGAGCCCGCGCGCAAGCAGGTCTTCGCCGAGCTGGACCGCTGGATGAACGCCTTCGTCTACCAGGGGAACGAGAACAAGCCGTAGTAGGCCGCCGCCACCAGCAGCAGGCCGGTGCCGCCCAGGACGCCGCCGACCGTCACGTGCTGCCACCGGCTCGGCTGCAGGCCCTCGCGCAGCGCCGACACGTACGCCGCCACCGCCGTGACCTCCTGGATCAGCATCAGCACGGCCAGCAGCCGGACGACCAGCCAGCCCGCCAGCACGGCGGGCCAGGCGCCCGCCTGGTTGACCGAGAACATCACCAGCAGCGTGATGAACGCCACCACCGAGGCGAGCAGCCCGAGCGCCGTCCATGCCATCCGGCTCAGCCGGCGCCTGATCGGCGGCCACAGCCTGGCGTTCGTCTCGGCGGGGGTGTGGTTGCGGTGCCGCAGGCGGACGAGGACGGCGGCGACGGGGCCGGCCACGTAGCCGACGGCGGCCAGGCAGATCGTCAGGCCGAGCATCGTGCCGCCCGCGTACCAGGGGGCGGCGGGCACGTCGCTGGCCTCGAACCGCTGGACGGGGGTGGCGCCCGCCATGTGCACGGCGGGGCGGGCCGTGCCGGGCAGGCCCTTGATCCAGTTGGCGAGGGTCTCCAGGTATCCCTTGGTGAAGGGGCCGCCCTTGACGCGCATGGCGTGGTCGCCGTTGGCCATGAAGCGGATCGTGTAGTCGTCGTTGCCCGCCTTGTGCATGGCGGTGATGAGGGCCTTGGTGGACTCCACGAAGGGGATCGACGGGTCGGTGGTGCCGTAGAACGCCAGAACCGGCTGCCTGACCTGGCTTAACGCGGGCATCGCGTCGTAGCGCAGGAAGTCGAAGCCGACCCCGCCCATCGCCCTGGTCAGCAGGTCGCGGGCGCCGATGGGGGCGCGCAGCCGCAGGAGCTGCTCGTTCAGCGCCCAGGCGACCTGGCGCAGCGGGGAGACGTTCGGCGAGGACACCAGCACCATGAACCCGACCGCCGAGCTCTTGGCCGCCGCGATCGGCGCCACCCAGCCGCCCTCCGAGACGGCCCAGATGCCGACGCGCGCCGGGTCCACCTCCGGGCGCGTGCGCAGGTACTCCACCATGCGCAGCGCGTCGTCGGCGAGCAGCCCGAAGTCGCGGTCGCGGAAGTTGTAGCCGATCGTGCGCTTGTCGAACGCGATCGTCGCCACGCCCGCCTTCGCCAGGAACTCCGCCTGCGGCGTGAACTCGGTGCGCGAGCCGTTGCCCGAGCCCGACACGAACACCATCGCCGGATGCCGCCCAGGGGTGACCGGCAGCCGGAGCGTGCCCTCCAGCCGCTGAGCCTCCGCCGGGATCGAGATCTCCTCGCTGCGGACGGGACCGGCCGCCACCACAGGCTTCAGCTCGCCGCCCGGCTGCGCCGGGATCGACTGGAAGGCTGGATCGGCTTTGAGCGGCGGTGGGTCGAACGCGGGTGGCAGTACGTATCCGACCGAAGCGAGAGCCACCAGCACCAGACCGGCGGCGACGCTCAACGTGCCACGGCCAGTGCGCATTGGCCTCCCCATGTGCGTTGGTTTGCCCGCTGATCTTCCAGCCTACTCCCGGCGTGTGGGACTGGAGGTACCTCATTTGTCGGTGAGACATGTTAGCTTCCTGCGACATGCGGATCCTGCACACCTCCGACTGGCACCTCGGCCGCTCCTTCCATCGGGAGAGCCTGCTCGCGGCGCAGGCGGCGTTCGTCGATCACCTGGTGGAGACGGTGCGGGCCGAGCAGGTCGACGTGGTGGCGGTCGCCGGCGACGTCTACGACCGCGCCCTGCCGCCGGTCGATGCCGTCGCCCTGCTCGACGACGCGCTCGGGCGGCTGCGCGGCGCCGGTGCGCGGGTGGTGCTGATCAGCGGCAACCACGACTCGGCGCTGCGGCTGCGGTTCGGCTCGGAGCTGTTCGAGGCGGCCGGGGTGCACGTGCGCACCTGGCCCGACCGGTCGTGGGAGCCGGTGCTGATCGACGGCGTCGCCTTCTACGGCATCCCCTACCTGGAGCCCGAGCTGGTGCGGGCCGCGTGGGAGCTGCCCGACCGCAGCCACACGGCCGCCGTCTCGCACGCGATGACGCGCATCAGGGCCGACGCCGTACGGCACCGGGCGTCGGTGGTGCTGTCCCACTGCTTCGTGACGGGCGGGCAGGCCAGCGACAGCGAACGCGACATCAGCGTCGGCGGGGTGGCGCACGTGCCGCTGCAGGCCTTCGACGGGGTCGACTACGTGGCGCTCGGCCACCTGCACGGGCGGCAGCGCATGTCGGACACCGTGCGCTACTCGGGCTCGCCGCTGGCCTACTCCTTCTCCGAGGTGGGCCACCTCAAGGGGTCGTGGCTGGTCACGCTGGGGGAGGGGGCGGAGTTCGTCCCCGCTCCCGTGCCCCGCCCGGTCGGCCGGCTGCGCGGCGAGCTGGAAGACCTGCTGACCCTGCCCGCCTACACGGCCTACGAGGACCACTGGCTGCAGGTCGTCCTCACCGACGCCGTCCGCCCGAAATCCGCCATGGACCGGCTGCGCGCCCGCTTCCCCCACACCCTCGCCCTCTCCTTCGACCCGGCCGGCGGCGCCCCCGCCGCCCAGCCCGTCCGCCTGAACGGGCGGCCCGAGGCGGAGGTCGCGCTCGACTTCGTTCGGGAGGTACGCGGCGAGCCTGCCGCACCCGAGGAGGAAGACCTGCTAAGACAGGCCATCGAGGCGTCCAGGGTGAAGGAGACGATGGCGTAGATGCGGCCGCACAGGCTCACGCTCACGGCGTTCGGGTCCTTCCCCGGCACCGAGACGGTCGACTTCGACGCCCTCTCGGCGGCCGGGCTCTTCCTCGTCCACGGGCCGACCGGCGCGGGCAAGACCACCATCCTCGACGCCCTGTGCTTCGCCCTCTACGGGCAGGTGCCGGGGCAGCGCAACAGCGCCCGCAGCCTGCGCTGCGACCACGCCCCGCCCACCGTGGGGCCCTCGGTCACGCTGGAGGTGACCCTCCGGGGGCGTTTACTGCGCATCCAGCGCTCCCCGGCGTGGCTGCGCCCCAAGCTGCGCGGGTCGGGGGTCACCGAGGAGAAGTCCAAGGTCGTGCTGTCGGAGTGGCAGGGGGGCGACTGGCAGGGGCTGACCACGCGGCTCGACGAGGCCGGTGATCTGGTGGGCGGGCTGCTCGGGATGAACGCCGACCAGTTCTGCCAGGTGGCCATGCTGCCTCAGGGGGATTTCGCGCGGTTTCTGCGGGCTGATGGGGATGAGCGGTCGAAACTGCTGGAGCGGTTGTTCAGCGTGAAGGTGTTCACGGCTGCTGAGTCTTGGCTGGCGGAGCATCGGAAGCTGGCTTGGCGGGAGGCGCAGGAGCTTCGGCAGGAGGTGGACTTCGCGGTCAAGCGCGTTGAGGAGGTGGCCGGCGACGACCTCCCCACCCTCCTGACCACCACCCCACCCACCACCCCACCCACCACCCCACCCACCACCCCACCCACCACCCCACCCACCACCCCACCCACCACCTCGCCCGCCGCGTCGGCCGCCGCGTCCCCTGCCGCCTCGGCCGCAGCCTCGCCTGCTGTCGTGGCCGCTGCCGGGGAGCCGGCGGCCCTCTTCGACGTGTCTGCTGCGGTGCAGGCGAGCCCGTCCGGTGCCTCTCAAGACGGCGGCGGGGCGGACGACGAGGTGCCGACGCCGGACACCGACCCCCTGCGCTGGGCGGGAGCCCTGCTGGACGCCGCACGTGCCGTCGTGCAGCGAGCCGACGAGGAGCACGCGGCGGCAGGCGAGGAGCTGCGGGCGGCGCGGACGCGCTTCGAGCGGGCCGCCGCGCTGGCCGACCGCCAGCGCCGCCACGCCGAGGCGCTCACCCTGCGCCGCACCCTCGACGAGCGCGCGGACGAACGGGCCGACCTGCAAGCGATCCTCGACGACGCCGCCAGAGCGGACCGCGTGGTCCCGCTCGTCACGGCCGCCCGCCAGCGCGCAGAGGCGGCCACCAAGGCCCGCACCCTGGCCGCCGACGCCCTCGCCCGCGCCCGCCTCCTCCTCCTCCCCACCACCCGCCCGACCTCGAACCAGAACCCCGGCGACCCGTCCGGGACCGACCTGTCCAGGACCGACCCGTCCGGGACCGACCCGTCCGGGACCGACCCGTCCGGGACCGACCCGTCCGGGACCGACCCGTCCGGGACCGACCCGTCCGGGACCGACCCGTCCGGGATGAGGCCGTCCGGGACCGGGACGTCCGCGATGAGGCCGTCCGGGACTGGGCCGTCCGTGATTGGGCCGGGCGCGGGGGAGCCGTCCGTGGCCGAGCTGGCCGCCCTGGAGCGGCGCAGGCAGGACGAGATCGCCCGCCTGTCCGAACTCCTCACCGAGGAGGCCAGGCTGTCGGTGGTACGGCGGGACCTGCTGCGGGTGGAGCAGGAACTGGCTGACCTGGTACGCGCCGACGAAACGATGGCCGCCCGCCTGGCCGTGCTCCCCGGCCTCATCGAGCAGGCGGAGGCCAGGCTCGCCGAAACACGGGTGGACGCCGCCAGGATCCCGGCCGCACGGGCCGTCCGCGACGCCGCCGCCCACCTGATCGAGATCGACGTCGAGCTGACCAGGCTGGCCGTGGAGCTGGACGCGCTGGCGCAGCGCGAGGCCGAGGTGGCCGCCGCCGACGCCGAGCTGCCCGCACGGCTCGCGGACGCCGGCGCCGCCCTGGCCGAGGTACGCGCCCAGGCGGCGGCCATCCCCGCCGCGACCGCGAGCCTCGACGCCGCCAGAGCCGCCCTGGACGCCGCCCACCGGCGGGAAGCGCTGGCCGCCGAGTTGGAGGCGGCCGTCGCCGCGCACCAGGTGCTCGTGGATCAGGCGCAGGCGTTGCGCGAACGCTGGCTCGACCTGCGGCAGGCTCGCATCGACGGCATGGCGGCCGAGCTGGCGCGCGACCTGTCCGACGGGCGGCCGTGCGCGGTCTGCGGCTCCGAGCACCACCCGCATCCGGCCGCGCCCGCCGAGAGCGCGCCGTCCGCCGATGACGAGAGCGAGGCCGAGGGCGCGCATGAGGCGGCGCTGGCCGAGCGTGAGGCCGCCGAGCGGACGCTGGCGTCGCTGGAGTCGCGGCACGCCGACGCGGTGGAGGCCACCGGTGGGCTTGACGTGGTGGCGGCGGAGGAGCGGGTGGAGGCGGCCTCGCAGGAGGTGTTCCGGCTGCAGGGGGTGGCGGATCGGGAGCCTGGGCTGGTGGCCGCGGTTGAGCGGGTCGAGGGCGAGCGTGAACGCGTTCGCGACCAGGCCAGGGAGATCGCCGAGACCCTCGCCGCCGCCCGTGCGCACCAGCGGCACCTGGAGTCTGAACGTACGCGCGTCCGGCGGCAGCTCACGGAGTCGGGCACGCTGGGAGCGGCGACGGGCGTCGAGCGGGACGGCGCGCTGGGAGCGGCGGCCGGTGCCGGGCAGGCGGGCACGCCCGAAGCTGTGGCGGGCGTCGAGCAGGCAGGCACGCCCGAAGCGGTGGCGGGCGTCGGTGGCGGGCTGATGGCAGCGGCGACCGGCGGGGCGGCGGAACGGCTGGACGCCGTGGAACCCGCCCCCGAAGCTGCGGCGAACAGGTCAGGCGCCCCGGCTGGCGTGGCGAGCGGGCCAGGGGCCCAGGCGGGTGCGGCGAGCGGGCCAGGGGCCCAGGCCGGTGCGGAGGGCCGGGCGGGGCTCGGCGAGGGGGAGGGGGCTGCTGGTCGCTGGTCCGGTGAGGTGGACGGGGAGCGGGTGCTGGCCGCTGCCGAGCGTGAGCTGCGGCGCCTGGAGTCGTCCGCGGGCAGGGAACGGACGCTGGCCGGCGAGGCGTCGGCCCTGCAGCGGGAACGCCAGGAGCTGGAGGAACGAAGCCGGAGGGTGACGGCGAGGCTGGCCGCGGGACGTACCAGGCATGAGGAGCTGAGCGGCGACGCGGGCAGGCTGACGGCGCGGCTGGATGCGGCGCGGGGCGGCGACGCCACCCTGACCGCCCGCCTGTCGAGGCTGAACGACGAGGCGGAGCTGCTGCGGGAGGCGCTGGAGGCGACGCAGGCGGCGGTTGCGGCAAGGGAGGAGCTGGAGCGGGCGAAGCGGGCGGCCGAGGAGGCGGCGGACGAGGCCGGGTTCGGCGACGTGCGGGAGGCGGAGGCGGCGTTCAGGAGCGTGGCCGAGCGGGAGAGCAAGGCCGAGCTGCTGCGCAGGCTGGACGACGAGCACGCCGCCGTGATGAGCGTGCTGGCCGACCCCGAGCTGATCGCGGCGGCGGCCGAGCCGGCGCCGGACCTGGCGGGGATCGGGGCCGAGCGTGACGGGCTGGAGCAGGCGTACACGAGGCTGGCCAGCGCGCGTGACCGGGCGCGGGCGCGGGCGCGGCGGCTGGAGGAGCTGCACGGCGAGCTGTCGGCCCGGATCGAGGGCTGGCTGCCCGCCGCCGAGCGGCACCGGCTGGCGGAGCGCATGGCGGCGCTGGCCAGCGGCACCTCGGGCGACAACCAGTGGAGCATGAGCCTGTCGTCGTTCGTGCTGGGGGAGCGGCTGCGGCAGGTGGTGGCGGCGGCCAACGAGCGGCTCGACCACATGTCGGGCGGCCGGTATCTGCTGCGGCACGACCTGCGCAAGACGGCGGGTTCGCGGGCCAGGGCCGGTGGCGGGCTCGGGCTGCGGGTGGCCGACGGGTGGACGGGCGTGGACCGCGATCCTGCCACGCTGTCCGGCGGGGAGAGCTTCATCACCTCGCTGGCGCTGGCGCTGGGGCTGGCCGACGTCGTCACGGCGGAGGCGGGCGGCGCGGAGCTGGGCACGCTGTTCGTGGACGAGGGGTTCGGCACACTCGACGAGGACACGCTCGACGGCGTGCTCGACATCCTCGACGGGCTGCGCGACGGCGGCCGGGCCGTGGGCATCGTGAGCCACGTGGCGGAGCTGCGGTCGCGGATCACGGCGCAGCTCAAGGTGACCAAGACCCGTACGGGCTCCACACTCAGAGCCGTGGGAGTCTGACAACAACAACCCCCGAGGAGCCATCGATGCGCGTCGTCGTCACCGGAGCCCATGGCAAGGTCGGCAGGGCGGCCGTCAGCGCCCTGGTCGCGGCGGGTCACGAGGTGACCGCCACCGATCTGACGCGCCCGGTCTGGGAGCGGCACGAGCCGGACGAGCCGCGTTACGTGCAGGCGGACCTGACGGACGCGGGCCAGGCTTTCGCCGTCGTCCGTGAGGCGGAGGCGGTGGTGCACGCGGCGGCCATCCCCGATCCGACGGCGAACGCGCCGCAGGTGGTGTTCCAGAACAACCTGATGGCGACGTTCAACATGATCGAGGCGGCGGTGCGGTTCGGCGTCGCGCGGTTCGTGAACATCTCCAGCGAGACGGTGCCCGGGTTCTTCTTCGCCGAGCGGCCGTTCCTGCCCGACTACGCGCCGGTGGACGAGGAGCACCCGATCCGGCCGCAGGACCCGTACGCGCTGGCCAAGCACTTCGGCGAGCAGCTCATGGACGCGGCGGTGCGCCGCTCGGACATCCGGTGCGTCTCGCTGCGGCCGAGCTGGGTGCAGCACGAGGGCAACTACGAGCGCAACCTCGGCCCGCAGGTGCGCGACAGCTCCGTGGTCGGCGCGGGCCTGTGGAGCTACATCGACGTGTACGACCTGGCGGACGCGATCGTGCTGGCCGCCGAGTCGGACCTGCCGGGGCACGAGGTGTTCTACATCGCCTCGCCGGACAACGCGGGCGGGCACGACTTCGCCGCCGAGCTGCGCCGGCACTTCGGCGACCGGATCGAGCTGCGGCCGCTGGCCCGTCCTGACGCGTCGGGCATCTCCTGCGCCAAGGCGCACCGCCTGCTGGGCTGGGCGCCGAAGCGGTCGTGGCGCGACTACCTGGACGAGGACGGCCGCAGCCGCGCCCCTCAGGGGTGATGGCGCGGCGCGGCCGGTCAGGGGTGGTGGCGCGGCGCAGCCAGTCAGGGTGCTGGTGCAGCGCGGCCGGTCAGGGGTGGTAGCGCAGCCAGACGAGGCCGTCCGGCAGGCTCTGAGCGGTGATGAGGGTGAGGGGCGCGGCGGCGGGGCGGTCGCCGTACCAGAAGCGGGTGGCGTGCTCGCCGGCCAGGAACGGGTGGACGAGCAGGCTGACCTCGTCCACCAGCCCGGCGGCCAGCAGCGCGCCGATGAGCCTGCCGCCGCTGTCCACCCGGACGACGCCCACCCCGTCGTCGCGGACCAGGAGGTGCAGCGCGTCGGCGAGGTCCACCTGGCCGGCGCCCGTGACCAGCTCGCGCACCGGCCGGTCGGCCGGGCGCGCGGGGGTGTCGCGGCAGTGCAGGGCCACGACGTCGCACCAGTGTCCGGACGTGCGCAGCGCCTCCCACTGGCTGACCCGGCCGCGCCCGTCCACCACGGCCAGCAGCGGGCCGTCGGGGGCCGGGCCCGGGTGGTCGGCGGCGGTCAGCGCCTGCTCCTGGGCGAGGACGGTGTCGGCCCCCGCGAGGGTGAGGTCTTCCTTCCAGGTCTGGGCGAGCTGGTAGAACCTGGTGACGTCAGGCTGGAATCCCGTGGTAGCCCCGTCAACGGACACAGCGACGTGGGCCACCACGTAGGGACGTTGCGTACCTGAAGGCATGGCCTCACGGTACGTGGCGCGGCGGCCTGTGCCGAGCGGCGCGCGTCAGCGGACGGTGGCGATCAGGCCGGGCGGCGCGCGTCAGTGGCAGGCGGCGATCAGGCCGGGGCGGGGCGGGTCAGTCGAGGGCGGCGATCAGGTCGGGCAGCTTGGCCGGGTCGTGGAAGAGCGTCGCGCCCAGGCCCGTCAGGCGGGAGGCGGGGGTGAGGCCGCCGGCGAAGGCCAGGCAGCGCATGCCCGCCCGCATCGCGGCCGTGACGCCGAACGGGCTGTCCTCCACGACCACGCAGCGTCCGGGCTCGGCCCCCATGGTGGCGGCGGCGTGCAGGAACAGGTCGGGCTCAGGCTTGCCCTTGGCGACGTCCTCGGCGCTGAACACCCGCCCGTCGAACAGGTGCGACAGCCCGGTCAGCTCCAGGCTGCGGCGGATGGTGCGGTGGCGGCCGTTGGAGGCCACGCAGAAGGGGATGGACAGCTGCTCCAGCGCCGTCTCGATGCCCTGGACCGTGCACAGCTCGGCGGTGACGGCGGCGACGTAGTCGGCGTTGACCTGCTCGCGCCAGCCGGGCGGGGTCTGGCCGATCTGCTCGGCCCAGTACTCGTTCGTGCAGCCCACGAAGCGTTCGGCGTACTCGGTCTCGTCGATGTCCCAGCCGAGCCGCCGCAGCGCGGCGGTGCCGACGCGTACGGAGATGGGCTCGCTGTCGACCAGCACCCCGTCACAGTCGAAGATCACGAGATCGACGGCCACTTTTGCGTCCTCCTGCAAGGTGATACGTGACATTGCGCAGGTGGTAGCGTCTGTGTATCGCTTCACAAGACGCTCGTCCGCATAGTGAGACAAACACCATGACGACTTCCCCCCAGGCCACGGCGCCCAGCCGCTCGCGGGTCGCGGCGGCCAGCCTCATCGGCACCGCGATCGAATTCTATGATTTCTACATTTACGGCACCGCCGCGGCCCTGGTCCTGAACACCGCGTTCTTCCCCAAGATGGACTCCGTGGCGGGCACGCTCGCGTCCTTCTCGACGTTCGCCGTGGCGTTCCTGTCGCGGCCGCTCGGCTCGGCCGTGTTCGGGCACTGGGGAGACCGGGTCGGCCGCAAGTCCATGCTGGTCGTCTCGCTGCTGGTGATGGGGCTGTCGACCGTCCTGATCGGCCTGCTGCCCGGTTACGCCTCGATCGGCGTGCTCGCGCCCGTCCTGCTGGTGCTGCTGCGCTTCACGCAGGGCATCGGCCTCGGCGGCGAGTGGGGCGGCGCGGCGCTGCTGGCCACCGAGCACGCCCCGCCCGGCAAGCGCGGCCTGTACGCGATGTTCCCGCAGCTCGGCCCGTCGGCCGGGTTCATCGTGGCCAACGGGCTGTTCCTGATCCTCGGCGCGACGCTGAGCGACGGGCAGTTCGAGAGCTGGGGCTGGCGGCTGCCGTTCGTGGCGAGCCTGCTGCTGGTGATCGTCGGCCTGTACGTGCGGCTCAAGATCTCCGAGACCCCCGTCTTCCAGCAGGCCATGGACCAGCGCCGCATCGCCAAGGTGCCGTTCGCCGGCCTCATGCGCCACCAGTGGCGGCGCGTCCTGCTCGGCGCCGGCGCCATGACCATCGCCTACACGCTCTTCTACACCGCCACCACCTACTGCCTGGCCTACGGCACCGACACCCTGCAGATCCCGCGCACCACGATGCTCGCGCTGACCATGGTCGGCGTCGTGTTCATGGCCGCCGGGACCGTCGCCTCGGCCCTGGTGTCCGACCGGCTGGGCCGCCGCCGCACCCTCATCTGGGGCACGGTCGCGGCGATCGTGTGGGGGCTGGTGATGTTCCCGCTGATGGAGACCCGCTCGATCGTGCTGGTCGGGCTGGCGCTGGCCGGGGCGCTCGCGCTCATGGGTCTCATCTTCGGGCCGATGGGGGCGTACCTGCCGGAGCTGTTCAGGACCGAGTACCGCTACAGCGGCGCGTCCGTCGCCTACAGCCTCGGCGGCGTGCTCGGCGGCGCCGTGCCGCCGCTCGTGGCCACCGGCATGCAGGCCGGCGGGCTGGGTGTGATGGCGATCGGCGGGTACGTCTCCGCGATGGCGGTGCTGAGCCTGCTGTGCGTCCTCGCCCTGCCGGAGACCGGCGACCGCGAACTCTAACTTTTCGCCGGAACGTGTCACGAACGGCGGCGCTGTCCCGTCCATGGGGTGAAGAACCCGAAAGGAGACGGGGCAATGGGGAAGCAGATCCTGATCGTCGGTGGCGGATATGTCGGCATGTACGTGGCCATGGGGCTACGCAAGCTCGTCCGTTCAGGCGAGGCGGCCGTCACCGTGGTGGACCCGCGCGGCTACATGACCTACATGCCGTTCCTCGCCGAGGCGGTCGGCGGCTCGATCGAGCCGCGCCACGTGGCCGCCCCGCTCGGGCAGGTGCTCAAGGGCATGCGGGTGCTGACCGGCCGCGTCACCCGAGTCGACCACGAGGCGCGCAGCGCCGAGTTCCAGCCGGTCCAGGGCCCGGCCAGGACGATCGCGTACGACATCCTCGTCATGGCGGCCGGCTCGATCACCCGCGCGCTGCCCATCCCCGGCCTGGCCGAGCACGCCGTCGGCTTCAAGAGCATCGGCGAGGCCGTGCACCTGCGCAACCGGGTGCTCGCTCAGCTCGCCGCCGCCGCCTCGACCGACGACGAGCGGATCCGCCGCAGGGCGCTGACGTTCGTGGTCGTCGGAGGCGGGTTCTCCGGCGTGGAGGCGCTGGCCGAGATGCAGGGCCTGGCCGACGAGGCCGTCCGCTACCATGACGGCATCGAGCCCGCCGACCTGCGCTGGACCCTCGTCGAGGCCAACGACCACATCCTGCCCGAACTGCACGCCGACCTCGGCCGCTGGACCGTCGGCGCGCTGCGCGAGCGCGCCGTGGACGTGCGGCTCGGCACCCGCCTCACCTCGCTCGCCGGCGGGGTGGCCGTGCTCTCGGACGGGACCGAGATCGACGCAGGCACCCTCGTGTGGGCGGCGGGCGGCCGGCCCAGCCCCCTCGCCGCCGCCAGCGGCCTGCCGGTGGACCGCACCGGGCGGCTCCTCGCCACCGAGTACCTGACGGTCCAGGGCGTCGAGGACGCGTTCACCGCCGGTGACGGCGCCGCCGTGCCCGACCTGACCCGGCCCGGCGAGTACACCGCCCCCAACGCCCAGCACGCGGTGCGGCAGGGCAAGCTGCTCGGGCGGAACCTGGTCGCGTACGTGCGGGGGCGGCGGCTCAAGCCGTACCGGCACGCCTACCTCGGCTCGGTCGCCGGGCTCGGCCACCACCAGGGGGTGGCGCAGGTGTACCGGATCAGGCTCACCGGGGTGCTGGGGTGGCTGGCGCACCGGGCCTACCACCTGGGGTGGGTGCCGACCGCCCGGCACAAGGCCGCGGTGCTGGCCGACTGGCTGCTGGCGGGGGTGTTCCGGCGGGAGACGGTGCGGCTGGAGGCCATCGAGCACGCGGACGAGGACTTCCGCCAGGCGGTGGCCGACTCGGCCATCCGCCCGGCCGGTTCGGACGCTCGTCAGGCCCCGGCCGCGTGAGAGTCACTCATAACCAGGGAACATCAGCGACAACTCCCGCGGGTAGGCCGCGATCAGGCGCAACTCGTCGTCCGTGAGCGGCCTGCCCGTCATCGCGTTGCAGAGCTGCACCAGCCGGAACGAAGCCTCCTCATCGGCCACCTCCACCCCCAGCCCCTCCATCACGTGCCGGAACCCGGCCTTCCCGCCGTACTCGCCGGTCAGCACCACCCGCCCCGGCCGCGCGTGCCAGTCCTCAGGGAACGGGCCCAGCGTCGCCTCGTCGTACAGCTCGTAGTTGCCATGATCCTTCAGCGCACCGTCGGCGTGGATCCCCGACTCGTGCGCGAACGCGTTCCGCCCCACCCCCACCTGGTTGTACGGCAGCGGCTGCCCCAGCGCATAACTCGCCCACAACCCGAACCGGCGAGCCCACTCCAGGTTCAGCGCGTCCCCGATCTGCGCGGACTCCAGCCCGAACCCGTGCCGGAAGGCCAGGATCGTGGACAGCAGGTCGGCGTTGCCGGAACGCTCGCCGACGCCGTTCACGCAGGTGTTGATCCACGCGTCCTGCCCGGCGTCGAGGTCGCCGAGCGCGCCCGACACCGAGTTGGCCACGGCCATGCCGAGGTCGTTGTGGCAGTGGGTCTCGACCGGCATGGCGGTGGCGGCGGCCAGCTTGGCGAAGCGCTCGCGGATCCGGTCGGGGGTGTCGCCGCCGATGGTGTCGCAGTAACGTACGCGGTCGGCGCCCGCCTGCTTGGCCGCCAGCGCGAACTCCAGCAGGAACCCGTCATCCGTACGTGAGCCGTCCTCGGCGTTCACCCCGACGGTCAGCGCCCCCGCGCCCTTGGCCACCCGTACCGCCGCCGTCATCTCCCTGATGATCGCGTCCCTGTCCAGCCGGCCGCGGAACTTGTTCTGGATCATGTAGTCGGACGTCGAGATGGACAGGTTGTAGTGCTTCAGCCCGAGCGGCGCCGCCTTCTCCACGTCCTGCGCCACCCCCCGGCACCACCCGGACAGCCTCAGCTCCCCGAACGCCCCGGCCTCCGCCAGCGCCACCTGCGCCCGGACGTACGGAACCTCGTGGAAGAGGAACGGGAAGCCGATCTCGGACTGCGCCACCCCGAGCTTGGCCAGATAGAAGTTGACCATGGTCTTGCCGAACTTCGACAGGCCGGTGCGCGCGGTCTGCACGCCGTCCCGGTTGGTGACGTCGAGGAAGTGAACTTTTGGCATGTCCTCACGTTGACACGCTCGTTCAACGTGGATCAATATTGATTTTCGTCAACCATGGCTTCGGAAGGGCTGGGCGGCGGTGGAGTGGATCGACGCGGCCACGGCGGCGGAACGGCTGGGCGTCAAGCCCGCCACGCTGTACGCGTACGTGAGCCGGGGGGTGCTGCGGCGGCGGCACGGTGAGGACGGGCGGCGCAGCCTCTTCTCGGCCGAGGAGATCGAACGCCTCGCCCGCCGCGGCCGGCCCCGCAGCCAGCCGCCGGAGCTGGTCATCGAGTCGGCCGTCACGGCGCTTGGCGTGGATCGGCCCTATTACCGGGGGGTCGATGTCCTGACGCTGGCGGGGACGGCCTCGTTCGAGACGGTCGCGGAGTGGCTGTGGACCGGCGACCCGGCCGTCTGGCACGCAGGCGGGGCCCTGGGCGCGACGACGTCTGCAGGGCGCGCCGACGACCCGGATGCGCACACGCGCGCCAACTCAGACGCGGCGCGGGGCGGCGACTCAGGGACGGAGCCGAGCGTGACGCTGCGTGCCTCCTCCACCAACGAGCCGGCCGTGACGACGCCCGCAGGCCACACCAGCACGCCCAGCGCAACGAAGCGCACGGAGCGGGGCGGCGAGCCGAGCACGAAGACGCAGCGAGAAGGCGGCAGCGAGCCGAGCACGATCACGCAGCGAGAAGGAGACAGCGAGCCGAGCACGGCCACGCACCGAGAACGGGGCAGCGTGCCGAGCACGACCACGCACCGAGAACGGGGCAGCGTGCCGAGCACGACCACGCGCCGAGAACGGGGTGGCGAGCCGTGGCGCTGCGAGCCCGACGAGGGATTGCGCGCCGCCATCACCGCCCAGCGCGGCCTACCGGACGACCTCCTCCCCCTCGACCGCCTCCAGGTCATCACCACAGTCCTGGGCGCCTCCGACACCCTCCGCTTCCAACTCGACCCGGCCTCGGTCACCGCCACCGCCCGCCGCCTGATCTCCGGCCTGGTGGACGCCCTGCCCCCGCTGACCGACCCCCAGGGCGACTCGATCGCCGAACGCCTGTGGTCCCGCCTGTGCCCGCACCCGCCCACCCCGCCCCTGCTCACCGCCCTGGAAGCCGCCCTGGTACTGCTCGCCGACCATGAGCTGGCCGCCTCGACGCTGGCCGCCAGGGTGGCCGCCTCGGCCAAGGCCGACCCGTACGCGGTCGTGCTGACCGGCCTCGGCGTCCTGGGCGGCCCCCTGCACGGCGGAGCGTCGTACGGCGCGGAACGCCTGCTCGCCGAGATCGCCGAGCCGCGCCACGCCGCCCGCGCCGTCGCCGAACGGGTGCGGCGCGGCGAACGCATCCCCGGCTTCGGCCACAGCGTCTACAAGAACGGCGACGGGCGCGGCGCCGTCCTGCACGACCTGGTCAAGCGGGCCGCACCGGGGCACGGGCGCATCGCCGCCGGTGAGGCCGTGCTGGCGGAGATGCGCCGCCGCCGGCTGCCCGACCGGAACATCGACTTCGCCCTGGCCACCCTCTCCGCCGTCAGCGGCATGGTGCCGGGCGCCGGGGAGGCGATCTTCGCGGTGGCGAGGGTGGCGGGGTGGCTGGCGCACGCCATGGAGGAGTACGAACGCGGCGCCCTCCTCCGCCTCCGCGCCTCCTACACCGGCCCCCCGATCAAGTAAGACCGCACGCGCCCGCCGCGCTTCGGCACGCCTGTAGGAGTACGGCCGTGCCGAGACGCAGGCGTGCCCAGGATCGAGGCGCGGAGGCGTGACCGGCCTGAGATCCAGGCATGCCTTAGATGCGGGGGTGCCTGAGCTGCGGGCGTGCGGAGGCGCGAGCGTGCCTGAGAGGCGCCCCGCACGCCCGCTCACACGACCGCCGGCGCAGGCGCGGGCGTGCCCCGATCCACGTACGCCGCCAACGCCCGAACCCTCTCAGCATGCTGATCATGCCCCACGATCACCGGCGGATCGTTGTACGGCATCGCGTCCGACGACCGCCGCAGCTTGATGTACTGCCCGCAGGCGTCGATCGCGTACGGCTCCATGTCGTCCTGCAACGCCCCGATCACCGTGATCCCGTACGTCTCCCCGATCCTCCTGAACAGCGCCACCGCCTCCCGCCGATGCTCCTTGCCCAGGTTGCGCCCCAGCTCGTCGAGCACGAGGCACAGGTGCCCGCCGCCGGACGACGCGATGGCCGCCGCGCACACCAGCTTGACGGCCTTCTCGTCCATGAGCGCCGTGTTGGCCCGACGGTTGTACGGCACGAACCCCTGCCCCTCGCCGCGCCGCCACTTCGGCGTCACCCGCCACTGCCAGCGCTGCTCCGGGTCGGCGGGCGCCGGCGGCACGGGGAACTCGAGGGTCGCGCCGTAACCGCCGTAGGAGGTGTCGAGCTTGTCGAACTCCTCGGCCACCCGCGTCAGCCGCGCCTTGATGGCCGCCGTCAGCGCCGCCCGGTGCACGGCCGTCGACTGGGCCGCCTCCTCCGCGCCCCTGGCCGCCGCCGACAGGTCCCGCTGGCGGGAGACGATCTGCGCCTCGATCTGCCGCCGCTGGTGCCGCTCGTACTCCTCCTGCCCCCGCAGGTACGACGCCAGCGACCCGCACACCGCCGAGAACGTCGCCTGCTCCCGCGCCGTGCTGCCCTCCCGCTCGCTCAGCAGGAACCGCAGCTCCTCCGGCACCTCCGACTCGTCCTCCGACGGGAACGTGTCGCGCAACGCCTGGTCGAGGTGGCGTTCGGCGACCCGCCACCACTCCTCGGCCGCCCTGGGCCGCTCCTCCTCCGGCAGCGCCTCCAGCCACTCGCGGGCGGTCTCCACCGTGCCGCCCCAGTCGGCGGCCAAGGCGTCGAGCTTGAGCGCCTCCCGCTCCGTCCCGACCTTCGCCTCCTGCTCGCGGGCCTGGGCCCGCTCCGACTCGTGCCGGTGCCGGCGTCCCTCCAGCCGTTCGATCTCCATGTCCCTGGTACGCGCGCGAAAGTCCAGCGCCCCCGCCTGCCGCTCGGCCTCCGCGACCTTCGGTGTCAGCTCCTCGATGGCGGCGTTCAGCTCGCCCAGCCTGGCCCGCCGCTCGCCGAGCTTCGCCTCCACCTCGGCCAGCCGCACCCCGGCCCTGGCCCCTTCCAGCCGCCGCTGCGCCTGCGCGACCGCCTCTTCTCCGTCGTGTACGGCCTGCGCCGCGCTCTCCTGAACGTCCTTGGCCCGGTTGAGGCGCTGCTCGGCGGCCTTGATCCGGGCCTCCCGGCCGGTCGCCACCCCGTCGAACGCTCCCACGACGCTCACGCCCGCCGCGCTGACCAGCACGGACCCGGGCAGCTCCGCCAGGGCGGCGGCGGCCTCGTCCAGGTGGGCGGCGTCCACGATCACGGCATGCTCGTTCGGCCACCCGCGCAGCTTCCCCAACGCCAGCCCGCCACCCAGCCGCACGCTGCCGGACCCCGCGCTGGACGCCGCGCTGGACGCCACCTCGGACGCCACCTCGGGCGCGGTGCCGGACCCCTTGCCGTAGCGCGCCTTGAGCGCCGCACCCAGCGCCTGCCCATCACCCGCACCGGCGCCAGCGCCTGCGACGGCATCGGCACCGACGCCCGCACCGGCACCAGCGCCTGCGACGGCATCGGCACCGACGCCCGCACCGGCACCAGCGCCCGCGGCGGTATCAGCACCGACGCCTGCACCGGCATCAGTGCCAGCGCCTGCACCGGCGCCCCCAGCGGCACCGACGCCCGTTCCGGCGCTGGCGCTCGCACTGGCATCGTCGCTCGCACTGGCGCCGCCACCAGCACCCGCAGCGGCGCGGGCCGCCGTACCGACACCCGCAGCGGCGCGGGCCGCCGTACCGACACCCGCACGGGAACCGCCGCCCAGGCGTGCGCCCGCACCGGACAGCCGGGAGCCCGGGGACGTGTGGGCGGCGTCGCGGGCCTGTTCGGCCACGTCCAACGCATCCAGCAGCCCGGTGGCCCCGATCCCCGCCGCCGCCAGCGCGTTGAGCTGGGCCGCCGCAGGCCCGCCCTCGGCATCGTCCAGGGCGGCCTGCGCGGAGGCCACCTCCTGGTCGGCCACGCCCAGCGCCTTGAGTGCCTCGTTGAGCCGCAGCCGCACCTCGCCCAGCTCCCGCTCGGCCCCAGGCACGTCCCGCCCGTCCGCGAACCGCCGGGACTCCTCCAGCGCGGGAATCAGCCCGCGCAGCTCGTCGGCGGAGTTCTCGGCGACGGCGCGGTCGGCGTCGAGCTTGGCGGCGCGCGCCTGCATGGCCGAGAGGTCCTTGCGGGCCTGTGAGACCTGGCGGTCGAGGGTGTCCTCGCGCAGGGTGGCGATCTCGGCCTTGACCAGGGCGATCGCCTCGGAGGCGGCCTCGCCGGAGGCGCGGTGGCGTTCGAGGTCGGCGGCCAGCGCGTCGTCCTTGCTCGCGGCGTCCGCCAGCTTGCGCGCCTGCCGCCCGCGCCAGCAGCGCAGCGCGTCGGCGAGCCGGATGCGCGCCTGGTCCCGCCGGTCGAACGTGGTGAGCAGCGCCTTCGACTCGGCCTCGAACTCGGCCAGCCGGTCCGCCGCCTGGGCGGCCCGCACCCGTTTGGCGTGCTCGTCGCGGCGGGCCTCGCGTTCCTGCTCCAGCTCGGCGTCCAGGCCGGTGAGCGCGGCGATGGCCTCGAAGACGCGCTCGGGGGAGATCTCGTTGAGCGGCTGGGAGAGCAGGTTGGTGGCGACCTTGCTGCGCACGGAGGTGGACAGGAACGACACGCACCTGACCTTGTCGCCGTAGAGGACCTTGGTCAGGTCGCGGGCCACGACGTCGCGGCGCCCGGCCGACCTGGGCAGTGACGCCCAGATCTCGTCGGCTCGCGCCACCCGCTCGGCCTCGGACGGGGACGCCGCCAGGTGCACGCCCTCCCGCCAGCGGATCTCCAGGTGCGGCGCCTCCTGGTTGACCTTCAGCCAGACGGTGAGCGCGCCGCCCGAGGTGTCGGGCACCTCGAACAACTCCTCACCGTCCGCCACCACTTCCTCCGAAGGGGCCGGTTCGAAGCCGTTCATGCCCGGCGGCCCGAACACCCCCACGATGTACCCGTGATCGGCGCTGGCCCACTGCCGCGCCCCCGCCCCGCTCGCCAGCTCGGCGTTGAACAGCAGCTCGGACACCGCCTTCGCCCCCGACGCGAAACGCCACTGCTCGTCACCGAGCAGCGCCGTGATGGAGGCGATGAAGGAAGACTTGCCCGCCCCGTTGGAGTCCTTGGGCCCCGCACCGGCCACGACGATGAGCGTGCCGGGGACGGTGGGCACCGGATGGGTCGAGAGCCGTGAGATGTTGACCGCCTGCATGGCGATCAGCACCCGGTCTCCGACGACGTTCTCCACCTGCGACACCTAAACCCCCGTAACCCTTCCGTCCAGCACGAACCTGAGCCTCATCGGGCCGATCTCCTGGCGAGCACCGCCGCCGCGAGCGGGGTGTTGGGCCCCGCCGCCAGGATCAGCTCCTCCTGCAACCGCCGCCGCGCCGCCGGCGTGAGCCGGTGGAACTGCGGCCCCGGCACGTAGCCGCCGGCCTCCTCGCCCGCCTTCACCTGGCCGAGCAGCCCCGCGTGCCGCAGCGTACGGAACGCGGACTCCAGCTCGCCGATCGGGAGCTGGGTGTGCCGGCGCAGCTCCTCGACCGGCGTGGGGTGCGGCGACAGCCACGAGTCCTCCGGCAGCAGCCCCTCGGCGCGCGGGATGGCCACGGAGTGCACGAGGACGAGCGTCAGCACTGCCCGCTCGGCGACGCCGAGCGGCTCGCGCGCCAGGCCGGGCGTGCCGGCGGCGTCGAGGGTGGCGATGGCGCCGGCGACGGCGTCGTCGTAGCCGGAGGTCCAGCGGTCGCGGTGCTGGATGAGCGTACGGCCGCGCCTGGCCAGCATCTCGCCCAGCGTGTGCCGCAGCGCCGGGTCGCGCAGCGCGGCGAAGCGCGCCTCCTGCACCGGCTCGGCCGCGTGCTCGACCACCATGAACGCCGCCACCAGCTCCGCCCGCCGCCGCTCGTCGTAGCCGCCCAGCAGGTCGTCGAACTCGGCCGCCCCGCCTTCGACCCGCCCTCCGGCCACCGGATCGGCCGGGACCTCCGCCGGCCGCGTCGCCGCGACGATCTCGGCGTCGCCCACCACGGTCAGCGCCGCCCGTTCGGGCTCGGGCAGCCGCCGCACCAGCTCCTGGAGCTGCGCGTGCGCCTCCACCGGCCACAGCGCGCACCTCGGCCCGAGCAGCACCACCCCGTCGTCCATCACGATCCAGGCGGAGTCGTGCAGCCGCCGCAGCGCGCCCCTGGCCCAGTTGCGCATGAGGTCGTCGGTACGTCCGATCAGCTCCCGGTAGGTGTCGAGCACCAGCTCGACCGGCGCGGGGTCGCCGGGCCACGGATCGACCGACAGGTCGGTCCAGCAGCACTTGAGCACCGCCGCCAGCACCCGCCGCGTCTCGCCGGACCGCTCCACGGCCACGGGCGCCACCTGGTGCTCCTCCAGCAGGGACGGCGTCACCCCGTCGGGCCACACCGGCAGGGCGTCGCCGGTGGAGTCGGGCCTGGTCAGCCGGATCATGCCGGGGGCGGCGAGCACCCCGGCGCCGAGCCGGGCGGGCCCGTGGGCGCGCACCAGCGCGTGGGAGACGGCCGCTTGTCGCTGGTCCATCAGCTGCGCTCCAGGTAGCCGTGCGAGAGCCAGGCGGGCTCGCGGTCGGGGTCGACGCTCAGCCCGTCGCACCAGGTGAGCCGGTAGGGCAGCTCGGGCCGCAGGTCGACGGTGGTCAGGTCGGCCAGGACGCGCCGGGCCGCGACCCAGTCGGCGGAGCCGAGCACGTCGCCGAGCGCCACCCGCGAGGCGTCGCCCAGCAGCGACTCGGCCATCTGCGTGAGCCGCTCGATCGCGGCGCCCGGCGTGGAGTCGAGCGAGGACTCGGGGCCAGGGTCGGGCAGCGTGGAGCGCGGGGGAGTGGGCTGGGCGGGCGCGGGCCGCGGCGCCTCGTCCACGGCGCGCGCGATGGCGGCGGGGTCGTGCCAGGGCGCGGGCGCGTCGAAGACGAACCCGTCGAGGACGGCCGCGAGGCGCTCCTTGGACGCGGTCTGCGTGAACGTCCGCCACGTCTCGGTGGGCAGCAGCGTCAGGTTGCGGGTGGTGCCCGCCGAGTCGGCCAGGCGGCCGGCGGCGCGGCGGGAGGCGTCGCTGTAGGCGTAGATGGCGGCCCGCAGGTCGGTGCAGACCCGGTCGAGCTCGGGCCAGCGGGTCAGGATCGTGCCGTGCAGGCCCTGCGCGCGCCGCGCGATCTCCTCGGTGCCCCACAGCTTGGGCGCCTGCTCGCGCAGCTCCTCGATGGTGCCGGTGGTGAGCGTGATCAGCTCCAGCGCCCACAGCCGGAACGCCCGCGCCAGGTTGAGCGCGCTCTGCCTGGCCTCCTCCATCGTGGTGCGCGGGTCGGCGACGTTGAGGTCTTCGAGGGCGAGCAGCCGGTGCATCTCGGACTGGCCGCCGTCGTCCATCATCCTTCTGATGAACATCAGCCCCACCACACTGGTGAACGAGGCGCGGTAGCGGAGCTGGTTGGGCTTGGGGAACACCTCGCGGATCGCGCCGAGCCCCTTGAGCACGCGCAGCCGGTTGTCGAACTGGTCGGTGGGGTAGGCGCGGCAGGCGAAGCGCATCTGCTCGTGCGTCAGCCACTCCTCACCCGCCTCCGCGAACGCCGCGAACAGCGTCTCGGCGATGTCGACCAGGGCCGGATCGTCGACCACCGCCCCGCTGTCGCGGGCCAGCGCGGCGAACATGCGGCGGTAGGTGGACAGGACCGCCTCGTCGGTGAGGACGGAGTCGAGGGTCAGGGGCTGTTCGGACACGGGCTCTAAGGTACGGCTTCGCACCGACACTCTTGGAACTCGCGCACCGGCGCTCCCATGGCTACCAGCCAGTACATACACGTAACGGACGTCCGGGCGCTAGGGTGATCCCCGGTATTCCGGGGCGCAACGCTCCCTAGTCGTACAAACCGGGTGGGTAGGCAAGTGAGCGTGCTCCGAGGCGACCGCGCCACGGCGGTGATCGCCGGGGTGGCGGCCGTGATCCTGGTCGCCGCGGCGGCGTGGTTCGGCGTGGGCGTCTCCAGCGCCAACCCCAAGCTGGCCGACGTCGGCGCGTGGCTGTGGACCAAGGCCCGCGGCAAGATCGTGCACGTCAACGGCCTGTCCGGCGAGGTCGACGGCTACCTCGACGACAAGGCGGGCAGGCAGCTGCGCGTCGTTCAGGACGGCGGCAACGTCCTGCTGGTGGACGACCGCACCGGCTACGTCAGCCGCGTCGAGCCCAGCCAGCTCACCGTCACCGAGACCCGCGACTTCGGCGCGGCCGGGATGCAGCTCGCCATGGCGGGCGACACCGCGTACGCCGTGGACCCGGCCACCGGCAAGGTCCAGCAGATCGACCCCGCCACCCTCGACACCCGCGGCGCCGCACTCACCCTGCCCGCGCCGCTCGGCGCGGCCCGCATCGACGGCGGGGGCCGCCTGTGGGTGCCCGTGACGGCGCGGGGCCAGGTCGTCCCCGTCACGAACGGCACGGCGGCGAGCCCGGTCAAGGTCGGCGAGCCCGGCGAGGAGCTGTCGATCACCATCGCCGGCGGCCTGCCCGTCGTCGTCAACACCAGGGCCGCCACCGCCACGATCATCGGCTCGGACGGCGGCGTCGGCGAGATCACCCTGCCCAAGGGCGTCGCCCAGGCCGCCAGGGGAGGCGCGCTCACCCCCGCGACCACCGAGGGCCCCCTGGTGCCGATACTCGCGCCCGGCGACTCCGGCCTGCTCGTCGTGATCGACACGGGCTCCAACTCCGTGCTCAGCACCAAGTTCACCGCCGCCGACCCGGCCAAGCTGGGCGTGCCGCAGGTGCTCGGCACCAAGGTGTACGTGCCCGACCAGGGCAGCGGCTCGCTGATCGTCTGGGACAGCGCGGCGGGCGGCCGTCCCACGACGCTCCAGGTGGCGCAGCGGCCCGGCCCGGTGGACGTGTTCGTCAAGGACGGGCTGCTCTGGGCGAACGACGAGAACGGCGACAAGGCCGTCGTCATCGACCCCGAGGGCCGCAAACACGACGTGGACAAGGACGACTCCGACGTACCGGGACCGTCCAACACCCCCAAGCCCAGGCCCACCCCGCGCACCGAGCCCACCCGCACCGACACCCCTCCCGACCAGGAGCCCGATCCGGACCCGGTCCCCGACCCCGTCAAAACCTCAGAACGGCCCAGCGCCACCCCCACCAGGGAGGCGCCCAGCAAGAGCCCCAGCCCCACGCCGTCCGCCACCGCGCCGTCCGCGCCCGGAGCCGTGACCGCCAGGTCAGGCCCCGGCAAGGTGACCGTGACCTTCAGCCCGTCGAACGGCGGCGAGGTCGAGCGGTACACGCTGCGGACCTCCGGCGACGGCAGATCCACCCCGCAGTCGGCGGACGCGGACGGGCCGTTCCAGTTCGAGTTCACGGGCGGCGACTGCGCGAACGAGTACACGTTCACCGTCGTCGCGCACTGGCCGGGCGGCGAGGTCGAGTCGGAGCCCAGCGCGGGGGTACGGCCGTGCGTCGCGCCCGGCTCGCCCACCGGGTTCGCGGCCAAGGCCAGGAACCGGGGCGCCGAGCTGACCTGGACCGCCCCCGAGGGCGCCGACGACGCCACCACGTACGAGCTGACCGGCGCCGCCACCAACAGCGCCATCAAGGGCACGTCGTTCACCGTGGACGGGCTCAAGAACAACCAGAAGCACACCTTCAAGCTCAAGGCCAGGAACGCCGCCGGGGAGAGCCCCGACGTGGCCACGGCCGAGGCCGACCTGGCCTACCCGCGCCAGCAGTACCAGAACGCCAGCAACAACGACACCAACACGCTGATCCGGCCGGGGCCGTCGGCCAGCGGCGAGGCGGGCAAGATCCCGCAGGGGCAGTACATCACCCTGACCGTGATCTGCCAGGTCAAGGGCACGTCGTACACCGACTCCTCGACCGGCAAGAGCAGCGACATCTGGAACCGGATCGAGAGCCAGTACGGCAACGGCTACCTGAACGACACCCTGGTGGCGACTCCGGACGGCGGCTTCCCCGAGGGGCCGCTCTTCGAGTGCACCGACTGAGAAGGGGACTCAGTTGACCCAGTACAACTATCAGGACCACTTCGAGCAGCCAGCGCCTGCCTATGACCAGCAGCAGTACCACCACCAGCCTGCGCCCGTCTACGAGCAGCAGCCATCCCAGCAGCAGCTCGCGCCTGTCTACGAGCAGCAGCCGCAACCCCAGCAGCAGCTTGCCGGACAGTTCGCGCAGCGCTTCCAGCTCCTGGCAGGCAACATCGAACGCATCATCCGCGGCAAGCACGACGCCATCGAACTGGCCCTGATCTGCCTGTTCGCCGAAGGACACCTGCTGGTCGAGGACGTCCCAGGCACCGGCAAGACCACGCTCGCCCGGTCGCTGGCCGCCAGCGTGGACGCGGAGTGGCGGCGCATCCAGTTCACCCCCGACCTGCTGCCCAGCGACATCACCGGCGTGTCGATCTTCAACCAGGCGCACCAGAAGTTCGAGTTCCACCAGGGGCCGGTCTTCGCCAACATCGTGCTCGCCGACGAGATCAACCGCGCCTCCCCGAAGACGCAGGCCGCGCTGCTGGAGGTGATGGAGGAACGCCGCGTCACGGTGGACGCGGAGCCGCACCCGGTGCCCAGGCCGTTCCTGGTCGTCGCCACGCAGAACCCGGTCGACATGGACGGCACGTACCCGCTGCCCGAGGCCCAGCTCGACCGCTTCCTGATGAAGATCTCCGTCGGGTACCCGGACCACGCCTCGGAGGTCGAGGTGCTCAAGGGCATGCCGACGGGGCCGCAGGTCGAACGGCTGCCCGTGGTGGCCCGGTCGTCCGACGTGGCCGGCATGATCGACTTCGCCTCGCGCATCCACGTGGCCGACCCGGTCTACGACTACATCGTGGCGCTGTGCGGCGCCACCCGCACCAGCCCCCACCTGCGGCTCGGCGCCAGCCCCCGGGGCAGCCTCGCCCTGCTGCGCGCCGCCCGCGTCAAGGCCGCGGCGGCGGGGCGGCACTACGTGGTGCCCGAGGACGTCAAGGCGCTGGCCGTGCCGGTGCTCGCGCACCGCCTGATCCTCACCCCGGAGGCCGAGCTGCGCGAGGTCACCCCGGCCGCCGCCCTCGGCGAGATCCTCGCCGGGATGCCGGTGCCGCAGGCGGCCTAAGTGCACCCCCCACCCCCGGACCCGCGCCCGGCGCCCTCACCCCCACGCGCCCAGTCCCCGGACCCACGCGCGCAGTCCACGGACCCGCGCCCGGCGCCCTCGCCACCGCGCCCAAGCGCGCGATCCCCTCACTCGCGTCCGGACGCGCGCCCGCCGTCCCCGTCCGCGGGCCCGCTTCCGCAGCTCTCGCCGTCGGACTCGCGCGCGCGGCCCGGCGCGGGCGCGCGGCTGACCGCCGTGCTGACGCCGCTGGGGTGGGGGACGCTGGCGGGAGCCGTCGTCCTGTACGCCGTCGGCTTCGCGCTCGGCTACCCCGAGCCGGTCGTGCTCGCCACAGGCGCGCTGCTGGCGCTGGCCGCCGCGGTGGCGTGGACCGCTCCGAAGCCCCGGCTGGAGGTGCGCAGGGAGGTCACCCCGCTCAAGGTGCCGCGCGGCGACGCCGCCGTGGCCGTACTGACCGTCACCAACCTGGGCAGCCGAGGCCTGTCCGGCCTGCGCGCCCAGGACCGCATCGGCACCTCCGAGCACACCGTGGACCTGCCCAGGCTGCCCAGGAACGCGGCCCGCACGGTCTCGTACCCGCTGCCCACCGAAACCCGCGGAGACATCCCGGTCGGCCCGCTGGTGCTGGTGCGCGCCGACCCGTTCGGGCTGACGCGCCGGGTCCGCGAGTACGGCCGTCCCGTCACCCTCCTGGTACGCCCGCGCACGGTCCCCCTCCCCGTCCCGCCGTCCGGCAAGGCCCACCACCTGGAGGGCCCGACCAGCGACAACGCCCCGGCGGGCACGGTCACCTTCCACACCCTGCGCGAGTACGTCGTCGGCGACGACCTGCGCCACGTGCACTGGCGGTCCAGCGCCCGCACCGGCACCCTGATGGTCCGCCAGCTCATCGACGCCAGCCTGCCGACCACCACGGTCCTGCTCGACACGCGGGCGCTGACGGAGCTGGCCGTGGACGCCGCCGCCTCGGCCGCCGTCGCCGCCGCCCGCGCGGGCTTTCCCGTACGGGTCCTGACCGGCGACGGGCCGCTGCCCGACCAGAAGACGGACGCCGAGACCGTGCTGGACCGGCTCGCCCTGGTACGCCCCGGCCCGGCCGGGGTCACGGAGGCGCTGCGGACGGCTCGGGGCGGGGGGTCGCTGGTGCTGGTGACGGGGGATCCGTCGGAGGTGGGGCGGGTGGCGGGGGTACGGCGCCGCTTCGATCGCGTCATCTGCGTGTACGTCGGGACGGCTCCGGCTCCGGCTGGCCCGGCCGGGGTGACGGTCGTGCCGGTGGCGTCTTTGGACGAGTTGCCGATGGCCTGGAGGTCCCGATGACCCACGGCACCTCGCACGGCACGCAGCCAGGCGCGCCCATGACCTCCCACGGCACCCAGCCGGACGTCCCCCGCACCCCCGGACGCGCCTCCGGCAGGCGGGCGGCCAAGCAGCGCGGCGCCGAGCCCGCCACGGCCACCCCACCCCCGGGCCCGCTGTGGCGGCGCTTGGCGGCTCTGGCCGTCCTGGCAGCGCTGGCCGCCACCGCAGGCTGGGCCTTCCACCGCGTCTTTCCCGGCCCGGACCTCCTCCTGGCAATCATCCCCGCAGCCACGGCCCCCGCAGTCGTGGCAGCCCTGACCCGCACCCGCCCCCTCTGGCTGCCCCTGACCCTGGACCTGATCCTCTGGCTGGCCACCACCATCCCCCTGTACGGCACCCTTTCCCCCACCGCCCCCGCCGACGTGGCGAACGCCTGGCACGCCCTGCTGACCACCCTCCTCCCCGCCCAGCCCGACCCGGAGCTGCTGGTCCTCGTCCACACCCTGGTCTGGGCGGCGGCCACGATCGGCGCGGAGACCCTGTCCCGCACCACGACGAGGATCGCGGCAGCCTTGCCCGCCCTGGCCGTCTTCGGGGTGGCGCTGCTGCTGGGCGTGGACGGCGAGGGCTCGAACCTGCCGGTCACGGCGGCGCTGTTCGTGCTGATCGCCGCCCTGGCCCTGATCCGGGACGACCGCTCCCCGGGCCGGCTGCCGGCGGGGATCCCGGTGGCCGCCGCGCTGGCCGCGCTGGCGCTGGTGGCGGGCCCGCTGCTGCCCATCGCCGCCGAGCCGTACAACCCGCGCGAGAACGTCGACCTCCCCCCGCCCGCCCGCGTGGACAGCGTCAGCCCTCTCGACCGCGTCTCGGCGTGGCTGCAGATCCCCGACCGCGAGCTGTTCACGGTCAGGGCGGACGAGCCGCAGAACTGGCGGCTGGCCGTGCTGGACCGCTACGACGGCGTCCGCTGGACGTCGGGTGCCCGCTTCCAGCCCACGGGCGGACGCGTCCCCGAGGGGGAGTGGACGGGGGAGGCGGACGTGGTGCGCCAGCGGGTCACGTTCGACGGCCTGCCCGGCACGTGGCTGCCCGCCGCAGAACGCCCCGAGAACGTCACGGGCGTCAGCGGCCTGGCCGTGGACCCCGCCAGCGGGTCGCTGCTGGCCAGGACCAAGCCGACCAAGGGCTTCAGCTACGAGGTGACCTCCCGCGTGCCGAAGCCCACCAGGGAGGACCTGCTGGCCGCCGCCCCCGTACGCGACCCGGCCCTGACCGCCTTCCCCGACGGCCCCCAGGAGCAGCTCTTCCGCAGGCTCGCCCAGCAGGCCGTCAAGGGCACCGACGAGCCGATCAAGCAGGCGTACCGGCTGCAGAGCTACCTGCGCACGAGCGCCGCCTACGACGTCACCGCGCCGCCCGGCCACTCGCTCAAGGGCCTGGAGTTCTTCCTGCAGACCACGCACCGGGGGACGTCGGAGCAGTTCGCGGCCACGTTCGCGCTGATGGCCAGGACGCTGGGGCTGCCGTCGCGGGTGGTCGTGGGGTTCAGGCCAGGACAGGAGTCCGGCGGTATTTATCATGTCAAGTCGGGGCATGTCATGGCGTGGGCGGAGATCAAGTTCGAGGGGCTGGGGTGGCGGCCGTTCTATCCGACGCCGGGACGCAGCGGGGCCAAGGACGACCACGAGGTGGCCTCGTCGGCGATCGAGGAGAGCGAGAAGCTGGAGGGCGAGTTCGCCAAGGGCGGCAGCGACCGGCCCAAGACCACGCAGCCGCAGGCCGCCGACCAGGGCGAGCAGGCGGGCGGTCTCGATCCGTGGCTGCTCGCGGCGGTGGCGGCGGGTGGCCTGCTGGTGGCGTACGCGGGCGTGGTGGTGATCGTGCCGTGGCGGCGCAGGCACGGCCGCCGCAGCGCCGGCGAGCCAGGGGCGCGGGTGCTGGGGGCGTGGCGGCAGGCGTGCGACGACCTCGGGCTCGGTGGCGAGCACGCCCTGACGGCGGGTGACGTGGTGTCCCGCCAGCCGGGCGACATCTCCGTACATCTCCACCCGTTGGCCGAAATTTCCAATTTCGTGCGGTACGCCCCCGAGGGCGTCACCGACGCCACCGCGTCCGAGGCCTGGCAGCGCAGCGACGCCATCCGCGGAGCCGTACGCGCCCGCACCCCCCTCCTCACCCGCCTGCGCGCCCGCCTCCTCCTGAAATGATCGGAGACATGCGTAGCGTCACGGCCCAGCTCCTGCACCGCCCGCCCGGCCTGACGCCAGGCGAGATCGTCAGGCGGCTGGCGGCCGTGCAGGCCCAGGACGTCCCCTCGGCCCTGCTCGCCTTCCGCGCCCGCTCCGCCACCCTCACCCCGGCGGACGTCGAGGCGGCCTGGCAGTCCCGCGAGCTGGTCAGGACGTGGGGCCCGCGCGGCACCCTCCACTTCGCGCACGCCGACGACCTGCCCTGGATCCACGCACTCACCGGTAACGCCACCGGCACCCTGCGCCGCCTGACCGAGGAGGGCGTCACCGGCGACGACCTGCTGCCGCTCATCACCCGGGCCCTCGAAGGCCAGGGCCCCCTCACCAAGGCCGACCTGGAGGAACGCCTCGCAGGACGGGCCCGCGGCCAGGGCGTCGTGCACCTGGTGGCGCTGGCCGCCCGCCACGGCCTGGCCGTCCTGGGCCCGCAACGCGCGGGCAAGCCCACGTACGTGCACGCCGCCGACTGGCTCGGCGCCCCCGTCGTCCCCGAGCCCGACCGCGAACGCGCGCTCAAGGAGCTGGCCACCCGCTACCGCCGCGCCCACCACCCCGCCACCCCCGAGGACCTGGCCGCCTGGTCGGGCCTGCCCCTCGGACAGGCCCGCACCGCCTGGACCCTGAGCACCGCACCCCCGCCGCCTGAGGACGCCCCGCTGGTGCGTCTCGTGCCCGCCTTCGACGAGTACGTGCTGGGCTGGCGCAGCAGGGACCCCGTCCTGGCCCCCGAGCACGCGCGGAAGGTGTTCCCGGGAGGCGGCATCCTGCGCCCGGCCGTCCTGGTGAACGGCCTGATCAAGGGCGTGTGGGGGAGGAGGGGCACCGAGGTGAGCGTGCAGGCGTTCGACGAGCTGCCCGACCTGGACGACGAGATCGCGGACGTGCGGCGCTTCCTCTCACCGCCGTGAAAGCGATCCGGTGTATCGGGTGATACCAGATGAACACTGATACATCGGAAGGTTGCCCATGACGGGGGAGACGATCGCGGCCACGGCGCCGCCCTGGACGGCCCGCGCCCCGGGGACGGCGCACGGCCACTCGGACGACGCCGACGTGTCCGCCGCGGCGCACGACACGCTGGACGGCGCTGACGCGTTCGCCGCCGTGTTCGACGCCTACTTCGGCGAGATCCACGGCTACGTCGCCCAGCGGCTCGGCCCCGACATCGCCGAGGACATCGTGGCCGAGACGTTCCTGACCGCGTTCCGCAAGCGCGACCGCTACGACTCGTCCCGCGCGGGGGTGCGGGCCTGGCTGTACGGCATCGCCACGAACCTCATCGGCAAGCACCGCCGCCTGGAGGCCCGCACGCTGCGCGCCCTCGGCCGCTGCCGCCCCGACACGGACGCGCCCGGCCACGAGGAGTCGGTGGCCGTACGCGTCAGCGCCCAGAGCCTGCGCCCCGAGCTGGCCGCCGCCCTGGCCGAGCTGGACCGGCGCGACCGCGACGTGCTGCTGCTGGTCGCGCTGGCGGGGCTGAGCCACGACGAGATCGCCACCGCGCTCGGCATCCCGTACGGCACGGTCGGCTCCCGCCTGAGCCGCGCCAGGAAGAAGCTGCGCGGCCGGCTGGTAGAGGAGGCGCGGGGCGATGGATGAGCTGATCCGCGAGCTGTACGGCAGGCCGGAGCCGGCCCCGCACGCGCAGACCCGGGTGTGGCGGCGCATCACGGTCCGCCGCCGGCGCCGCCGCCTGTCCTGGCTGGCGATGATCCCCGCGACCGCCGCGGCCCTCGCGCTGTTCCTCCTGATCCCCCGCGAGCAGCCCGTGGACACGGGCAGGGAGATCCTCCTGACGGCCGCCACCTCGGCCGCGTCCGCCACGTCGCGGGGCACGTACTGGCACGTCAAGAAGGTGTACGACGGCGTCAGGGAGACCGACCTGTGGGTCACGCGGCAGGGCGGGGCGTGGACCGCGGAGCAGGGCCGCGTCACCCGCGTCACCGGCCGCTCGCCGTTCAGCATGGCCGGGCGGGACCTGAGCTTCGACCAGATCCAGGCACTCCCCTCGGACCCCGCCGAGCTGCGCGAGCGGGTCGCCGCGATGCTGCCCGCGGGCTCGCGGGGGCTGCTCGCCGACGCGCTCGGCGGCCTGCTGTGGACCAAGCCGTCCCCGCCCGGCGTGCGCGCCGCCGCTTACCGCGCGCTCGCCGACCTGCCCGAGGTCCGCTACCTGGGCACGGCCACGGACGACCGGGGACGCGACGGTGAGGCGTTCTCCTTCGCCCTGCCCACCGGCGTCCGCCGCACCCTGATCATCGACCCGGCCACCTCGCAGGTGCTGTCCAGCGAGGACGGCACCCGCTCCGAGCTCGTCCTCACCGCCGGCTGGACCGACCAAGGCCCCCGCTGACCCCGCAGGCGCCGCGCGTGGGTTCCGCGCGCCCTCGAACAGGAGCAACGACGTGTTCTGGCGTGCCCGCACGACCTCAGGCAAGGCCATCTGCCTGAGCGACCAGTTCCCCGCGATCAAGGTGGAGGAGGTGATGGACGGCCTGGTGACGTTCGTGAAACTGCCGCCCGTGCGGCTCACCACCCCCGTCGACTGGACCGCGAACCCGCACGGCAACCGCTCCTGGGCGCTGCACCTGCACACGCTGCGCTGGATGGGCCGCCTGGTGTCCGCCTACGAACGCACCGGCGACCAGGCGTGCCTGGACCGCGCCCGCGCCGTCACCGACGACTGGATCGACGCCAACCCCCGCCACGGCGCCGGCGTCAGCCCGTGGGCGTGGGCCGAGCACGCGGTCGCGCTGCGCGCCCCGGCGCTGGTGTGCCTGAGCGAGCACGTCCACACCCCCCGCCTGTGGGACAGCCTGGCCGAGCACGGCGAGGTCCTCGCCGACCCGTCCCTCTACCGCGAAGGCCACAACCACGGCCTCGACCAGGACATCGCGCTGCTCGTCGTCGGCTGCCGCCTGGGCCGGGCGCGCTGGCGCGACCTCGCCGTACGCCGGATGACCGCCTCGGCCGAACTGGCCGTGGACGCGCAGGGCGTCCTGCACGAGCAGGCCCCGCGCTACGGCCTGTACGTGCACCGCCGCCTCGGCGTCGCCCTGCGCGCCATCCGCGAGAGCGGCGCCGAGGTGCCAGAACGGCTGGTGGCCAGGCGGCGGGCGCTGGAGTCGTACGTGGCCCACGCCACCCAGCCGGACGGCACCCTCGTCCCCATCGGCGACAGCCCGGCCGACGCCCGCGCCGACGGGTTCGCGCACGAGGGGCCGCTGGTGCGGGTCTTCGACGGGGGATACGTGTTCGGCAGGAGCGCCTGGGACGACCCCTCGGCCGCGTACTACTCGATCAGGTTCGGCCCCGGACGGCGGCTGCACGGCCACGAGGACCACCTCGGCCTCACCTACTCCGCCCAGGGCCGCCGCATCCTCGTGGAGAGCGGCTTCCACTCCTACGAACGCACCGGCTACACCGACTGGACCCGCTCCCCGCAAGCCCACAACGTCCCCATCCCGACCACAGGAACGTTCCGCCCAGGCACGCCCACCCACCTCCTCCACTCCTCCATCGGCCCGTCCAGCCAGACGTACGAACTGGCCGACGACGCCTACGGCCCGCTCCGCACCCGCCGCGTCACGGTCAACCACGACCCCGACACGGTGGCCGTGTTCGACACCGTCGCCTCAGGAACCCTGCGCAGCCTGTGGCACTTCGACCCGGCCTTCGAGGTGGCCTCCCGGCGCGACGGAGCCGTGGTGCTGCGCGACCCCGGCGGCTTCCACGTCACGGTGCTGCAGTTCCCCGGCGAGGGCCTCGCCGTGCGGCCCGCCCTCGTCTCCACCGGCTACCTCCGCACCGCCGAAGCCGTCACCGTCCTGTCCCCCGAGGCGCCGAGCGTTCTGACGGTCATCGTGCCGGGGCGGTACTAGCATCCTGCTGTGAAGAACAGGCCCCCGTACGCCCTGGGCTCGGTGGACAACGCGCTGCTCGTCCTGCACATGCTCCGCGACCGCGGCCGCGTCCAGGTCACCGACGTGGCCGGCGAGCTGGGCATCGCCCGCTCCACCGCGCACCGGCTGCTGTCGATGCTGGTCTACCGCGACTTCGCCGTACGGGACGAGGACCACACCTACCTCCCCGGCCCCTTCCTCGCCTCCGCCCCCGCCATCCCCGGCGGCTCCGCCCTGCGCGACCTACGCGCCCGCGCCCGCCCCGCCATGGAATCCCTCTGCGCCCGCGTCCAGGAAACCGTCAACCTCATGGTCAGAGTGGGCACCGAGGTGCGCTTCCTGGACAGCGTCGAATGCCCGCGCCTGCGCCACGTCACCGACCGCCGCGGCACCATCCTCCCCGCCCGCCTCGCCTCCGGCGGCAAAGCCCTCCTCGCCGCCCTGCCCCCGGACGAGGTCCTGGCCCTCTACCCCGACCTCACCCCCCGGGATCGCGCGGCCCTGACCCGCGAACTCGACGAGATCAGACTCAGCGGGCTCGCCCTCAACATCGAGGGGACCGAACGGGGGGTGTCGGCCGTGGGGGCCGCGGTGCGTAACGGGGGCGGGGTGGCGGTGGCGGCCCTGTCGATCTCCATTCCGTCGGATCGGTTCGCGCCTGAGGAGCTGGGGACTTATGTGGAGGAGCTGCGGCATGCCGTCAGCGAGGCTGAGCGGGCTTTGGCCGGGTTTCCTGGGTGAGGTTGGGCAGCAGGTGTGGTTTGAGCTGGCGGAAGAATTCGGTGGCGTCCGCCAGGGGGTCTCGGCCTGGGGCGTTCTGGATGATGCTGATGGTGAGCAGGCGCCGGTAGTCGGGCGTCCATCCGTAGACGAAGGCGATGGTCCGGTCCTGCGCGTTCTTCCGTCGCGCTGCGAACCCCGGCCCCAAGCTGTCGGGTAGGTCGTGCCCGTGGTTGACCTTCTTGGTGTTCTCCAAGCCTTCACGGCTTGCGGGAGGAGGCTCGAAAACCTCGATCATGAGCCCGCTCTCATCCCTCTGACCGGAACGCGCGCTCACCGTGCATGACTCGAAATCCCGGCCCATGTCAGTCTTCGTGCCGAACGCCTTGTAGGAGGTGAGGCCCGTCGCCATCCTGATCGCATCCGCCGAGATCAGATCGCATTCTTGTGGAGACGCGGTCACATCACCCAGCGGCCGGCTGTCCGGCGGCGGAGCGGGAGACGTGCACGCGGCCGTCAGGAGAAGGATGCCGAGTATCGACGGTCTGATTTTCATGAGCCGCTCTGGGAGTAGTACTTCTCGGCACTTTCGAAACCGATCTCGATGGCTTCGCCCGGTGGGCCGAAGACACGGCCGGTCTCATTCAGCGACAGCCATTCGTCGTAGGACCTGCGCTCCTCGGCAGTCATCTCTGCCCATGGCTTGATCCTGCCATCGACCAGGAAGTGGCCGTCCGAGCCTGGGGAGAAGTCCTTGTGCTTGTACGGGTGTGTCGCGGCCGGTACGGAACCGTCGCCGAACAAGTCGTGACGCATCATCGTGGCCGCCGTGAGATCGGCGAACATGTGCTTGGCCAATCCCGTCGCGCTGTCCGCGTCCGTACGGGCTGTTTCTTCGTGGTTGGACTTCATCGTGCCGAAGATCAGGCTTTTCGCCTCGTCCACCAGAAGTCCGAAGAACTTGCCCTGTGGCCCTGGAGCCAGCCCCGCGACCTTCTCGGTCATGGCCTTGAAAGTCGCGAAGCGCGCGTCGGTCGCCTTTGCCGCTGCGATGTCGGAAATGTTCGCGGCATCGGTGATCAGCCAGGTCGTCCTGCTCAGATCACGCGTCGCCCGGGTGAACTCGGAGCCGCCGCCGCGGCTCATGCACTCCTCGAGGAGGTCCTGCCGTGCGGCGTCGAGTTGCTCTGGTGTGGCCCCCGGATGCGACTTCCGCCATTCCGCGAAGTCGGCCCGCACCTCGATCGCGATCTTGCCGGCGACTTCGTCCAGCATTCTGCCGGCGTACATGCCGTGCGCCGCGACCACGGTCCGGAACGCTCCCTCGTCTTCGAATGCCCAGGTCATCGCCCTTTTGACGCCGTTGGCGTCGAACAGCGCGCCGTACGGCTCCGCGCCTCGCAGGTTCTTGTCGGCGTCCTGATCCGCCATCACGCCCGCCATCTCCTCGCTGAAGGCCCGCGTGGTGCGGTGCACGTCCCCTGTGTACTGGGCCAGGACGTTGCCGAGGTTGGCGCGGGTGTTCGGGAGATTCGCCTGAACCTTGGCGCCACTCCAGAACCGGACCGCCCAGGAGGCGATCAACGCCGACTTGTACCCCCGCGACCCACCCACCGGCACCTCATGATCCCGAATCTCCGTAGCGGCAACCTCAATGGCCCACCCAAGATCCCCATCGGCCTCCCCCTCCCAAACATGCCGCCGCATCAAATAATCCAACGGCCGACGCTCCGGATCGGTGAGGAAGTCCTGCGCCACGGCAGGATGATGGGCCAGCGCGACCAGGGCCGCCCCCATGGGGCTGAGGTCGCCGGGAAGGGCGTCCCGGGCGCCGGGCATGGTCCAGGCGTCCCGTGGCAGGCTGAGGTCGGGTGGATGGGCGAGGTCGGCGTCGTACAACCGCCGGACCACCGCGAGGAGGAACGAAGGCTCGAACTCCCCGTCCATCAGCAGCCGCTTCACGGCGAACGCCTGCCGCCGATCCTCCACCCCCTCGACCAGCCGAGCCGCGTAGTCGTCCCCCGGCCGCGTCCGGCCGACTCCGCGTGAGGCCGTTCCCAGCAGGGTGCTGAGCATGGTGAGGAGCCGGTCGGGGGTGGCGGCGTCCCGCTGGAGCGGTCGCTCCGAAGGCGGGAGGTCCGAGCCGTACGCCTGGTTGATCAGGAGCTTCAGCTCGGCGGGCGGGATCTGGCCGAAGAAGGCCAAGGCGAAGTAGGGGTCGTTCTTGTGGAGTTCGAGCTGGGCCACGGTCTCGGCGTCGAGCGCGTGGTCCGGGATCTCGGCGCGGAGGAGGCGGGCGAGGCGGGCGGCGGTGGCGGCGCCCTCGTCGGGCGACTTGGACAGCCAGGCTGATTCGTCCGCCCAGAGGAGGCCGTCGGAGCCGGGTCGGCGGTCGGGTTCGGCGAGGATGAGGTCGAGCCGGCCCTGGAGTGCGGGGATGCGGGCGTTCATCTCCCGCGCGATGGCGGGCAGCGCGGACGGGCCCCACACCCGGAGGCCCAGGGACGTCAGCGCCCGCTCCACCTGGAGGTCGAGCTCCGGGATCAGGCCGCTGACCCGGCGCAGGCCGTTGATCAGCCGCGTCATCAGCGCGGGGTCGATGCCGACCATGGGGCTCATCGGGAGGACGCCCCCTCGCCGGGTTCGAGTGCGTCCAGGAGGGACAGGGCGCGGGTGAAGCGGTCCTTGAGGCCCTGGTCCCAGGCGCGCAGGTCGGCGGCGAGCCGGTCGCCGGCCGCGCCTCGCAGCGCGCCGGCGTCGACCAGCCGCGCCAGCGCGACCACCTCGTTCGCGTGGTGGTCGCGCAGACGTTCGATGAGCCGCCTGGCCTCATCGAGGTGTTCCTGTGTCGCCATCGCCGCCCTGATCTCGCCCGATCGCTGAAGCCGATCTCGTTGAGGGGAGAGACGCCGGACCGAACGGCATCGTAAGCGCAGGCGGGGGCGGCCCGGCGGGGATTGCGGGAAACGCTATGGGATCAGAGCCAGTTACGTCGTTTGAAGATCGTGTAGAGCGCCACGCAGACCGCGCCCATGAGGAAGATGGCGAACGGGTAGCCGAAGGCCCAGTGCGTCTCGGGCATGAAGTCGAAGTTCATCCCGTAGACGGTGCCGACGAGGGTGGGGGCGAAGAGGATGGCGGCCCAGGCGGAGATCTTCTTGACCTCCTCGCCCTGCTGGATGCTGGCCTCGGTCATGCGGGCCATCTCGGCGTTCTGGGCCTGGGTGACGAGGGTGGAGTTGACGACGAGGATGTTCTGCAGCATCTGGCGGAAGGACGAGATCCGCTCCGTGACGGTGATGGCGTGGTCGGCGGCGTCGCGCAGGTAGCTCTGCAGCTCCTCGGTCACGCCGTACTTGCGCGCCCCCGCAATGAAGCCGTGGATCATGCCGACGAGCGGCGCCGTGGCCCGCTGGAACTCGATCACCTCGCCGGACAGCTCGTACACGCGCCGCGACACCGACGGGTCGCCGCCGAAGACCTGGACCTCGATCTCCTCGATGTCCTTCTGCAGCCCGGCCACCACCGGCGCGTACCCGTCGACGACGGCGTCGAGGATCGCGTACAGGACGGCCTGCGGGCCCTGCCGCAGCAGCTCGGGGTCCGATTCCATGCGCTTGCGGACGGCCTGGAGGTCGGGGGCCTCGGCGTGCCGTACGGTGATCACGAAGTTGGGCCCGACGAAGACGTGCACCTCGCCGAACGCGACCTCCTCCACCTCGTCCAGGTAGCGGGCGGCGCGCAGCACCACGAACAGCGTGTCGCCGTAGCGGTCGGCCTTGGGGCGCTGGGAGCCGACGATGGCGTCCTCCAGCGCCAGCTCGTGCAGCTCGAACTCCTCGCCGAGCTTGACCAGCTCCCACTCCTTCGGCCGGTACAGCCCGATCCAGGCCATGGCGTCCGGCATCTGCTTGAGGCGTTCGAAGGCGTCGGCGAGCGAGCCGGGGTTGTCGACCCGCTCGCCGTCCTGGTAGATGGCGTTGTCGATGACGGTGGGCCGGTAGGGGCGCTCCTCGGCCGCGCGCGGGTCCATCGAGTGTTCTGGCGCCTCCTCGCGTACGTCACCGCTGCGCCTGAACCCCTTGACCCTGGCCATTCGCCCCTCCTTCACCGCCCTACGACGGGCTCATCTCGTCGAGTTGCTGTGTCGCGCGATCTCTGATGGTCTTGCGCCACATCGGTGTCCATCCGAACAAAAGCCCATGTGGCCTGCCAAGTGCCATTTTCGACCATCGACGGAAATCGAATTCGTCGTGGTGGCGAACAATGAGGCCGTCCTCGAACCTGAACAGCGAGTCGATCTCGTTGACGACCTCGCGGCCCGTGCTGTGGAAGGTGTAGCGGGAGGTCCAGTGAGCGGTCGCGGTGAAGTCGTCGGCCGTCACGTCGCGGTAGTCCGACTTCAACCCGTCACGCACGCCGAGCTGCAGCCGCCACATTCTCATCACCCTGTCGCGGCCCTCTACCTCCTGGTAGATGGGGTCGCCGAAGCTGACCTCGGAGTGGTAACAGCGCTCCATGGCCGCGAAGTCCGCCCGGCCGAGAGCGTCGTAGAAGGCGCTGATGAGCGCCACGTGCCGATCGTTCACGTCCCCTATCGAATCATGGCCGCGCCGTTGTGCCAGCACACGGCCCGCAACCAGGCGTCCCCCAGATCGAGGCGGGCCAGGGCGTCGAGCTGGTGGGCGTACGCGTACGGGATGGCCGGGAAGTCCGACCCCAGCACCACCTTCCCCGCCAGGCCCAGGTCGAGCAGCGCGGGCCGCAGCCGGGCCGGGAACGGCATGCCCTGCTCGGAGAAGTCGGTGAAGGCCATCGTGGTGTCCAGGGCCACCCGCTCGTAGCGGGCGGCCAGCTCGAAGAACGGGTCGTACTCCGGCATGCCCAGATGCGCGATCACCAGCCGCAGCGCGGGATGCCGGCGCAGCACCGCCCCGACCGGGCCCGCCCCGACGAAGCCGCCTGGCACCGGAACCGAGCTGGCGTGCACCACGACCGGCACCCCGGCCTCCGCCAGCAGCCCCCACACCTGCGTCAGCTCCGCCGCGCGCGGGTCGAACCCGCCCACCTGCAGGTGCACCTTGAAGATCCGGGCCCCGTCGTCGAGCGCCCGCCGCACGTACACGGCGACGTCCGGCTCGGGGTAGAAGGTCGCGGACGGCAGGCAGCCCGGGGTGCGGCGGGCGAAGTTCAGGGTCCAGGCGTTGAGGTCGGCGGCCATGTCCGGCCGGTGCGCGTACGCGAGCGCCGGGAACGTGCGCACGCCCAGCTCGCGCAGCCGGGCGACCCGCCGCTCCACCGGCCACTCGTAGGTGATCGGCCACCCGCCGCCCATCAGCGGCCCGCCGTGGCGGAAGTGGTGCCAGACCCGCCGCTCCATCCGTTCGGGCAGGAAGTGCACGTGCAGGTCGATCAGCCCGGGCAGCCCGAGCCGCGCCCACCAGGCCGGTACGTCCGCGTCAGTCGTCACCACGCCGCCCAGGCAGTCCAAGTTCCATGCTGACACTCGATTCAGGAGAGGTACCCCGGTGATTATCTCCAGGACGCAACCCGTCCCAGACAGGATGCCGACCGGTTAGGGTTTCTCCTCGATGGACACGTTCTGGGCCCACCTGATCAAGGTTCAGCCTGACCCCGACCCCTGGGTCGTGGTGGTCTCGGCTCTCGTCGCGCTGGTGATCGTCGGCTTCCGGATGCCCTGGCAGGTGTCCAGAGGGCTGATCACGATCGCCCACGAAGGCGGCCACGCGCTGATGGCGCTGCTCACGCGCCGCAAGCTCGAAGGCATCCGCCTGCACTCCGACACCTCCGGCGTGACCCTGACCAGGGGCAGGCCCACCGGGCCCGGCATGGTCCTGACCGCGCTCGCCGGCTACCTGGCGCCCCCGCTGCTCGGGCTGGGCGCCGCCTGGCTGACCGAGCAGGGCCGCATCACGTTGCTGATCTGGGGCGTGCTGCTGCTCCTGGTCTGCATGCTGCTGCTGATCCGCAACCTGTACGGCGCGCTGATCCTCCTGGTCACGGGAGGCGCCGTGTTCGCCCTCATCATGTACGCGCCGGCCGACATCCAGCAGGTCGTGGCCCTGGTCGCGGTGTGGTTCCTGCTGTTCGGCGGGATCCGGCCGATCTTCGAGCTGCAGTACAAGCGGCGTCGCAGGCAGGCCAGGGACTCCGACGCCGACCAGCTCGCCCGGCTGACGTTCCTGCCCGGCGGGTTCTACGTGTTCTTCTTCCTGCTCGTGTCGCTGACGTCCGTGGTGTTCGGCGCGTACCTGATGAACCCGCTCTAGTCCCGATATTTCGCACTAAACTCCTCAGCAACAGGGGGAGAGTGGAGTGCTGCCAGTCGAGGACGCGCCCGGCTACCGGGTACTCGATCAGGCGGGCCAGGGCGGGTTCGCCGTCGTGTACCGCGCCTACCAGGAACGCCTCGACCGCGTCGTGGCGCTCAAGGTCCTGTCCGTGGACCGGGTGGACCAGCGCACGATGCGCAGGTTCCAGCGCGAACTCCAGCTCACCGGCCGCCTCACCGGCCACCCCAACGTCGTGACCGTCTTCGACACCGGCGTGACCCGCTCCGGCAAGCCGTACATCGCGATGGACTTCTTCGAGAACGGCTCCCTGCGCGACAAGATCCGCAAGGAGGGGCCGCTCCCGCTGCCCGACCTGCTGCGGGCGGGCGTCAAGCTCGCCGGCGCGCTCGCCGCCGTCCACGACGCCGGCGTCCTGCACGGCGACATCAAACCGCAGAACATCCTCATCTCCCGGTACGGCGAGCCCGCGATCGCCGACTTCGGCGTGGCCCGGGTCGTCGACTCCGCCGAGATCTCGGCCACCTCCCAGGCGTTCACCCCGCTGCACGCCGCCCCCGAGGTCCTCACCGGCCAGCCCCACTCGGCCTCGACCGACATCTACTCGCTCGGCTCGACCCTCTACCATCTGCTGGCCGGGCAGCCCGCCTTCCACAACCCGTCCGACCCGTCGATCGCGCCGCTGATGTACCGGGTGCTCAGCCTGGAGCCGCCGCCGATCAACCGGCCCGACGTGCCGGGGGCGGTGTTCGAGACGATCATGCGGGCGATGTCCAAGCAGCCGGAGACGCGGTACGGGTCGGCGCGCGAGCTCGCCCGGCACCTCCAGGGCCTGCAGGCGCAGCTCGGCCTGCCGGTCACGGACCTGGTCGGCCAGGACGCCGCCCCAGCGCCGGCCCCGCCCGCGCACACCCCGTTCCCGAGCACCGGCCACCACCTGCCCCCGGCCGCCGGCCACCTCCCTGGACCCCAGCCCTCTCCCGCCACGGGTCAGCCCTTCCCCGGCACCCACGTACCCGCCCCGCCCACCCCCACCATCCCCCCGGCCCCCGGCCCTTCCCGCACCGGCAAGCTCATCCTGATCGGCGGCGCCACCGCGGCCGTGGTGCTCGCGGGCACGGCCGCAGCCGTCTACCTCTCGATGCGACCTTCCACCCAGACCACCGCCCAGCCGCAGACCACCACCACGCAACAGCAGCCCATCGGCAAGGAGCAGGTGGCAGCCCTCGCCCCCCGCCAGGTCAAGGTGACCGCCGACCAGGGCGCCTTGGTGGAGCTGCGCTGGTCACTCCCGGCGGGCGCCCGCGACTACCCTGTGGTCGTCCAGCACTCCCCGGTCAAGAAGGGCGAACAGGCCATCACCCCCCTGTCCCAGGGCACCACCTCGACCCGCGTCACCGGCCTGGACCCCGGCACCGGCTACTGCTTCCTGGTAGGAGTCCCGCTGCGCATCTCGGAGAGCTCCACGGTCGCCTGGTCGAAACCGGCCTGCATCAGGGGCGCCGTGGCCAGGTCAACCCAGTAGCTTGCGGGCCGCCTGCTCGATCTCCTCCTCCGACAGCAGCACGTGATCGGCCGCCTTGCCGAGAGGGATGAAGCTGTCGGACGAGGTGACCCGCCCGATCTTCCCGGTGAACCCGGCGTCGAGCAGCTCGGCCACGACCCCCTCCGAGACGGCGCCGCTGTGCCGGGTCTCGTCGGCGACGAGCACGTTCCCGGTCAGCTCGGCCGACCGCAGCAGGTCGTCGATCGGCAGGGGCGCCAGCCAGCGCAGGTCGAGGACGCGGCACCCGTACCCCTCCTGGGTGAGCCGCACCGCCGCCCGCAGGCTCATCCGCACCCCGTTGCCGAACGTCACGATCGTCAGGTCGCGCCCGTCGCCGTAGGAGCGCGCCCGCCCGATCGGCACGTGCGTCTCCGCCCAGCGGGCGGGCGGCGCGTACGGCGCCAGCCACCCTCCGTCGCCCGCGTCGAACAGGTCGCGCGTGTGGTAGAGCGCGATCGGCTCCAGGAACACGCAGACGGACCCCGAGGTCCGCGCCGCCGCCAGGCAGGTGCGCAGCATCGACGAGGCGTCGTCGGGACGCGCGGGCGAGGCGATGACCAGCCCGGGGATGTCGCGCAGCGCCGCCACCGCGTTGTCGTTGTGGAAGTGCCCGCCGAACCCCTTCTGGTAGGCGTAGGCGGCCACCCGCACCACCATCGGGTTGGTGTACGCGCCGCGCGAGAAGTACGACAGCGTGGCCGCCTCCCCGCGGATCTGGTCGAGCGCGTTGTGCAGGTAGGCCAGGTACTGGATCTCGGGCACCGGCAGCAGCTTCGACACGCCCGCCCCGAGCGCCAGCCCCAGGACGGCCTGCTCGTCGAGCAGCGTGTCGAACACCCGCCCCGCCCCGAACCGCTTCTGCAGCCCGCGCGTCACGCCGTACACGCCGCCCTTCTTGGCGACGTCCTCGCCGAACACCGTCATCTCCGGGTAGACGGCCAGCGCGTCGGCGAGCGTGCGGTTGATGGCCTGGGACAGCGTCATCGGCTTGTCGTCCTCGGGCAGCGCCCCGGCGAACGCCTTCTCCCTGACCGCCGCCGTGGCCGCCATCGGGCTGATCTTGGCGATCAGGTCCGGCTTGCGGGGCGCGATCGGCTCCATGATCTCCTTGGCGGAGCTCAGCCGCGGGCTGCGCGCCGCCTCCTCGGCGATCTTCAGGACGTGCTCGCGCGCCGACTCGTACGTCTTGAGCAGCTCACCGGGCGTGATCAGCCCGGCCTCCACCAGCAGGGCCGCCGTGCGCACCAGCGGGTCGCGCTCCAGGTCGGCCCTGATCTCGCGCTGCGTGCGGTACGCCGACTCGACGTCGGACCCGGCGTGCCCCATCAGCCGCACCGTCGACAGGTGCAGGAAGACCGGCGCACGCCGCTCCCGTACGTGCCGGACCGCCTCGACGGCGGCGTCGTACGCGGCGGCCAGGTCGCAGCCGTCGGCGGCGATGTACTCGATGCCGGGCCGCCGCGCGGCCGCCTCCACCCAGCCCTTGGGGGTGCGCACGCTGATGCCGATGCCGTTGTCCTCGCACACGAACAGCAGCGGCAGCGGCTGCCCCTGGAAGGTGGCGTAGGCGGCGGTGTTGAGCCCGGACAGGGCGCTGGCGTGGTTGATCGAGGCGTCGCCGAAGCTGCACACCGCCATCGCGTCGTCCGGCCACGCGCCGGACACGCCCAGCGCGCGGGCCCGCTCGATGGCGAACGCCACGCCGACGGCCCTCGGCAGGTGGCTGGCGATCGTGGAGGTCTGCGGGATGACGGCCAGGTCGGGATGGCCGAACACCTTGTGCCTGCCGCCCGCGATGGGCTCGTCGGCGGCGGCGCTCAGGCCCTTCAGCACGTCGCGGATGCCCTGCTCCGGCACCCGGCCCGCCTGCTC
This sequence comes from Nonomuraea monospora, assembly GCF_039531895.1. Classification (NCBI taxonomy): domain Bacteria; kingdom Bacillati; phylum Actinomycetota; class Actinomycetes; order Streptosporangiales; family Streptosporangiaceae; genus Nonomuraea; species Nonomuraea monospora. The sequence continues at coordinate 501,172 of NZ_BAAAQX010000001.1, forward strand.
GGACCTGGTCAGGTAGAACGCGCCCGAACGGTAGTGCAGCAGCGCCGGGTCGGTGGGCCGCAGGGCGGCGGCGACGGCCGCGTTCCCCTCGTGACCGGCGGAGCCGATCGTGTAGTAGCCCTCGTCGCGCTCGCGCAGCCAGCGGGCCGCGATGTCGAGCAGCCTGCTGTCGAGCTGGCGCCAGAACAGCGAGCGGCACTGTTCCCCGGTCAGGGACGTGCCCTCGCGGACCGGGGACCCCGGATCTCGCGGGGGGCCCGCCTCGATCGTCGAAACCGTCTCGGTGAAATGAGTCTCAACTGTGTCGCGCGCCACAGCATCGATTATGTCTTTGATCGGCCCTGACGTCTGCCGGACGCCGGTGACATGTTGTGGACCGGTCCTCTTGACCCTGATCGATAACTGTTTGTCAGAAATCACAACTTCATCGGCGGCATGCACGTCTACTTGTAGTGCACACGTGGCACCCTCAATGCCGCGTTGAACCACTGGGGTCTCCAGAAAGGAACCCGCATGTTACAACGCATCCGTGTCGCCGCCCTCGCCTTCGTGCTCGGCATCTCCGGGGCGATCGCCCTGGGCACGCCCGCAGCGTCGGCGGCCCCCACCCCCACCATCACCAAGGTCGAGCTCAGCCCGGCCGCGCCCGTCGTCTTCGACAGCGATGTCAGCGTCACGTTCACCTTCACCACCACGAACGCGACCAAGGCGAGCCTCAAGCTCAACGGTGACACCGTCAACGTCGCGTCCACGCAGGTCACCGGTGGCCTGAAGTGGACGGGCAGCAAGTCCTTCGGCCCGGGCGCCGTCGGCAAGTGGAACTACGCCGCCACCGCCTCGGGCGACGGCGGGGAGGTCACCCAGTCCGGCTCGTTCGAGGTCGTCAGGGCACTCACCACCAAGTTCGGCGACTTCGACGCCAGCCCGGACCTCGTCGACAAGGGCGACACCATCCGGGTCAACGGCCGCCTCCTCGCCGACGGCAAGGGCTACGACGGCCAGAGCGTCTCCATCACCTTCCGCGCGCGAGGAACGGACGACTACCGCCAGGTCGCCAAGGTGACCACCGGCCGCGGCGGCTGGTTCGGCGCCCGCGTCCAGGCCAACGCCACCGGCTGGTGGCGCGCCGAGTTCGCGGCCACCGCCACCGCCAGGGGCTCCGTCAGCGACGCCGACAGGGTGGACGTCAAGCGCGCCAACCTCGCCAGCCGCATCGCCGGCTTCGACGCCTCCCCCGAGCCGGTCGACAAGGGCGACACGCTCTCCTTCTCCGGCGCCCTGCGCGTCGAGGACCGCGGCGGCCTCGCCGGCCAGCGGGTGTCGATCTTCTTCAAGGCGGACGGCTCGGACCGCTGGGAGTACGTCACCAGCGACATCACCGGCCGCCACGGCCGCTTCAGCGCCTCCGCCGCCGCCGTCACCTCCGGCTGGTGGCGCGCCGAGTACCGCGGCACGCGCGGCGTCAACGGCACCGTCAGCCGGGCCGACTGGGTGAAGGTCGACCAGCCCGCCCCGCCTCCTACGGAGGAGAAGGCCGACACGCGGCTGATCAAGTTCAACGCCTACCCTGAGCCGGTCAAGCGCGGCAAGTACCTGAAGTTCAGGGGCCTGCTGCAGATCGATGACGAAGGCTCGTGGGAGGGGTACTCGGGCAAGGTCGCGCTGTTCTTCAAGCCGCTGGGGTCCAAGAAGTGGCAGTTCGTGAAGACGACCTCGTCGGGGGACAGCGGGCGGCTCTACACCAAGGCCAAGGCCTGGAAGTCGGGGCACTGGAAGTTCGTGTTCCGCGGGGACGCGGACACCTATGGTGATCACAGTCGTACGGACTATGTGCGTGTGAAGCGCTGATCGTCCGAGTGACGGAACCAGGCCCGGGGGGCACCTCCCCGGGCCTTGTTCTTTGTGGAGGTTCTTTAGGCGGGTTGGTCGTCGGGGAGTTTGGCGTCGATGCGGACGAGGAGTGCCTCGATCCTGTCGAGCCCCTTCTCCACCTTGTCGATCCGTAGGTCGCGGCGGCTGCTGTCCTTGAGGATCTTCGCTATGCCGTCGCTCGACTCGTAGGTGCTCGTCCTGAGCAGGTCGATCTGGCTGCCGAGCAGCGAGACGCGATGGTCGACCTCATCCAGCCGATCGCCGACCTGCTGCGTCAGCTCGCCTACCTGCTCGCCGAGCTTGTCGATGCGCACAGTAGCCCCTTCGAGGGCTTCGACCCTGGCTTCCAGGTCAAGGTACTTCTCTTGGAGATCCAACATCGGATGCTCTCCTATGCTCGGAGGGAGAAGGGGGCGAGCCGCGCGGCACATCGGGAAAGCTACCCTCCGTACAAGATCGACCGCAGGTGGATACGTAAACGGAACCTAGACCTACTCGGCCTTCCTGAACTGAAGCACGGCCACCCCCAGCAGAACCGCCCCCAACCCCGCCACGATCCCCAGCTCAAGCACCACAGGCACCCGGAAGTCCCCGAACCACCGCACCCCCGGATTCAGCACCGCCTCAGCCACCGCCGGCACGTCCAGGTAGGCGAACACGGCCTGCCGCATCGGATCCACCGCGTACGTCATCGGGTTGACCACCGTGAGCACGTGCAGCCACGAAGGCAGGTTGGCGAGCGGGAACATCGCCCCCGACAGGAACATCATCGGCATGATCGCCATCTGCATGAGCCCGAAGAACGTCTGCATGTTCTTCATCCGGGCGGCCAGCGTCACCCCGAAGGCGGTGATGGTGAACGCCGCCAGGAACATCTCCAGCAGCAGCGTGACGATCAGGCCGGGCGCGTACGGCACCCCCACCAGCCCGGCCATGGCCACGATGACGACGCCCTGCCCAACGGCCACGACGGCGCCGCCGAGGCATTTGCCGACCACGATGGCGCTGCGGGAGACGGGGGCGACGAGCATCTCGCGCAGGAAGCCGAACTCGCGGTCCCACACGATGGACCCGGCCGAGAACATGGCCGTCATGATGACGGTCATGGAGATCATGCCCGGGTACATGAAGGTCCGGTAGTCGACGCCGGGGATGGAGCCGCGGACCAGCGACCCCAGCCCCGTCCCCATGACGAACAGCCAGAGCACGGGCTGGACGAGCATGGACAGCATGCGGGTGCGGTCGTTGACGAACCGCAGCATCTCGCGGTGCAGCACGATCTTGACGGCCCGGAGGTCGTGCCCGGCGCTGCGGGCCGGGACCCGGACGCTGATGGCCTCTGTGGCCATGGCTATCGCCTCGCCATCGCTCTCATCCACGTCGTCATGTTGTCGGCGCCCGCCTCGGCGTCGCGGATCGTGGAGCCGGTGTAGGACATGAACACGTCGTCGAGGGACGGCCGCGAGACGCTGACGGAGGTGATCGGCATGCCGAGCTCGGCGAACAGGCGGGGCACGAACTCCTCGCCGGAGGCGACGGCGAACGTCACCGCGCCCTCGTGCACGGCCGCCTCCAGCCCGAACCGCTCCCGCAGGGCCTTGATGGCGGCGGTGTCGTCGGCGGTCTGGATCTGTACGCGGTCCTTGCCGACGCTGGCCTTGAGCGCCTCGGGGGAGTCGATGACGACGAGCTCGCCGTGGTCGATGATGGCGATCCGGTCGCAGTACTCGGCCTCGTCCATGTAGTGGGTGGTCATGAAGATGGTGATGTCCTCGACCAGGCGGAGCTGGTTGATGTAGCCCCAGATGGCCGAGCGGGTCTGCGGGTCGAGGCCGACGGTGGGCTCGTCCAGGAAGAGCACGCGCGGCGAGTGCAGCAGGCCGCGCGCGATCTCCAGCCGCCGTTTCATGCCGCCGGAGAACGTGTTCACCTTGGCGTCCTTGCGGTCCCACAGCGCGACCATCTCCATGACCTTGCGGATGCGGTCGGCGACCGCGGCCTTGGGTACGCCGTACAGCTCGGCGTGGAAGCGCAGGTTCTGCTCGGCGCTGAGGTAGCCGTCGAGGGTGGGGTCCTGGAAGACGAGGCCGATGTTCCTGCGCACCTCGTCGCGCGCCTTGACGACGTCGTGCCCGGCCACCGTGGCGCTGCCGCCTGTGGGGTTGACCAGGGTGCAGAGCATGCTGATGGTGGTGGTCTTGCCGGCGCCGTTCGGGCCGAGGAATCCGAAGACCTCGCCGGGGCGCACCTCGAAGTCGACGCCCTTGACGGCCTCGACCTTCCCGTACGCCTTCCGTAACCCGCGTACGGTCACCGCCGCGTCCGCGGCCATCTAGTCCTCCGCGAGGATCTGGAAGACGGACTTGCGGGTCTGCTTGATCAGCTTCTTGGCCTCGGCGAGCTGCCGTTCGCCGCCGGTGCGGACCAGGTGGCCGAAGGCCTCGTTGAGCTGGGCCCACAGCAGCCGCAGCTCGTGGTGGTCGTCGGGGACGGTGCGGGCCACCTCGTCCCATGGCGCCTCCCGCGCGTGCCTGGCGGCGTGGGCGCGGCCCTGCTCGGTCAGCCGGTACGTACGGCTCCCGCCCGCCTCGTCCCCGGTGACGAGCCCTTCGTCCTCCAGTTGCTGCAGCGCGGGATAGACCGATCCGGGGCTGGGCCGCCACACGCCGCGGCTGCGTTCCTCGATGCCCTGGATCATCTGGTAGCCGTTCTGCGGCCCCTCGTGGAGGAGGGCCAGCAGGGCCGCTCTGACGTCGCCGCGGCGGATGCGGGGCGTGGCCTGCTCCCAGTGGACGACGTGGTGGGGCAGGGGTGGCGCTCCCGGCGGGAAAGGGCCGGGGAAGGGGGGCGGCGGCGGGGACAGGGGGGCGTCCCAGTAGTCGGGATGGTCGTGCATGATCGCCTCCAACTATCGAGATATTGTGACGATATATCTAGATAGTTGAGCCAACAAGGCGAACGCTGGAAGTTAATAAGCCTTAACGGGCGCAGGCGGCAATGGCCGCGCGGGCCATCGTGTGCAGCATCGGGCGCATGTCCTGCGCGGGCAGCTCGCCCGCGCTGTGCGGGGTCGAGTTCAGCAGGCCGAACACCGCGTGCGTGGCCGCGCGCAGCCGCGCCGCCGGGCAGGCGGGGTGCAGCTCGGCCAGCACCGTCACCCACTCCTCGACGTAGAGCCGCTGCAGCCGCCTGATCTGCCGGCGGGCGGGCTCCGGCACGTTGCCCAGCTCCCTGTCGTGCACGGTGATCAGCGCCGGGTGGTCCGTCGCGAACGTGATCTGCACGTCGAGCAGGGCGTCCAGGGTCTCCTCCGGGCCCGCCGAGCGGGTCACGACGGCGACGGCCGACTCGCGCAGCCGGGAGCTGACGTCGAGCAGCATCTCCGACAGCAGCGCGTCCTTGCCGTCGAAGTGGCGGTACAGGGCCGGGCCCGAGACGCCGACCGCGGCGCCGATGTCCTCGATCGAGACGCCGTGGAAACCGCGCGCCGCGAACAGCCGGGCGGCCGCCTCCAGGATCTCCGCGCGCCTGTTGCGCCGGCTGCGGGTAGGGGTGTCAGAGGCGGTGGTCACGTCTCACATGCTAGACGATGACGTTAATGGTGACTAACATCTGGTGTCATGAGGAGCGACTGGCCGGTGCTGAAGACGGCTGCGGAGCCCGCGAGCGAGGCGTACAAGAGCAACGCCGAGCTCAACGAACGGCTGTCCGCGGAGCTGCTCGAACGCCTCGCGACCGCCGCGCTCGGCGGCCCGGAGCGGTCGCGGCAGCGGCACGTCGAGCGCGGCAAGCTGCTGCCGCGCGACCGCGTCGACGGCCTGCTCGACCCAGGCTCCCGCTTCCTGGAGCTGTCGCCGCTGGCCGCGAACGGCCTCTACGACGACCAGGCCCCCGCCGCCGGCATCATCACCGGCGTCGGCCGCGTCTCCGGGCGTGAATGCGTGATCGTGGCCAACGACGCCACCGTCAAGGGCGGCACGTACTACCCGATCACCGTCAAGAAGCACCTGCGCGCGCAGGAGGTGGCGCTGCACAACCGCCTGCCCTGCGTCTACCTCGTCGACTCCGGTGGAGCGTTCCTGCCCCGCCAGGACGAGGTGTTCCCCGACCGCGAGCACTTCGGGCGCATCTTCTACAACCAGGCCACGATGTCGGCGCGCGGCATCCCGCAGATCGCCGCCGTGCTCGGCTCGTGCACGGCCGGCGGCGCGTACGTGCCCGCGATGAGCGACGAGGCGGTCATCGTCCGCGGCCAGGGCACGATCTTCCTGGGCGGCCCGCCCCTGGTGAAGGCGGCCACCGGCGAGGAGGTCAGCGCCGAGGAGCTGGGCGGCGGCGACCTGCACGCCCGCGTCAGCGGCGTCACCGACCACCTGGCCGAGGACGACGCGCACGCCCTGGCCATCGTCCGCGACATCGTCTCCACGCTGGCCCCGCGCGCCGGACGCCCGTGGGAGACGATCGCGCCCGAGCCGCCCCGTCACGACCCCCGCGACCTGTACGGCCTCGTGCCCGCCGACACCAGGCAGCCGTACGACGTGCGCGAGGTGATCGCCAGGCTCGTCGACGGCTCCCGCTTCCTGGAGTTCAAGGCCGAGTACGGCTCGACGCTCGTCACCGGCTTCGCCCACGTCCACGGCCACCCGGTGGGCGTCGTGGCCAACAACGGCATCCTGTTCAGTGAATCGGCGATGAAGGGCGCGCACTTCATCGAGCTGTGCGACCAGCGCCGCATCCCGCTGCTGTTCCTGCAGAACATCAGCGGCTTCATGGTCGGCAAGGCCTACGAGGCGGGCGGCATCGCCAAGCACGGCGCCAAGATGGTGACGGCGGTGTCGTGCGCCCGCGTGCCGAAGTTCACGGTGGTGATCGGCGGGTCGTTCGGCGCGGGCAACTACGCGATGGCCGGGCGGGCGTACTCGCCCCGGTTCCTGTGGATGTGGCCGAACGCGCGCATCTCCGTCATGGGCGGCGAGCAGGCCGCGAACGTCCTCACCACGGTCGGCGACGCCGACCCCGACGCGATCCGCGCCCAGTACGAGCACCAGGGCAACCCCTACTACTCCACGGCCAGGCTCTGGGACGACGGTGTGATCGACCCGCTCGACACCCGCACGGTCCTCGGCCTGGCGCTGTCCGCGGCGGCCAACGCGCCGCTCGAGCCCGCCGGTTACGGCGTCTTCCGGATGTGACGCATGCTGTTCGACCGTGTTCTGATCGCCAACAGGGGCGAGATCGCCGTACGGATCGCGCGCACCCTGCGCAGGCTCGGCATCACGTCCGTGGCCGTGCACACGCCGTCCGACGCGGACGCCAGGCACGTCCGCGAGGCCGACCTCGCCCTTGAGGTGCCGCGCTACCTGGACGCCGAGGCCATGGCCGGCGCGGCGCTGGCCTCGGGGGCCAAGGCCGTGCACCCCGGTTACGGCTTCCTCGCCGAGAACGCCGCGTTCGCCCGGCTCTGCGCCGAGGCGGGCGTGGTGTTCGTCGGGCCGCCCGCCGGCGCCATCGACGCGATGGGCGACAAGATCCGCGCCAAGGCCACCGTGTCCGCCGCCGGGGTGCCCGTCGTGCCGGGCGCGGCCGAGCCGGGCCTGGAGGGCTGGCGCGACTTCCCCGCCCTGATCAAGCCGTCGGCGGGCGGCGGGGGCAAGGGCATGGTGCTGGTACGGTCGGCGGCCGAGCTGCCCGACGCCCTGGAGTCGGCGCGGCGCACGGCGCGGGCCGCGTTCGGCGACGGGACGCTGCTGATCGAGCGGTACGTCGAGAACCCCCGCCACATCGAGATCCAGGTCCTGGCCGACACCCACGGCAACGTCGTGCACCTGGGCGAGCGCGAGTGCAGCCTCCAGCGCAGGCACCAGAAGATCATCGAGGAGGCGCCGTCGCCGTTCGTCCCGGCCGGGATGCGGGCCCGCATGGGCGCGGCGGCGGTGGAGGCCGCCCGCTCGGTCGGGTACGTGGGGGCGGGCACGGTCGAGTTCATCGTGGACGGCGCCAGCGGGGCCTACCACTTCATGGAGATGAACACCCGGCTGCAGGTCGAGCACCCGGTCACCGAGCTGGTGACGGGGCTGGACCTGGTGGAGCTGCAACTGCGGGTCGCGGCGGGCGAGGCGCTGCCGTTCGGGCAGGAGGACGTGCGGCTCGACGGGCACGCCGTGGAGGCGCGGGTGTACGCCGAGGACCCGGCGCGCGGCTTCCTGCCGACGGGCGGCCGGGTGCTGGCGCTGCGGGAGCCCGCCCGTGACGGCGTGCGGGTGGACTCCGGGCTGGTGGAGGGCGGCGTCGTCGGCAGCGAGTTCGACCCCATGCTGTCCAAGGTGATCGCCTGGGCGCCCGACCGGCGGACGGCGCTCGCGACGCTGGACAGGGCGCTGGCGGAGACGGCCGTCCTCGGCGTCGTGACCAACATCCCGTTCCTGCGCGCCCTGGCCGCCCACCCGTCCGTCGTGGCGGGCGAGCTGGACACCGGCCTGGTCGAACGCGCCTCGCCCGGCCTGGTGCCGGACGAGACGCCACCCGCGGAGGTCCTGGCCGCGGCGGCGCTCGTCTTCCACGCCAGGCCGCGGGGCGCCGACCCGTGGGAGGTCACCGACGGGTGGCGGATCGGGGAGCGGGCCTGGACGACGTGGCGGCTGGAGTCCAGGGACGGCGTGCACCCGATCCAGGTCCGCGGCCTGCCGGAGGAGTCCGCCGACGTCCTGATCGACGGCGCGGCGGTGCCCGCGCGCATCAGGCCGGGCGCCGACCTGGCCGTCACGCTCGGCGGGCGCACCGCCCGCTACCTGTGCGTACGCGACGGCGACACCCTCTGGCTCGGACGGGACGGCGCGTCCTGGACGTTCACCCGCCACCTCATCGGCGACCCGGGCGACCGCGCCGGAGCGGCCACGGCGGCCGACGGCGTGGTCAGAAGCCCCATGCCAGGCACCGTCCTGGTGGTCAAGGCGCAGCAGGGCGAACGGGTGAGCCAGGGCCAGCCGCTGCTCATCGTGGAGGCCATGAAGATGGAGCACACGGTCACGGCCCCGCACGACGGCGTCGTCTCCGAGCTGCCCGTGCGGGCCGGCCAGCCGGTCGACATGGACGCCGTCCTGGCCGTCGTAACGAGCGAGGAGGCGTGATGCCGTACCCGATGGAAGGTCTTCCGCACCAGGTCACGATCTACGAGGTCGGCCCGCGCGACGGCCTGCAGAACGAGTCCGCGGTCATCCCCGTCGAGGTGAAGGCCGCGTTCATCGAACGGCTCGCCGACGCGGGGCACAAGGTGATCGAGGCGACCAGCTTCGTGCACCCGAAGTGGGTGCCGCAGCTCGCCGACGCCGACCAGCTCCTGACCAGGCTGCACAGGAAGCCAGGCGTGCGCTACCCCGTGCTCGTGCCGAACCTGCGCGGCCTCGACCGCGCCCTCGGCCTGGGCGTGGACGAGATCGCCATCTTCGCCAGCGCCACCGAGACGTTCGCCGCCAAGAACCTGAACCGCAGCCTGGAGAGCCAGTTCGAGATGTTCGAGCCGGTCGTGGCCAGGGCGCTGGACAACGGGGTCAAGGTGCGCGCGTACGTGTCCATGTGCTTCGGCGACCCCTGGGAGGGGCCCACGCCGATCGGGCAGGTCGTCCAGGTCGGCGAGCGGCTGCTCGGGCTGGGCTGCTACGAGCTGTCGCTCGGCGACACCATCGGCGTCGGCACCCCCGGCCACGTCACCGCGCTGATCGAGGCCTTCCGCACGCCGGAGCGGCTGGCCGTGCACTTCCACGACACCTACGGACAGGCGCTGTCCAACACCCTGGCAGCGCTGAGATCGGGCGTCACCACCATCGACGCCTCCACGGGCGGCATCGGCGGCTGCCCGTACGCCGACTCCGCCACCGGCAACCTGGCCACCGAGGACCTGGTCTGGATGCTGCGCGGGCTCGGCATCGAGACCGGCCTCGACCTGGGCAAGCTCGTGTCCACCAGCGCCTGGCTGGCGGAGCTGCTCGGCAGGCCCAGCCCGTCCCGCGTCGTACAGGCGCTTTCGAAAGGCTGAGACATGCTCAACGACGAGTACGAAGAGCTGCGCAAGACGGTCGAGGCGTTCGCCCGCGACGTGGTCGCCCCGGTGATCGGCGACTTCTACGAGCGGGAGGAGTTCCCGTACGACGTCGTGCGGCAGATGGGCGGCATGGGGCTGTTCGGCCTGCCGTTCCCCGAGGAGTACGGCGGGATGGGCGGCGACTACTTCGCCCTCTGCCTGGCCCTGGAGGAGCTGGCCAGGGTCGACTCCAGCGTGGCGGTCACCCTGGAGGCGGCGGTGTCGCTGGGCGCGATGCCGATCTTCCGTTTCGGCACCGAGGAGCAGCGCAGGCACTGGCTGCCCGGCCTGGCGGCGGGGGAGCGGCTGGGCGCGTTCGGGCTCACGGAGCCGGGCGGCGGCTCCGACGTGCCGGGCGGGATGCGCACCACGGCCGTGCTGGACGGCCACGAATGGGTGCTCAACGGGACCAAGGCGTTCATCACGAACTCCGGCACGGACATCACCGGCGTCGTCGGCGTGGCCGCCCTCACCGGCGAGCGGGAGATCTCCACCATCCTGGTGCCGAGCGGCACGCCCGGGTTCGCCGTGTCGAAGAAGTACTCCAAGGTCGGCTGGAACGCCTCCGACACCCGGGAGCTGTCGTTCACCGACTGCCGCGTCCCCGCCGCGAACCTGCTGGGCGAGCGCGGCCGAGGCTACGCCCAGTTCCTGCAGACCCTCGACGAGGGACGGATCGCGATCGGCGCGATCGGCGTCGGGCTCGCGCAGGGCTGCGTGGACGAGTGCCTGCGCTACGTCAGGGACCGCAAGGCGTTCGGCCACCCCATCGGCCACTACCAGGCCATCCAGTTCAAGATCGCCGACATGGAGGCCCGCGCCCACACCGCCCGCCTGGCCTACTACCACGCGGCCGAGAAGATGCTGGCCGGGGTGCCGTTCAAGAAGGAAGCGGCGATCGCCAAGCTGGTCTCCTCGAACGCGGCCATGGACAACTCCAGGGACGCGACGCAGATCTTCGGCGGCTACGGGTTCATGAACGAGTTCCCCGTCGGCCGTTTCTACCGCGACGCCAAGATCCTGGAGATCGGCGAGGGCACCAGCGAGGTGCAGCGGATGCTCATCGCCAGGCAACTCGGGCTGGGCGACCTGTGAACAGGTGTTTGCGTGATGCGCACACGACGATCTAGGGTCGTTGGTCATGACGGCTGACGATCTTCTCATCAGGAGGGCGGAGAAGTCGGACGCGGACGAGGTGTTCGCGCTGGCCCGCGAGTTCGGCCTGACCTTCAGGCCCGAGCGCGACGCCTTCGACGCCGCGCTGCCCGCGCTGCTGGCCAACGACGACGCCCTGCTGCTCACCGCCGTCGTGAACGGGCGGGTCCACGGGTACCTGCTCGGGTTCGTGCACCTGACGCTCTTCGCCAACGGGCCCGTCGCCTGGGTCGAGGAGGCCATGGTCGGGTCCGGGTCGCGGCGGCAGGGGATCGGGCGGGCGCTGCTGGAGGAGTTCGAGCGGTGGGCCCGGTCGCGCGAGGCGGGGTACGTGGCGATGGCGACGCGGCGGGCGCCGGAGTTCTACCACGCGCTGGGGTACGAGGCTTCTGCCACGTTCTTCCGCAAGGTCCTGCGCTGAGCGTGTAGTTCTGTGTGGTTCTGCGCTGTGGTTCTGCGCTGAGCGCGAAGGGGCGGCCTCGGGAACGTTTCTGTCGTGCACGGATGGCATCCTTAGGGCGTGAGTATCCACGCCGTGAGCCCCCTGTTCGTCGGGCGTGCCCGCGAGCTAGCCGCTCTCGGTGACGCCCTGGTCAGATCGCGCGCCGGGGCGTCGTCCACCGTGCTGGTGGGCGGCGAGGCCGGGGTCGGCAAGACCCGGCTGATCAAAGAGTTCGTCGAGCACCGGGCCGACGGCGCGCTGGTGCTCGTCGGCGGCTGCCTGGAGCTGGGCACGGAGGGCCTGCCGTTCGCGCCGTTCACCGCCGTGCTGCGCGGGCTGGTGCGCGAGCTGGGCCGCGACGCGGTGGCCGCGCTCGTGCCCGGCGGCAACGCGCGCGGGCTGGCGCGGCTGCTGCCCGAGTTCGGCGAGCCGGGCAAGGACGGGCCCGAGGCCAGGGCGCGGCTGTTCGAGCAGGTGCTCGGGCTGCTGGAGCGGCTGGCCGAGGAACGCCCCGTGGTGCTGATCGTGGAGGACGCGCACTGGGCCGACCGCTCCACCCGCGACCTGCTGACGTTCCTCGTGCGCTATCAGCGTACGGCGGCCCGCCTGCTCCTCGTGGTCACCTACCGCACCGACGAATTGCACCGCAACCACCCGCTGCGGCCGCTGCTCGCCGAGCTGGGCCGGGTCGAGTGGGTGACCAGGTCCGAGCTGCGCCGGCTCACCCGCAAGGAGGCCGTCGCCCTGGCGGCCGGGATCCTGGAGCGCGAGCCGTCCACCGTCGACATGGACCTGATCTACGCGCGCAGCGAGGGCAACCCGCTGTTCGTCGAGGCGCTGCTCAACGAGTGCGGCGGCGGCGAGGCGCTGCCCGAGTCGCTGCGCGACCTGCTGCTGGCCAGCGTCGAGCGGCTGCCGGAGGAGACGCAGGAGCTGCTGCGGGTCGCCAGCGCCGGCGGCCAGCGCATCGAGCACGCCCTGCTCAGCGCCGTCGCCGGGCTCGACGAGAACGCGCTGTCACGCGCGCTGCGGCCCGCCGTCGCCGGCAACGTGCTCGTCGTCGACGGCGAGGGCTACAGCTTCCGCCACGCGCTCATCCGCGAGGCGCTCCACGACGACCTGCTGCCCGGCGAGCACGTCCGCCTGCACACCCGCTACGCCGAGGCGCTGGAGCGCGACCTGTCGATCCTGCCCGCCCCGCGCGGCGCGATCGAGCTGGCCCACCACTGGCACTCCGCCCACGACTCCACCTGGGCGCTCATCAGCGCCTGGCGCGCCGCCGCCGCCGCCCGCAAGTCCACCGCCTACGACGAGCAGCTCCGCATGCTCTCCCGCGTGCTGGAGCTGTGGGACCAGGTGCCCGACGCGGCCGAACGCATCGGCGGCGACCGCATCGACGTGCTCAGGCAGACCGCCACCGTCGCTCACCTGTCCGGCGAGTACGAGCGGAGCATCGCCATGGCGACCGCCGCGCTCGAAGAGCTCGACCACTGCGTCGAGCCGATCAGGGCCGCCATGCTGCTGCGCCAGCGCGGCCTCACCCGCTACGACCTGAGCCGCCCCGGCCACGTCGAAGACCTGCGCCAGGCCGCCGCCCTCGTCCCCGCCGACCAGCTCAAGCTGCGCGGCCAGGTGCTGGAGAGCCTGTCGCGCATGCTGCACCTGCAGAAGGACCGGCCGGAGCGGCAGGCCACCGCCCGGCTCGCGATGGAGATCGGCCACGAGGTGGGCGACACCAACGTCGAGGCCCACGCGCTGATCAGCCTCACCTGGGGGCATTCCTGCTACGCCGACATGGACGCCCAGCTCACCGCGTTCGCGGAGGCCCGCCGCATCGCCCGGCGCGGCGAGGCGTACAACGCGCTGATGCGGTGCGCCATCTCCGAGTCCGACGCGCTGGAAGGCGCCGGCCTGCACGAGCGGGCCGCCCAGGTCGCCCGCGAGGGCGTCGAGGAGGCCCGCCAGTACGGCCTGGCCCGCACGTCGGGCACCTTCCTGTCGATCAACCTGGCCGAGCCGCTGGTGTCGCTCGGGCGCTGGGACGAGGCGCTCGAAGTCGTCGAGCACGCGCTGGAGCTCGCCCCGCCCGCCCCCTACCGCGCCAGCCTCCAGGGCTTCGCCGCCGACATCGCGCTGGCCCGCGGGCAGTACGACCGGGCGGAGAAGCTGCTGGACGCCTCGCGCAGCGTGCTGTCGCGGGGCAGCTACCGGGATCAGACCACCCTGCCGCATCTGTGCAGGGAGATCCGGCTGCTGCAGGCCCGGGGGCAGCTCGACCAGGCGGTGGAGGCGGCGGTGCGGGCGCTGGAGGAGCGCGATCTGGTGAGCAGCCCGCGGTACTCGTGGCCGGTGCTGGTGGCTGTGGCGCAGCTCGTGTGGGCGGTGGTGCCGACGGCCCGCCTCATGGGGGCCGCCGTGGGCTCCGGCGGGGCGGGCGTCGCGTCGGGCTCCGGCGGGGCGGGCGTCGTGTCGGGTTCCGGCGGGGCGGGTGTCGCGTCAGGCTCCGGCGGGGCGGGCTCCGGTGAAGGGGCCTCTTCGGTGGGCTCTGGTGCGGCGGGCGCCCCTCCGGGCTCCAGCGAGGCGGATATCCATTCGCGCTCCGGCGGGGCGGGCTTCCCGGTGGAGGTCGCGTCGCTCGGCCCTGTCGCGCGGCTCGCGCTGTCGCTGGTGCCGCGGCTCCGGGCGCTCGGCGGGACGCTGCTGGTCGAGGGCGATCTGCAGCAGGCGCACCAGCTCACATTCGACGCCCTGACCGGGCCGGAGACGCCGCTGGAGAACGCCGCAGAGGTGATCGCCTGGCGGCTCAAGGCGTGGGACCTGGCGGTGGGTGCGTGGGAGGCGCTGCGGGAGCCGTACGCCGAGGCGCTCTGTCTCGTGGCGGCGGCGCAGGCGGCGCTCGCGGCGGGCGACCGGCAGGGGGCGGCGGCCCGGCTGACCCGCTCCCGCGACCTGGCACGCGAGCTGGGGGCGACGCCGCTGCTGGAACAGCTCGACGTGTTCGGACGGCGAGCCAGGATCGGCGGCGTCGGCGGCGGCCCCGGTGGCGGCCCCGGCGGGGAGGAGGCTGGCGGCGGGCAGCCGCTCGGGCTCACGGCTCGCGAGCTGGAGGTGCTGCGGGAGGTGACGAACGGGCGCAGCAACCGGGAGATCGCCGAGGTGCTGGTCATCTCGATCAAGACGGTGAGTGTGCACGTGTCCAACATCCTGGCCAAGCTGGGAGTGGCCACCCGCGGCGAGGCCGCAGCCACGGCCCACCGCCTGCGCCTGTTCGACTGAGGCGGGTCGCCCCCGCTGATTCTGAGGGCCATGCGCCCGCATGGTTGCGGAGAGTATAGAGAAAGTTACAGAAAGTTATTGTGCTGGTGTGTCGAGGCGGGTCAAGCTGGACTTATGTCTCGATCCACAATGGCGGCCGAGGTTCCGGGGCGATCCGCACGCTGGCCCGGCTGGGATGAGGGGTTTCCCGCCAGGGTTCGCCGGGTGATGGCCGAGAGCGGCGCCCGCCCGCCCACGGACGGGGTTCCCGCCGCGTCCCCGCTGTGCGTCAGATCCGGCAGGCGAGAGCCCTTGGAGCGGCTGGTGGCCGCCTACCACCGGCTCATCGAGACGGTCGTGGCCGTCTACCCCCAGGACGAGCGGCTGCGCGAGGTGCTGGCCTGGCCGGCGGCGCTGCGGCCGGAGGAGTTCGCCGGGGAGGCTATCGCGGCCGGGCGCGTGCACGTGATGCGGCTGGACACCATGCCACAGCCGGACGGCGGGCTGAAGGTGCTGGAGACCAACGCCAACTGCCCGGGCGGCATGGGGGTGGGCGGCCTGGCCGCGCGGTGGCGCCCGCTGCTGACCACGGGCGGTCTGCGGCTGCCGCCGCCGTTGCCGGGAGAGGCCCCGCACTGGGTCGGCCGCTGGCTCGTGGAGGCGGCCGAGCAGGAGACCGGGCGGCGTCCGGACGTCGTGGCGTTGCTGCGTCCCGAGGGCGGGCACCGCACCGAGTTCAGCCGCTACCTCGCCGCGCTGGCCGGGCTGGGGGTGCGCGTGGTCGAGGCGGATCCTCGCGAGGTGCGGCTGGCCGGCGACCGGGTGCTCGTCCGGGGCGAAGCGGTGCGGTGCGCGTACGCCAAGATCGGGATGCGGGACTTCGCACGGCTGCGGCCAGAGCTGGAGCCCTACGTGCGGGCGGTCCGCTCCGGCGCGCTGTTCGTGCAGAACGGCCTGCACGGGCGTCTCATCGGCGACAACAAGCTGTGCCTGGCCGTGCTGTCCGACCCGCGCTACGCCGACCTGTTCGACCCGGCCGATCTCGCGCTGGTGCGCGGCAGCATCCCCTGGTCGCGAAACCTCGCCGCCTGCGACGCCGCCACGGTGCGCCTGATCCGTGCCCGGCCCGGTGACTACGTGCTCAAACGCCCGCTGGACACGCGCGGCCGCGGCGTGGTCGTGGGCCTGGAGTCGCGCGACTGGGCGACCGCGGTAGACGCGGGGCTGGCCGGACGCTGGCTGGTGCAGAGCTACTGCCCCGCGCCCGTCATGCGGTCTCCGGACGGTGCCCTGCTGCGTCACGACCTCGTGCTCGCGGCCGTCAACGGCCGCCTGGCGGTGGCGGCGTCGCGCGCGGCCGGCGGTGAACGGCTCAACATCGCCCGTGGCGGCCTGGCCCATCCGGTGTACCTGTGAACGGGCTGAGTGAGGTGTTCGCGGCGGTGCGCCCGCGCCCGGAGGTCGCCGCGCGGTACCGGGCGCAGGGCTGGTGGCGCGACCGTACCCCGCTGGACGATCTGCGGGACGCGGCGGCCACCGTTCCCGGCAGGGTCGCGCTGATCAACTGGCGGCACGCGGAGCGGCGGGTCTGCCGCCTCACCTTCGCCGAGCTGGCCGGACACGTCGAGCGGCACGCCGCCGGGCTGAGCCGCCTGGGCATCGCCCGGGGCGACGTGGTCGCCGTCCAGCTCCCCAGCTGGTGGGAGCTGGCGGTGCTCGCCCTGGCCTGCGCCCACCGGGGCGCGGTCTTCATGCCCATGCACGTGGACACCGGCGCGCGGGAGGCCGAACGCATGCTGGCCGCCACGGCGGCGGGCGTCCTGGTCACCGTGGACCGGTGGGGGAACAGCGAGCCGGCGCGGGCGCTGGCCGATCGGGCCGGGCGGCTGCCCGCGCTGCGCCATCTCGTGGTGATCGGCGACGACCTGCCGGCCGGAGCGCTCGACTACGGCGCCTGCCTGCGCGACGCGCCGGGAACCTGCGAGCCCACGCCCCTGGGGCCCGACGAGGTGGCGTTGCTGCACGCCAGCTCCGGCACCACCGGCCACCCCACGTGGGCGCTGCACAGCTTCAACACCACGCACGCCGCCCTGGCTCGCGGACAGCGCGCCGGTGAGGCGAGCACCGCGCCGGCGGCGTCCGCACGCGCGGTGCTCGCCTCACCGGCCTACGCCCGCGGTTACCGGCAGGTGATCGCCGCGACGGTGCTGTCGCGCGGGCCCGCCGTGTTCGCCGACTGCCATGACCCGCGCGCTGTGCTCGACCTCATCGCCACCTACGAGGTCGCCCGGCTGCCCAGCACCCCCATCGGCCTGGAACGGCTGGCCCAGGCCCAGCTCGCCGAGCCGCGTCCGCTGACCGGCCTGCGGCTCGCGATCAGCTTCGGCTCCTCGCTGTACGCCCACCAGGCCCGGCTGATCCGCCAGGCGTTCGGCGTCCCGCTGCTCAACGCGTGGGGCAGCACCGAGGCCAGCGCCTGCACGAGCACCACGCAGGGCGACCCGCCCGACTGGGCCGAGCACAGCATCGGACGCCCACGCCCCGGCGTGGAGCTCCGCCTGGAGCCGCCGGGTCAGGCTGGGACGGGGCAATCCGGGATGCGCGAGGACGGGATGCGCGAGGACGGGATGCGCGAGGACGGGATGCGCGAGGACGGGATGCGCGAGGACGGGGCGGGAGAGGACGGGGTCGGTGAGATCGCGGTGCGCAGCGCCTCGGTGTGCCTGGGCACCGTCGATCGCGACGGCTCCGGCCTGGCCTGGCGGCCGGACGACACCGGCGGCTGGTACCACAGCGGCGACCTGGCCCGCGACGACGGCCGCGGCGGGTTGCGCCACGTGGGCCGGGTGGCCGAGCGCATCTCGTGCCAGAACCGCCTCGTGCCGGTGTTCAGCGTGGAGGAGGCCCTGCACGCCCATCCGGACATCAGGGAGGTGGCCGTCGTCGGGTACCACGATCCGCGGGCCGGCCAGCGGGCGGCGGCCGTCATCGTGCCGGCGCCAGGGGCCGGGCCGCCCGAAGTGGCGGAGCTGCGGCGCTTCCTGACCGACTGCGGAATGACGTCCTGGTACCACCCCACCCGGGTGCGTGCCGTGCCGGCCCTCCCGCGCACCGCCATGGGCAAGGTCCGCAAGGACCTGCTCAGGCGGCAGCTCGAAGACGCCGGTGACATGGGAACGGAGACGACATGATCGAGGTCATCGGAGCCGGGTTCGGGCGGACGGGCAGTTATTCGCTGCGGGTCGCGCTGCAGCGCCTCGGCTACGACCCCTGCCACCACATGGCGTCCCTGGCCGAGGACCCGGAGATGGTGACCGGCTGGGAGACGGCCGTCCACGGTGGGCAGGTGCGCTGGGAGCGGTTCCTGGCCTCCTACCGCGCCGCGGTCGACTGGCCCGCCTGCGCCTTCTGGCGCGAGCTGATCGCCGCCTTTCCACAAGCCAAGGTCGTGCTCACGGTACGCGACCCGGCCCGCTGGTACGCCAGCGCCCACCAGACCATCTACCGCTACATGGCCCCCCGGCGCGGCCCGGCCGGGCTGGTGATGCGGCTGGAGAACTCGCTCCATCCGCCACTGGGGCGGCGCAGGGCGGTCTGCCGCCGGTTGATCTGGGAGGACACCTTCGGCGGCAGGTTCCTCGACCGTGCCCATGCCATGGAGGTGTTCGAGCGGCACAACGCCGAGGTCGTGGCGGGCGTGCCGGCCGATCGGCTGCTCGTCTTCGACGTGCGTCAGGGGTGGGAGCCGTTGTGCGGCTTCCTCGGCGTGGCGGTGCCGTCCGAGCCCTTCCCTCATCTGAACGAGGCCGCGGCGTTCCGGCGGATGGCGGCCGAGCGGCGGTGGCGGACGCTGCTGCGGCGCAGGACGCGGATCACCCAGGATACGGCGATCAGGTGAGCGGCCCGCGACGCACGTGCCACGGCCCGCGGCAGGGGCTGCCGGGTCACGTCACTGCGGGCTTGTAGCGGGAGAAGACCTCCCGCACCTCCTCGGGCGAGCAGGCGACCGCCACCTCGTCCGGATCGGCCCCCGTAACCCGGGGCAGGTGTACGACGACGTCGAAGGCGTCCATCGCGCTGATGGGCGCGTAGTGCTCACCGAGCCCCGTCCGATACACGGTGGCGGCGCGCACGGCGTCGGCGTCGGCGGGCGGCAACCGGCGTAGGTCGGCGGCGAAGGGCCCGGCGTGGCTGGCGTGCATGAGGGCGTCCAGGCTGCCGGGACGGGGGGCTTCCATGGGCGCGAAGAGGGTGCCGGACTGGAAGGCGGCGGCGTCGGAGTTGAGGATGTGGCCGGTTCCCGCGGTGGTGCCGATGGCGAGGTAGTCGTCGCCCAGCCGGTCGGCCAGGTGCAGGCCGAGCGGTGTCATGGGACCCATGCCGGGCAGCTCGCCAGGCCACCGCTGCAGGTGCCCGTTGTGGGCGGCCAGGACGACGCGGTCCTGCCGGCGGAGGATCCATTCGACGGTGTCGGCCATCTCGGCGTCGCGGTTGTACATGGCGCTCTGGACGTCGCCGCCGGCCATGGCGCGGATGGCCGACTCCAGGGTGATGAGCTGGCTGGCGATGCGCAGGGCGTCCTCGTACTGCTGGGGCGTGGAGTGGCGGACGTGGTCCAGGCGGCGGCCCTTGAGGCGGGCGGCGAGGGCGGCCAGGCCCGCCGTGAGGGCGTTCTGCTGCTCGGGCGGGAGCTGGACGTAGGCGGCCAGGGCGGCGGGGGCGGTGAAGGCGGAGGTGGCGGCGAAGGACGCGGCGGTGTCCCGGAGGGCCGGGTCGGGCTGGAAGCCGGGGTCGGCGTGCGCGAGGTAGGCGAGGACGGCGTCCAGGGCGGGGAGCAGGGAGGCGTTCTGGCCGCCCAGGTCCACGCCGTAGAAGCGGACGGGGCGGGCGGCGGTGGCGTTGTGCCGGCGCATCCACTCCAGGTGGGCGCCGAGCTGCCGCCACAGCCCCATCAGCGAGGTGAGGCCGTGCGCCATGACCTCGCCGAGGTGGTCCTCGCCGCCCAGGACCCAGGCGTCGGCCCGCCGGCCCTCGGTGAAGCCGGTCTCCATCACGTACGCGCTGAACCCGTGCCGTTCGGCGAGGTAGCGCAGGAGGCGGTGGCGCAGCTCGTGGAACTCGCGGTTGTAGTGGGCGCTCTCGCCGATCGCCACCACCCGCGCGTCGCCGATGGCCTCGTCCAGCCAGGTGAGATCGTCGAGCGGGGCGGCGGGATCCAGGGTGCTCAGGGGTGTCACCGCCGCTTGGCTGAGGCCGGCGGGTGTGTTCGTGGTCACTTGGGTTCCCTTCTATTACCAACTTTGGGAACAGTACCAGATGTGGGAATATTGGAGACATGGACAGCCTTGAGTTGATCTTGCATCCCGTCCGGTTGCGCATCATGTGGGCCCTGTCGGGTGAGCGCGTCCGCACCACGTCCGAGCTGTGTGAGCTCCTGCCCGACGTGCCCAAGACCACCCTCTACCGGCACGTCGGCCTGCTGGCCGACGGCGGGCTGCTGGAAGTGGCGGGCGAGCAGCGGGTGCGGGGGATGGTGGAGCGGCACTACCGGCTGCGCCGGGACGCCATGAACATCGACCTCGACACGGCCAGGTCGATGTCGCTGGACGATCACCGGCACGGGTTCGCGGCGGCCATGGCGGCGCTGCTCGCCGAGTTCAACGCCTATCTGGAGCGGCCGGGGGCCGACCCGGCCGCCGACCGCGTGGGCTACCGGCAGGGGACGTTGTGGCTCAGGCCCGAGGAGATGGAGGAGGTCGCGCTGGAGCTGCGGGACGTGCTCAGGGCGCGGGCGCGGAACGGGCCGGGGGAGGAGCGCAGGCCGTACCTGATGAGCGCGATCTTCTTCCCGACGGAGGACCGGGGCGGCCCCGACGACGGCAGGGGTGGTGCCGACGAGGGCGGGGGTGGCCCCGACGAGGGCCGGGGCGGCGCAGGCGAGGGCCGGGGCGGCGCAGGCGTCACGCCGTGAGCTGGGCCTCCAGGCGGTAGCCGTCCACCGTGACGTACACCTGGTCGCCCGGCCGGGCGTTCAGGCGCATGAGGACGGGCTGCAGCGAGTCGAAGACCGGCTGGTGACCCTGCCAGACCAGGACGATCGCGTTGTCGCCCGGCCCCGTCACCGACAGCAGGGTGCCGGGACGCATGCCGAGCTGCGCCGCGTACCCCTCGGGCACCGCCACAGGCCCGCCCCGCAGGTGCTCGGGCGTGACCTCGATGCGCTGCCAGCGGCGCGGGTCCGACGACGGGCTCGGGAGCGGCGGGGGCGGCGTGGACGGGGCGCCCGCCAGGCCGCCCGTGGGCAGCATCGGCGAGCGGCCACCCGACAGCGCCGACAGCGTCGCCAGCGCGGCGGACGGGTCGATGGACCCCGCCGTCGCGGCCGGCACGGGCTGGCCGCCGCGATGATGGTGGCCGTTGGCGCCGGGCGTGCGCCGGGGAAGAGGCTGTGCGGGGGACGAGGCCGCGGCCGCCTGAGCGGAGGCCGACTCGGTGGGCAGGGCGTCGAACCAGGCCTTCGCCGAATGGGCGCGGATGCCCAGCTCGCCCATCAGCTCCACGACGTCGGCGTCCGGGGGGCTGGCGGCCAGGAGCTGCCTCGTACGGGCCTGCAAACCGTGGAGGTCGCCCACGACGAGCCAGCCGTCCTGGAGGCGGCGGTCGGGCATGAGCGTCACCAGCACCCGCCACAGCGGCGTGCGCAGCGACGGCACCATGACCGGGTGCGCCGGGTCGGCGCCGATGAGCTGCTCCTCGGTGGCCGCCGCGCCCAGCCACTCCGTCAGGCGGAACATGTGGCCGGTGACCGGCGCGGACTCGGAGGAGCGCAACCACTGCAGCACGCGTTCCTCGGCGGTGCGCTGGGCCTGGGAGAGCGACTCCCGTTCGACCAGCATCTTGTGGGCGAGGGTGCGCAGGCTGACCGGGTCCTCGGCGAACAGGCGGTGCACGGCGACGGCCAGCTCCAGCTTGTCCAGGCTGCGGAAGAGGCTGTCCACGACCCGGACCATCGCGTGGTCGGTGTCCGAGGGGGCGGGGGTGGCGTAGGCGGGGCTCTTGGCGGGGTCGGCGGCGCCGGGGATGGGCGGGATCGAGCCGGTGTGCGGGCCGCCGGAGGCCGGGGCGGGCGCGCCGGGGACTGGGGAGCCGGTGGGACGCGAGCCGGGTGCGCCGGTGTTCGAGCCGGGGGTGGCCGGTGTGCCGGGGCGGGTGGGGAGGGCGCCGGTGTCCTGGCGGCCGGATTGCGGGCCTGCGGGGCGTTGCGGGAGGCGTTCCTGCTGGCCGGGGGCCGCCGGGCGTTGGGGCAGGCCGCCCTGGGGTTGTGCCGGGAACGAGCCCGTCTGACGTTCAGGAGGCACGGCCGGGAAGGAGCCGGTCTGCCGGTCGCCGGGGAAGGATCCCGCCGGGCGGTCACCGGACACGGCGGGGAAGGACCCCGTCTGGCGGTCGCCGGGTACGGCGGGGAAGGAGCCGGTCTGCCGGTCGCCGGGGAAAGAGCCCGTCTGGCGGTCACCGGGAACGGCCGGGAACGAGCCCGTCTGGCGGTCACCCGGCTGCGGCGCCCCGGGGAACGGGCCGGTCTGGCGCGCTCCGGGCGTCGCGTCGGCGGCGGGCGCGACAGGGAAGGGACCGCTCTGACGCTCTGCGGGCGCGACGGGCCGATCAGCGGCGGCGATGGGCCGATCAGCGGGCGAGACGGGCCGATCGGCGGCCGGGGCGGGGCGGTCCGCGGGGGAAGCGGGACGTTCGGGCGAGACGGCGGGGAACGACCCGGTCTGGCGGGCCACAGGAGCGGGAAACGCCCCCGTACCGGCAGGAGACTGCCCGACCTGGAGCGGCCGGGTCACCTCAGGATGACCCCCCTGCACACCGGCGGGCGCCTCACGCTGCGCCGGGATGCGGCCGAGTATCTCGCGGAAGACCGACCCCATCACGACCTCGGGCGTGGCCGAAGGAGTCGTCAGGTCGCTGGGCGACAGGCGGCGCAGCCGCTGCCAGCCGCCGAGCCCGGCGACGGCCGTGCGGGTGGCCTCGGGCCAGCCGGGCAGCGAGGGGTCGATGTGGTGAACCGTCAGCGCGGGCAGCAGGTCGGCGAGCGGAAGGTGGTCCCAGCGGGAGGAGGCCAGCCGGGCCAGGCGTTCGCAGATCCAGTCGAGCCCCGCCGTGCCCAGCGCCCTGGACAGGGCGACGGAGGACCACCACCCCGCGGGCAGGCGCGGATCACCCAGCGCCTCGGCCACCTGCTGCGGGCGGCTCCAACGCAGCGCAGGGACTAGGTCGCTCAGGCAGATCGATGACTCGACTTCCATCGGCGGACCTTATCCTCCCCAGTGAGCCGCGTGGTGCTGCCCGTGACGCATGTGGCTAATGGTGCAAAGCCTACGCGGCAAGCTATCAATCAGTGTGAATAGGGTAAAGACGGTTCAGATCCAAACCGTACCGTGGACGGCCGCCCACCTGGGCCACACATTCGGCACCAGCACGGCAACCCGCCTGCAAAGCGGCCTGTTCGCCGGCGCCGAGCAGTTTCGCGGCGAGGAACCCGGCGGCGAACGCGTCGCCCGCCCCCGTGGAGTCGACGACCTCGGCGGAGACCCCCTCAGCGGTCGCCACCACCTCGCCCTCCACGGCGGCCAGCGCGCCGCGCGCGCCCAGCTTCACCACCGCTGTGCCATATCTCTCACTCAAGTGTACGGCCGCCTGCTCCGCCGTCCCCGCACCGGTGAGGAGGAGGGCCTCGTCGAGATTGGGGATGATCAGGCCGGCCTGCGCCGTCTCGCGGGTGAAACGTTCAACGCCGAAGTCGCGCAGCGGGCCCGTGGAGGCCGGGTCGATGCTGATCGCGACGCCCGCCGCCGCCGCGTCCGCCATGGCCCGCCTGGCCAGGCCCAGCCCGGCCTCGGCGAACAGGACGTAGCCCGACAGGTGCAGCCTGGCCACGCCGTCGAGCAGGGCGGGGTCCCAGTCGGCCTCGGAGATCAGGCCGCCCGCGCCGCGGTTGGTGAGCATGGAACGCTCGCCGCTCCTGTCCACCATCGCGATGACGACCGCCGTGGGACGGTCGGGATCCACCACCACGTGCGGGCGCACGCCCGTCTTGACCAGCTCGGTGGTGTGCCACTCGCTGCTGTCGTAGCCGAGCCTGGCCAGCAGATGGACCTCGGCGCCCAGGCTGGCCGCCCAGGCCGCGGTGTTGGCGCCCGAGCCGCCGGGACGCAGCACGATGTCGGCGGCCGTGTCGGTGCCGGACCGCACCGGGGAGCCGTGCAACGCCACCACGTCGGTGACGACGTCCCCGACGATCAGCAGGGCGCCGTCGGTCACGATCGTGCCCAAGAGACGGCGATGCGGGCCGCCAGGGCCGTGTTGCCGCGCACGGCGGCCAGGTTCGCCTCCAGGGAGGCGCCGGCGGTGCCGTTCACCAGGTAGCCGAGCAGGAACGGGGTGATCGCCTGCCCCTTGACGCCCTCCCGCTCGGCGGCGGCCAGCGCCTCACCGAGCACGCGGTCGTGCAGCTCGGGGTCGAGCTGCTGGTCCACGGGGACGGGGTTGGCGACGATCAGCGCGGTCTCGGGGCCGCCCAGGGCGTCCTGGCCGCGCATGATGGCCGCGGCCTCGTCGGGCGACTCGATCCGCCAGTCGATCGGCTGGCCGGAGGAGTGCAGGTAGAAGCCGGGGAACGTGTCCGTGCCGAACCCCGCCACGCTCACGCCCCGCGTCTCCAGCCGCTGCAGCGTCGCCGGCACGTCCAGGATCGACTTGACGCCCGCGCACACCACGGTGATCCGGGTGCGGGCGAGCGTGTCGAGGTCGGCGGACTCGTCCTGGTCCTCGGCCCAGCCGCGGTGCACGCCGCCCAGCCCGCCGGTGGCGAACACCCGGATCCCGGCCCGCGCCGCCAGGAACGACGTGGCCGACACCGTCGTCGCGCCGCTCGCCTTCAGCGCCGCCGCCACGGGCAGGTCCCGCTGGCCCAGCTTGCGCAGCCCGGACTCGGTCGCGATGCGCTCCAGCTCCGCCTCGTCGAGACCGATGCGGGGCACGCCGTCCAGGACGGCGATCGTGGCCGGCACGGCGCCCGCCGCCCGTACGACTCCCTCGAGCTCCCGCGCCACCTCCAGGTTGCGCGGCTGCGGCAGCCCGTGGGAGATGATCGTGGACTCCAGCGCCACGACCGGCGCGCCGGCGGCCAGGGCCGCGGCGACCTCGTCGGACGGCTGCAGGACGGAGTCGGTGGTGCTGTGCATGGCGGTTTTCTTGCTCCTCGAGTGGTGCTGGACCTGCTTATCGGAACGGCCGCTTTCGCGTTATTTGTTCCGAACGGAGCAGGGTACGGGCCCCCTGGCCCGGCCGTCCACTCCGAGGATCACACGAGCAGCGCGACCCCGGCCAGGGACGTGGCCGCGATGATCGCCGTCGCGATGCCGCCAAGCAGCGCCGCCCGGCCGCCCCGCACGAGTTTGCGCACGTCGATGCCGGTGCCGAGGCCGAACAGGGCGGCGGCCATCAGCACGTTCGTGGTGCCGGGCAGCGCGGCCGTCACCGCCCCGGGCACCAGGCCGGTGCTGCGCACGGCCACCATCGCCAGGAACGCGACCACGAACAGCGGCACCACCGGCGGCCGCTTCCGGTCCTGTGGCTCTGCGGCGGCCGGTTCCGGGCGCTTCCCGTCCTGCGGCGGTGCGGCGGCCGGTTCCGGCCGCTTCTGGTGCTGTGGCGGTGCGGCTGGTTCCGGTCGCTTCCCGTGCTGGGCCTGTGCGGTCATCCGGCGCCTTCGGTACGTGGTCAGCGCCACGAGCGGGGCCAGCAGGATCACCCGGCCGAGCTTGACCGTCACGGCCGCCGCCAGCACGCCCGAGGCCGCGCCGATCGCGGCCACCTGCGCCACCTCGTGCACGGCCGCGCCCGTCCACACGGCGAGCTGCGCGGGTGACAGGCCGATGGCGGAGGCCAGCAGGGGGATGAACGCGATGGCCGCGGTTCCGTACAGCACCACGACGCCGAGCGCGCTCGCGGCGGCCTCGTCGTCGTCCGGCAGGTCCGTGCTCTCGCGCATCGCCGCGATGGCCGCCGCGCCGCAGATGGCCACGCCTGTGGCGATGAGCAGGGACGTGCCGGGGCTCAGGCCCAGCCTGCGGCCGATCGGCGGCGTCACGGCGAACGTCAGGCCCGTCGCGACCGCCACGACGGCCAGGCTCTGCCAGCCGAGCGCCAGCACCTGGGGCACCGCTATCTGCAGGCCCAGCAGGGCGATCGCCACGCGCAGGACCCGCCTGGACACGAACGCCAGGCCCGGCCTGAGGCGGTCGTCGACGCCCGCCACGCTTGCCATGGCCGCGCCGGCGGCTACGGCCAGGACGGCGGGGGTCGCGGCCGGCACGAGCCGGTTGGCGAGCGTCGCGCACACCACCGCAGCGGCCGTCACGGCCAGGCCCGGCCCGAGCAGCGCGACTTGCGCCTTGGCCCGCGCCGCCCACCGGCCGCCCGGCTCGCCGGAGACCACCGGGTGGGCGCTGAGTCCGGGAAGACGCGCCCCGCGCGTGTCGGAGTTGGAGCTAGGGCGGGGTGAGCGGGAGCCGGGGTTGGGCGGGCTCGTGAGCATGATCCCAGTCTTCAGACCCCCAGAACCCCCCGGTAGCCACGCCTTGCCTGTGAGCCCATAGCCTGAGGCTATGAGCGCCCTGCCCGACCTCGACTCACTCAAGCTCCTCGTGGACGTAGGCGAGCTGGGCAGCCTGGGCCGGGCCGCCAGGGCGGCGGGGATCGCGCAGCCGTCCGCCAGCAAGCGCATCGCCCTGCTGGAACGCCGCCTCGGCCTCCCCCTGCTGGAACGCACGCCGCGCGGCTCCACCCTCACCGCCGAGGGCAAGATGGTGGCCGGTTGGGCCACGCAGGTGCTGGCGGCGGCGCAGGAGCTGATGCGGGCCGCCCAGGCGGTGCGCCTGAGTGAGGCCGCGCACCTGCGGGTGGCGTCGAGCATGACGGTGGCCGAGTACCTGGTGCCGCGCTGGCTCGGGGAGTTGCAGCACCGGGAGCCCGAGGTGCAGGTGGGGCTGGACGTGGTCAACTCGGCGGACGTCGCGGCCAGGGTGCTGGCAGGGGAGGTGGAGCTGGGGTTCGTCGAGGGCCCGACCGTGCCGGACGGGCTGGACGTGCGGGTCGTGGGGACGGACCGGCTGGTGGTCGTGGTGGCGCCGGCGCATCCGTGGGCGCGCCGGCGTACCGCGCTGAGGGGACCCGAGCTGGCCGCCACGCCGCTCGTCGTGCGGGAGCCCGGCTCCGGTACGCGCGAGACGCTCGACGTGGCGTTCGCGGCGATGCAGCGGGCCGTGCCGCGGCTGGAGCTGGGGTCGAACTCGGCGGTGAAGGGGGCGGCGCAGGCGGGGGTGGCGCCCGCGGTGCTGAGCGGGTACGCGGTCGAGTCGGACGTGGCCACGGGGCGGCTGGTGGAGGTGCCGCTGACCGGCGTGAACCTGGTGCGCAGCCTGCGCGCGGTGTGGCGCCGCGGCCGCCCGCTGACCGGCCCGGCGGCTACCCTGCTGACCATCGCGAGCCGCCCTTGACCGGCCCCTGCCGTCATGTGGCCAGGCCATGGCGGGCCGCCCCCGCCTCCGTACGGACACACGACCGGAAGCGGCGCGACTGAGCCGCCGCACCGGCGCAGGACCGGAAGCGGCGCGATCCGGCCACGCTGGGGGAGAGCCGGGTGGAAGCCGTGATCCCCGGTTGAGGAGGGGCCGGGTGGGTCGTAGGGTGCCAGGGTGGCTTCGTATGACGTGGTCGTGGCGGGCGGCGGGCACAACGGGCTGGTCGCGGCGGCCTACCTGGCCGGCGCCGGCCGCCGGGTGCTGGTGCTGGAGCGGTACGCGCACGCGGGCGGCCTGGCGATCTCCGCGCGGCCGTTCCCCGGCGTGGACGTGCGTCTGTCGCGCTACTCCTACCTGGTGAGCCTGCTGCCCACCAGGATCGTCCGCGACCTGGGCCTGGACCTGGAGCTGCGCCGCCGCCGCTACGCCTCCTACACCCCCAAGGCGGGCACGGGCCTGCTGGTCGACCACGAGGACGACCTGCGCACGGCGGCCTCGTTCAGGACTGTCACGGGCGGCGAGGCCGACCACGAGGCGTGGCGCCGCTTCTACGGCATGACGGCCGGGGTGGCCGAGGCGCTGGCCCCGACGCTGCTCGAACCGCTGCGCCCCCAGGCGGAGATCGAGCGCCTGGTCGGGCCGGAGGCGTGGCGTGACCTGTTCGCGCGGCCGATCGGCGAGGTGGTGGACGAGCGGTTCGCGGACGACACGGTGCGCGGCGTCGTGCTGACCGACGCGCTGATCGGCACGTTCGCGGATCCCGCCACCGACCTGCTGGCCAACCGGTGCTTCCTGTATCACGTGATCGGCGACGGCACCGGCGACTGGAACGTCCCGGTGGGCGGCATGGGCGCGGTGTCGGGCGCGCTGGAGTCGGCGGCCAGGCGGGCGGGCGCGGAGATCAGGACGGGGGCGGAGATCGTCGGCATCTCGCCGTCGGGCGAGGTGACGTTCGTGGCGGAGGACGGCGAGCACACGGTGACCGGCGGCCACGTGCTGGTGAACCTGCCGCCCGCGGTGCTCGACCGGCTGATGGGACGGCCTGAGACGGTGCCTGAGGGGGCGCAGCTCAAGGTCAACATGGTGCTGACGCGGCTGCCCCGGCTCAAGGACGCCTCGGTGGACCCGGTGGCGGCCTTCAGCGGGACGTTCCACATCAACGAGGGGCGCGACCAGCTCGCGGCGGCGTACGAGCAGGCGGCCCGCGGCCTGATCCCCGAGCTGCCGCCCGCCGAGGTCTACTGCCACTCGCTGACCGACGCGTCCATCCTGGGCCCGGGGCTGCGGGGCAGGGCCGAGACGATGACGCTGTTCGGCCTGCACATGCCCGCCCGCCTCTTCCGCGACGACCCGGAGCAGGCGCGCAAGCAGGCGCTGGAGGCCACGTTCGCCTCGATGAACGCGGTGCTCGCGGAGCCGATCGAAGGCTGCCTGCTCACCGCGCCCGACGGCGCCCCCTGCGTCGAGGCGAAGACCCCGGTGGACCTGGAACGGGACGCGGGCCTGCCCGGCGGCCACATCTTCCACACCGACCTGAGCTGGCCGTACGCCGAGGAGGGTGGCTGGGGTGTGGAGACGGAGCACGAGCGGATCCTGATGTGCGGCGCGGGCGCCCGCAGGGGCGGCGGCGTCAGCGGCATCGGCGGCCACAACGCCGCCATGGCCCTGCTGCGGCCGGAGCCGGCTACTCGTCGGTGACGAGCTTGGCCGCGACCTCCAGGGCGACGTTCGCCCGCTCGGTCTCGTCCAGCTCCATGTCGAACAGGAACGGCACGCTGCCGAGGATCACCGCGAACACCGCCAGCCTGGCCTCGAACTGCTTGACGGCGCCCGCTCCCGGCACGGACAGCACCGACAGCATGCCGATCATGCCCTGCTGCATGCGCTGCCCGGCGGCGTTGCCCTGCATGACGCCCTGGTTCACCTGGGCGAACTTGAACAGCGGCCGCCACTGGTCCTCCAGCAGCCCCGAGATGCGCCGCAGGATCTCCTGACGTGATTCGGCGGTCGCCGGCTGCTCCTTGGCCCAGGCCACCAGCTCGTCGATCGAGTCGCACAGTCGCTCGACCACGCTGGCGAGGATGTCCTCCTTCGTGCGGAAGTGGTAGTAGAGCGCCGGTCTGGTGATCTCCAGCCGTTCGGCCACCTCCTGCAGCGAGGTCTTGTCGTATCCGCGTTCGGCGAACAGCTCCAGCGCCACCTGCTGGATTCGCTCTCGTGTGTCCGTCCGCCGGCCCGCCATTGCGCTCCCATCACTTGACGGCCCATCGCATCATTGCTTACTTTCGCGTAAGTAAGCAATGCGATCGGCTACCTGGAGGCAACACTATGGCGCATTCCTTCCCAGTTCCGCGTACCTGCCCGTTCGCCCCGCCCCCCGAGTACGAGGCCCTGCGCGAGGAGGCCCCGCTCGTCCGCGCCACCCTGCCCAGAGGCGAGGTGTGGCTGGTCACCAGGCACGCCGAAGCCCAGCAGGTGCTCAGCGGCGGCGGCATCAGCACCAGCCCGGCCACGCCAGGACATCCCGGCTCCGCACTCCACGACGCGCCGTCCCCCGAGGAGGCGGCGGCCCTGGAACGGTTCATGACCGGCCACTTCATCGACCTGGACCCGCCCGAACACACCAGGTTCCGCCGCCTGCTCATCCCCGAGTTCACCGTCAGGCGGATGAAGGAGCTGCGGCCCGGCATCCAGGCGCTGGTGGACGGGCTCATCGACGACATGGTCGCGGCGGGCTCCGAGGCGGAGCTGGTGCAGGCGTTCGGGCTCGCGCTGCCCTCGCTGGTGATCTGCCAGCTTCTCGGCGTCCCGTACGACGAACGCGAGTTCTTCCAGTCGCGCACCAGGCGGATGCTCACCCCCGGCGAGGACTTCCACGCGGCCGCGTACGAGATCAGGGACTACCTCGACGGACTCGTCACCAGCGCCGAGAAGGCCCCGCGGGACGACCTCCTGGGCAGGCTGATCACCGGCGGGCGGCTCACGCACGACGAGCTGGTCGGCGTGATGTTCCTGCTGCTCGTCGCCGGCCACGAGACCACCGCCAACATGATCCCGCTGGCCGCGCTCACCCTCATGAAGCACCCCGCCCAGCTCGCCGCCCTGCGCGAGGACCCCGGCCGCTGGCCCATGGCGGTCGAGGAGCTGCTGCGCTACCACTCGATCGTGGACTGGGCGGCCTTCGACCGGGTCGCCGTGGAAGATCAGGAGATCGGCGGTCAGCTCGTCAGGAAGGGCGAGGGCATCTTCGTGCTCGGCGCCTCCGCCAACAGGGACGAGCGGGCGTTCGAGCGGCCCGACGAGTTCGACGTCGAGCGCGGCGCCCGCCACCACGTGGCCTTCGGCTACGGCGTCCACCAGTGCCTGGGGCAGAACCTGGCGCGCGCCGAGCTGGAGATCGCGCTCCGCACGCTGTTCGAACGCCTGCCCGGCCTGCGGCTCGCCGTGGCCGAGGAGGAACTGCCCGCCAAGTACGATGGACCCATCTTCGGGCTCACCTCGATGCCCGTGGCGTGGTGAACCTTATGAATCTTCTGTGAGGTCGTTCATCACGTTCTCATGATGAACATCTAGCGTCGGTAAGTATGAGTGAGCCCGCACGGTTGCTGGTAGTGGACGACGAGCCCGCGTTGCGCGAGGCTCTGCAGTCGAGCCTGGAGTTCGAGGGCTACAAGGTCGTCACGGCCAACGACGGGCAACAGGCGCTCGACGCCCTCGCGGCGGAGCCGTACGACGCGGTGCTGCTCGACGTCATGATGCCCAAGCTCGACGGGCTGACCGCGTGCCGCAGGCTGCGCGGGTCGGGCAACCACGTGCCGGTGCTCATGCTCACGGCCCGCGACGCGGTCGGCGACCGGGTGTCCGGGCTCGACGCGGGGGCCGACGACTACCTCGTCAAGCCGTTCGAGCTGGACGAGCTGCTGGCCAGGGTCAGGGCGCTGCTGCGGCGCGGCGCCCTGAGCACGGGCGCCCAGGAGGGCGACACGCTCTCGTACGGCGATCTGCACATGGACCCGGCGACCAGGGAGGTCACGCGCGGCGAGCGCAGGCTCGACCTGACCAGGACTGAATACCTGCTGATGGAGCTGTTCCTGGCGCATCCGCGTCAGGTGCTGACCAGGGATCAGATCCTCAGCGAGGTGTGGGGGTTCGACTTCGAGCCGACGTCCAACTCGCTCGACGTGTACGTCATGTACCTGCGGCGCAAGACGGAGGCCGGGGGCGAGCCGCGCGTGATCCACACCGTGCGCGGGGTCGGTTATGTCCTGCGGGCCTCGCAGTGAAAGGCGCGAGCCTGGGTGAGCGCCTGCGCGGCCTGGCCACGCGGGGGACTCTGCGCACGCGGCTGACGCTCCTGGTCACGGTGGCGGTGGCGCTGGCCATCGCGACGTGCGCGGGCGCGTCGTACGTCATCCTGGAGAACCGGCTCATCGGCAACTTCGACCAGAGCATCCTGGAGTCGCTGCGGGCCGGCGACAAGGGGTTCATGGAGCGCAACTGCACGCCGGAGGGCGCGCGGGGCCCGTTCAGTGACGGGCTGGCGACTTTACTGTACGACGACAACACCACGTGCTCGATCGGCCCGTCCCCGATCGTGCCGGACTACGAGAACGACTCGAAGGCCTTCGAGCCGTGCGAGCCGGTCTACCGTTACGGGACGACGCGCGACGGCAAGGACGTGCGCGTGGTGACGATCAACTTCAAGCCCGGCGTGGCGGTCATGGAGGCCAGGCCGGTCGGGTACATCCAGCGCACGCTGCGCAACGCGGGCATCATGCTCGTGGGCGTCTCGGTGCTCGGCGTGCTCGGCGCGGCCCTGGCCGGGCTCGCGATCTCCCGCTCCGCTCTGCGTCCGGTCGGCGACCTGACCAGGGCGGTCGAGCACATCGCGCAGACCGAGGACCTCGACACGCGCATCCCCATCCAGGGCAACGACGAGATCGCCCGCCTGTCCTCCTCCTTCAACGCCATGACGGCCGCCCTAGCCGGATCGAGAGAACGCCAGAAACAGCTCGTCGCCGACGCGGGCCACGAGCTGCGAACCCCCCTGACCACCCTGCGCACCAACATCGACCTGCTGCTGCGCAGCGAGCAGACGGGCCGCAGCCTCGACCCGGGCGCCAAGGAGCGCCTGCTGGTCAATGTGAAGGCGCAATTCGCCGAGCTGTCCACGCTGGTGGCCGACCTGCTGCAGCTGGCCAGGGGCGACACCGACCACGAGCCGCACGTCGAGCTGGGCTTCCACGAGGTGGTCACGGCCGCCGTCGAGCGTGCCAGGCTGCGCGGCGCCGAGGTCGTCACGGACCTCAGCCCCTGGTACGTCGTGGGCAGCGCCACCTCTCTGGAACGTGCCGTGCTGAACCTCATCGACAACGCCGCCAAGTTCAGCCCGCCTGGCGCCCAGGTCGAGGTGAAGCTGCGCGACGGCAGCCTGACCGTGCGCGACCACGGCCCCGGCCTGCCGGAGGAAGAGCTGCCGCACGTCTTCGAGCGGTTCTGGCGTTCCCCGTCGGCGCGCGGCCTGCCCGGCTCGGGGCTGGGGCTGGCGATCGTGGCCCAGGCGGTCACGGAGGCGGGCGGCAGCGTGCGGCTGGCGAACGCCCCGGGGGGCGGCGCCATCGCCACGCTGGAGGTGCCGGGAACTCTCATCCGTAACTCAGAATCGGATAAGTCACCTTAAAGACCCGAAAAGTGTCCTTAGCTGCATGGAGACAACAGCAGTGCGGACACGCCTGGTCGAGGTGGTCGTTCCGGTCTACAACGAGCAGCGGGCGTTGCGCGCCAGCATCACCCGGCTGCAGACCTACCTCACCAGGAACTTCCCCTACGGCTTCCGCATCACGATCGCCGACAACGCCAGCACGGACAACACCTGGCAGCTCGCCACCGAGCTGGCCAGGGAGCTGCCGCACGTGCGGGCCGTGCACCTGGACGAGAAGGGCCGCGGCCGGGCGCTGCGCAGGGTGTGGTCGCAGAGCGAGGCCGACGTCGTCAGCTACATGGACGTGGACCTGTCCACCGACCTCGACGCGTTCCTGCCGCTGGTGGCTCCGCTGCTGTCCGGCCACAGCGACCTGGCCATCGGCACCCGCCTGGCCCGCGCCGCGCGGGTCGAGCGGGGGCCCAAGCGGGAGTTCATCTCCCGCTCCTACAACCTGCTGCTCCGCTTCGGCATGGGCGCCGGGTTCTCGGACGCGCAGTGCGGCTTCAAGGCCGTGCGTACGGAGATCGCCCAGGCGCTGCTGCCCGGTGTCGAGGACGAACAGTGGTTCTTCGACACCGAGCTGCTGCTCCTGGCCGAGCGCCACGGGCTGCGCATCCACGAGGTCCCCGTGGACTGGGTGGACGACCCCGACAGCCGGGTGGACATCGTCCAGACCGCCCTCGACGACCTGCGCGGCATGCTGCGCGTCGGGCGCAGGACGGTGTCCGGCGCCGCCCGCATCCCCGTGCCCGCCAGGGTCGAACGGGCCGAGCTGCCGAAGGGCATGGCCAGGCAACTGCCCAGGTTCGCGGTCGTCGGCGTGATCAGCACGCTGGCCTACCTGGTGCTGTACTCGCTGCTGCGCCAGGTCGTGCCGCCCCTCGCGGCCAACGCGGTCGCGCTGCTCGTCACCGCCGTGGCCAACACCGCCGCCAACCGCCGCTTCACCTTCGGCGTGAAGGGCTCGGGCGGGGCCATGCGGCACCAGTTCGAAGGGCTCATCGCGTTCCTCGTCGGGCTGGCGCTCACCTCGGGCAGCCTCGCGCTGCTGCCCGCCGGGGTCTCCCACGGCGTGGAGCTGGCCGCCGTCATCGCCGCCAACGCCGCCGCCACGCTCGTCCGCTTCCTGCTGCTGCGCGCGTGGGTCTTCAACCCGAAGCGGGAGGCCACCCGATGACCGTCACCGCCATCAGGCCCGGTCACCGGGCCGCCGCCGGGCGCGGCGCGCTCGCCCGCGCCTTCCTCGGCGCGCAGGACGACCCGCGCTGGTCGCGCCCCGCGATGTGGGCGGTGCTCGTCGTGGCGTTCGTCCTGTACGCGTGGGCGCTCAGCGGCAACGCCAACGAGTACTACGCCGCCGCCATCCTGTCGGGCACCAAGAGTTGGAAGGCGTTCTTCTTCGGCGCCATCGACGCCGGCTCCTTCATCACCGTGGACAAGCCGCCGCTGGCGCTGTGGGTGATGGGCCTGTCGGCGCGGATCTTCGGCTACGGCACCTGGAGCATGCTGCTGCCGCAGGCGCTCGCCGGGGTGGCCGCCATCGGGCTGGTGCACTCGGCCGTGCGCCGCGCGTTCGCGTCCCAGGCCGGGGCGGCCGGGCGCGTCGCCGCGCTGGTCGCCGCCGTCGTCATGACGCTCACACCCATCACCGTGGCCATCAACCGGGACAACAACCCCGACACCGTGCTCGTGCTGCTGCTCGTGCTGTCGGCCTGGTTCTGCCTGGAGGCGCTGCGCACCGGGCGGATGCGGTCGCTGCTGCTGGCGGCGTTCTTCGTGGGGCTCGGGTTCAACGCCAAGATGTTGCAGGCGTACCTGGTGGTGCCGGCGCTCGCGCTGGCGTACCTGGTGTGCGCGGGCGTGCCGTGGCTCAAGCGGGTCGGGCACCTGCTGGCGGCCGGGGTCGTACTGGTGGTGTCCAGCGCGTGGTGGATGGTGATCACCGACCTGTGGCCGAAGGACTCCCGCCCCTACATCGGCGGCTCCACCGACAACACCGTCTGGGACCTGGTGATCGGCTACAACGGCCTCGGCCGCGTCTTCGGCCAGGGCCGGGGCAACGGCGGCGGGGGCGGCGGAGGCGGCGGCTTCGGCGGGGAGTCGGGGGCCGGGCGGCTGTTCAACGACGTCCTGGCCGGGCAGATCTCGTGGCTGCTGCCGCTCTGCGTGGTGGCGCTGGCCTTGGCGATCCTGCTGCGGGTGCGGCGGCTGAACGGCGGCGGGCCCTCGGGGGCGGCCTGGCTGGTGTGGGGCGGCTGGCTGGCCGTGCACTACGTGGTGTTCAGCTTCTCCAGCGGCACCTTCCACCCGTACTACACGACCGCCATGGCTCCGGCGGTGGCCGCGCTGGCCGGGATGGGGGTCGTGGTGATGTGGGAGGCGTACCGGCGGTCGCGGGCGTGGGCCTGGGTGCTGCCGGTGGCGGTGGCGCTGACGGGCGGCTGGTCTTTCGTGGTGCTGCGCCGCACGCCTGACTGGCTGCCGTGGCTGGCCTGGGTCGTGCTCGGGGCGACCCTGGTGGCCGTGGTGGCGCTCGTGCTGGCGCGGCTGCGGGCGCGGGTGACGGTGCGGATCGCGGCCGTCGCGCTGGTGGCCGCGGTGGTCGCGG
Organism: Nonomuraea monospora; assembly: GCF_039531895.1. NCBI lineage: Bacteria > Bacillati > Actinomycetota > Actinomycetes > Streptosporangiales > Streptosporangiaceae > Nonomuraea > Nonomuraea monospora. The sequence continues at coordinate 536,872 of NZ_BAAAQX010000001.1, forward strand.
GGCTGGCAGGGCCCGCCGCGTACGCGGTGACGCCGCTGCAGTCGCAGGTCAACGGGTCGAACCCGACCGCGGGGCCGTCGTCGGGGCGGATGGGCTTCGGCGGCGGACCTGGAGGGACACAGGGGCGGATGCCCGGCGGCGGTGAGTTCCCTGGTGGCGGCCAGAACGGTCAGACAGGGCAGTCCGGCACCGCTGAGCGTGGTGGCGGCCGGTCCGGCTTCGGGGGGCGTGGCGGCCCCGGCGGCGGGGTGAGCGACGCCATGGCCAAGTACCTGGTGGCGAACCAGGGCAGCGCCACCTGGCTGGTCGCGGTGAGCAGCGCCCAGCAGGCGTCCGGCCTGATCCTGTCCACCGGCAAGCCCGTCATCGCCATGGGCGGCTTCACCGGCAGCGACCCCGCCATGACCGTGGACCGCCTCCAGTCGCTCATCTCCTCGGGACAGCTCCGTTACGTCCTGTCCGGCAGCGGCGGCGGCCCCGGCGGTCGCGGCAACTCGGAGGTGACGACCTGGGTGCAGCAGAACTGCACGGCCGTGGACGGCCAGGAGGGGCTCTACGACTGCGCCGGGTAGGTCTTGACAACGATGTCAGGGCGATTCTTGATGGTCGTATGGCCGTACCGCTGATCGCCGCCCGCGGGATCGTGAAGAGCTACGGCCAGGTCGAGGCGCTGCGCGGCGCGGACTTCAGCCTGGAAACCGGCGAGGTGGTCGCGCTGATCGGCGACAACGGAGCGGGCAAGTCCACGCTGGCCAAGATCCTCTCGGGGGTGGAGCGTCCGGACGGCGGGACGGTCGAGGTCGAGGGGGAGCCGGTCGCGTTCGGGTCGGTCGAGGAGGCCAGGGGCGCCGGGATCGAGACCGTCCACCAGGACCTCGCGCTCTGCGCCGACCTCACCCCGGCCGCCAACTTCTTCCTCGGCAGGGAACGGCTGCGCCCCGGCCTGCTCGGGCTGCTCGGCGTGCTCGACAACGCGGCCATGCGGCGGGAGACGCGGGAGGCGTGCGAGCGGCTCGGCGTTCGGCTGGCCTCGCAGAGCGCGCCCGTGTCCGCGCTGTCCGGCGGGCAGCGGCAGGGGGTCGCGGTGGCCAGGGCGGTGACGTGGGCGCGGCGGGTCGTGTTCATGGACGAGCCGACGGCGGCGCTCGGGGTGGTGCAGACGCGGCGGGTGCTCGACCTCATCAGGACCGTGCGGGACTCCGGGGTGTCCGTCGTGCTGATCAGCCACAACATGCAGGACGTGATGGCGGTCTCCGACCGGGTCGAGGTGCTGCGGCTGGGGCGCAGGGTGGCCAGGTTCGACACGGCGCGGGCGTCGATGGAGGAGCTGGTCGGGGCGATGACGGGGGCGCTGGAGCAACCGGCGGACGTTGCGCCGATCGAGGGGGATCGGGCATGAGGGCGTCGCGGCTGGGCGGGCTCCAGGTCGTCTGGATCGGGCTGGTGCTGGCCGGGCTGCTGGTCGCGTTCTCCCTGCTGGCCCCCCGCGCGTTCCCCACCTCCTTCAACCTGCTCAACCTGGTCAGCGACGCAGCGATCCTGCTGCTGCTGGCCACCGGCATGACGTTCGTGATCATCACGGCGGGCATCGACCTGTCGGTGGGCGGCGTGCTGGTGTTCTCCGCCGTGGTGGCGGCCAGGGTCATCGACATCACGGGCTCCCCGGTGACAGGCGCGGCGGCCGCGCTGGTGACGGGCCTGACCTGGGGCGTGCTGAACGGGGTGCTGGTCGCGCTGGGCCGCATCCCGCCGCTGATCGTGACGCTGGGCACGCTCGGCATGTCGCTCGGCGGGGCGCTGCTGCTCACCGGAGGCGTCGATCTGCGCGCCCCCGCCGGTCTCAACCTCGGGCTGGGGCTGGCGCGCTGGCTGGGCGTGCCGCTGATCGGGTGGATCTGCGCCGCCATCACCGCCGTCCTGGCGCTCGCGCTGGCCGTCACCCGCTTCGGCCGCCACACGTACGCGATCGGCTCGAACGCCGAGGCCGCCCGGCGCGGCGGCGTGGCCGTGCGCAGGCACCTGATCAAGGTGTACGGCCTGGCCGGCCTGCTGGCCGGGCTGGCGGGGCACCTGTCGCTGGCCAAGTACGGCATCACCGGCGTCTCCGCCCACTCCACCGACAACCTCCAGGCCATCGCGGCCGTGGTGATCGGCGGCACGTCCCTGTTCGGCGGGGTCGGGACGGTGGCGGGCACGGTCATCGGCGTGTTCATCCCCGTCGTCCTCCAGAACGGCTTCCAGATCCTCGGCGTGCGGCCGTTCTGGCAGCAGGTGGTGGTGGGCGCCGTGCTCATCGCCGCCGTCTACGTGGACCAGTGGCGGCGCCGGTCCCGTGACCAGTGAAGGAGGCACCATGCGCAAGGCGATGGCCGCTCTCGGAGCGATGCTGGCGATCTCCGCCTGCGGCGGCTCCCCGGGCGGCGGCGGCGACCAGATCAGGGTGTCGCTCGTGCAGGGGCTGGCGGGGGAGGAGTTCTACGAGACCATGGCGTGCGGGGCGCGGGCCAAGGCCAAGGAGCTGGGGGTGGCGCTGGACGTGCAGGGGCCGCAGAAGTTCGACCCGACGTTGCAGACGCCGATCGTCAACTCGGTCGTGGCGGGCGGGCCCGACGCCATGCTGATCGCGCCGACCGACGTCAAGGCCATGATCGCGCCGCTGACCCAGGCCAAGCAGCAGAACATCAAGATCATTTTGGTGGACACGGTGGTCGAGGACCCGAGCATCGGCCTGTCCAGGATCAGCACCGACAACCTCAAGGGCGGCGCGGCGGCGGCCAAGGCGCTGTCGGAGCAGGTCGGCGGCGAGGGCAAGGTGCTGGTGATCTCCACCGACCCGGGCGTCAGCACGGTGGACGCCCGGATCAAGGGCTTCGAGGAGGAGATCAAGGCCAACCACCCGGGCCTGTCGTACGCCGGCGTGCAGTATTCGCACAACGACGTCGGCGAGGCCTCCCGCATCATGAACGCGGCCCTGGCCAAGGACGCCGACCTGGCGGGCGTGTTCGCCACGAACCTGAACTCCGCCACCGGCGCGGGCACCGCCCTCCAGCAGGCCGGCAAGCTGGGCAAGGTGAAGATGGTCGGCTTCGACGCCGGGCCCGCCCAGGTCGAGCAGCTCAAGGACGGCGTCGTACAGGCGCTGATCGCGCAGTTGCCCGGCGACATCGGCGCGAAGGGCGTCGAGCAGGCCGTCGCGGCGGTCAAGGGCGGGCAGGTCACGCCGTCCATACCGACCGACGCCACCATCGTCACCGCCGCGAACGTGAACCAGCCGGACGTCCAGAAGGTGCTCTACAAGGCGGGTTGCTGAGGGGCGCGGCTGCTCCACGGTGAATCACGGCCGCTTACGGGGAGGCTCGCTGACGGAGGCGGCCGAGCCGGGTCAGCGGGCCGTGCTCGTGGTGTGCCCAGCCGAGCGGGCCACGGAACTCGCCGTTCAGGAGTTCGATGATCGGTTCCTGGTCGTGCAGGTCGCCGGTGTCCATCCAAAGACGATCTGCGGCGTCCATCCAGACGGCGATCGTCGCTGGTGCCCGTCGTCTGATGGGTGATGAGGAGCTCATGTGTCACAAGATAAGGGTCTACTCGCCAGTAGTGTAGCAACTAGCTTAGCAATCACTAGCTGTCAGCTTAGAAGCTGCATCCTAAGTCATGTCAAACTAGGTAGTAACGGCGGTCCTACCTATCCTTGGACTGTGATCGATTACGAGTCGGAGTTCACCGTGAAAGAGCAAATCGCGGCCGATGTCCGGCGGCGGATCGAGGAGGGCGAGTGGGGGCCGCGTAAGCGCCTGCCTTCAGTCACCCATCTGGAGCAGCAATACGGCGTGGCCAGAAACACGATGCTCGAAGCCCTCGGCGTGCTGCGCGGCCTGGGCCTCATCTACACCGTCAAGAATCGGGGGTCGTTCGTGCGGGCGGGCGCGGACTTCGTCACGGCGATCGTGGCCGACGGGCAGACGCGCATCATCAACCGTCCCGCTCGTGACACCGAGATCGACGAGTTGGATCTGCCGGAGCACGGTTGGGTGACCGTGGTCGAGCGGGCCGGCGAGGTCGAGGTCTTCCCTGCGGACAAGGTGGAGATCCGCGGTTCCTCTGAGTGATCGCACTCCCGGCCGGCTTCTCGCACTCCGGAGCGACTGATCGCGGTCGGGGTGGAACGCTCGCTGCTGCATTCAGGCCCGGAAGCGTCACCTGGCCGGCCAAGCCACGGAACCCGGCCCACATCGCGCTCGTCACGGCGAGCACCCCGTGAGCCTTCACGACCGGCCATGACGGACGGAAACCAGCGTCGGCGCGTGCGGTGCCCCTGGCCTGCCGTAAAAAATCAAGCAGGAAGAGCGGCCAGGAGGAAGGCGAGGCGGGCGGCGGCGGACTCGACGTCCTCCGAGGTGCCCAGCCGGTAGCCCCACGAGGTGAGGAAGGCGCCCTCGTCGGAGCAGGTCACGGTCTCCGCGAGGGTGGCGGAGAAGCGGTTGCGGACCGATACGTACGCCGGGTCGCTGGACAGCGCGAGGTTCTGCACGGCCAGGTCGGCGTGACGGCCGGCATGCCAGGCGAACCGCTCGAGGCAGAGCGCGGTATCAAGCATCATGCGTCACCTCCGCAACGTCTCGCGGTCAGAATTGCACGATCTTGCGGTAGGTGGCAAGCAATTGCTGCGGTTAATGTGGAGTTTGTTTCCGGAAATCGCGAAGAATGCGGATGATGACCTCCCGGCCCTCCTCCTCGAAATCGGCTACTTTGGCATAATTGTCAAAAGCCTGGACATAGAACGCGATGTCATCCGGCTCCCGCAGGACCAGGTCCTTCGTCATCGTGGCCACGCCCACCATGGCGTCGTTGTAGATCCAGAAACCGTTGATCGGCGCGGAGGGCAGCTCCCTGCCGAAGGGGATCACGCCGAACTCCACGTTCGGCAGCGTGCTCACCGCCAGCAGCCGGTCGAGCTGGCCGCGCATCACCTCCTGCGGGGCGAGGGCGGTGTGCAGCGCCGCCTCCGGCACCACGAACCGGAACGTGCGATTGCGGTCGTAGAGGATCTCCTGGCGCTGCATCCGCACCCGCACCGCCGCGTCGATCTGGTCGGCGGCGCTGTAGAGGCGCTTGACCTTGCGGAAGACGTGCCTGGCGTACTCGGAGGTCTGCAGCAGGCCCATGATGATGCCCGGCTCGAAGGCGCGGAACAGCTTCGTGCGCGCCTCCAAATCGCGCATGTCCTCCTGAATGGCGGCCAGGCCGCTGCGGTAGCGCTGCTTCCAGCTGTCGTGCCGCTCCTGGAGGGCGAGGGTCTGCCGGATCAGCTCGTCCGTCGTGTCGGGCGGGGCGTTGACGGCCTGCGCCCACCCCACCACGTCGTCCTCGGTCGCCGTCTGCCTGGCGTTCTCCAGCCTGGAGACCTTGGACGGCTGCCAGCGCAGCCGTTCGGCCAGCTCCTTGCCCGACAGATGGGCGGCCTCGCGCAGCCCGCGCAACTGGCTGCCGAGGTCGATGCGCGCCTGCTGAAACGACGTCACGCCGCAAGAGGCTAGCCTCGCGGGCGCCGATCAAGCCAGGGCCTGTCGCAATTGTGATCAACCGGTTGCCGTCGGTGTTCCCCCGCTGCTCGGGAAAGCGGTTGCTGGCGCGGTGCCGGCGTCCGTCAGCACCCGGCGGGCGATCACGGTGAGCAGCTCGCGGGGGACCTCGACGGCGGCCTCTCCGTCGAGGACGTCGCGCAGGTCCGCGAGCGCCTCCGCGTCGGTGACCTGGAGGCCCTGCACGACGATGGTGCCGCGGTCGGTCTCGTAGAGGGTGGGGCAGGCGCCCGCCTCAGAGGTGGAGCCGAGGAACCGCATGCGCATGACGATCCTTCCCCGAAACATTGCGTGCAATTGCGCGCAATTGTACGTCGCGAGGCGTCGCCTGTGATCGGCTTTCCGTAAAATGTGATATGAGCCTGCCCTTTTAGTCGAGTGCCCCCTTCATGAACTCCTGCGCCCGCTCGAACAGCCCCAGCGTCGCCGCGTGCAGCAGGTCGCCGATGTCCTTGGGCGCCTTGCCGGCGAACGCCCTGGCGTGGGTGCCCTCCAGCACGATGCCGAGCTTGAAGCAGGCCATGACCGCGTACCAGTCGACGGCCGACAGGTCCCGCTCCGACAGCGCCGCGTAGTACGCGACCAGCTCGCGCGGCGGCGGCAGCCCGGGCACGTGGTCGTTGCCGGACGGCCACATGGCCAGCAGCCAGCCCAGATCCACCAGCGGATCGCCGATCGTGCACATCTCCCAGTCGACGATCGCGGCCACCCGGGGGCCGTCGGGGGCGAACATGAGGTTGGCGAAGTGGTAGTCGCCGTGCATGACGCCCGGCGTGAACGTGCGCGGCAGGTGGCGGGTCAGCCAGTCGGCCGTCTCCCGCAGGCCGGGGATGTCGGGCCCTGGATAGCCGTCCAGCTCGCCGTAGGAGTCGAGCTCCTTGAGCCAGCGCGGCACCTGCCGCTCCAGGAAGCCCTCGGGCCGCCCGAACCCGGGCAGCACCGCCGGATCGATCCGCCCCAGCTCGGCCAGCGCCGCGGCGGCCTCCAGCCCCATCCGGTGCCTGATCGCCGGATCGGACGCGTGCGGCTCAGGCAGGCCCGTCGAGGGGTTGAACCCCTCGACCGGCTCCATCAGGTAGAACACCGGCTCCCGCTCGGTCTGCGCGGCCACCAGCCTGGGCGCGGGCACGGGCGTGTCCCGCAGCGCCGCCAGCACCCGCGCCTCACGCCGCAGCACCTCGTTGCTCTTGCGGCGGGTGTGCAGGGGAGGGCGGCGCAAGATGTACGGCCGGCCGCCGCGCTCGAAGCGGACCATGACGTTCTGCGTGCCGCCCAGGACCGGCGCGACGTCCGTGATCGGACCGCCCGGCAGGCCCTCGGCGTCCATCCACGCGGCGAGCTCCTCGAAGTCGACGGCCCCGACGTCGATGTGGGTGGAGGTCATGTACCGCCCCTCTACAGAACGATGTTCTAGAGCCCGACCCTACGAGAGCGCCGCACGCACGGTCAACCCAGCGCCTGCATGAACGGCAGATACTGGCACGACCGCTCGCCCGGCAGCTCCCCGCCGCGCACCATCATCGACACCGGCCACGGGCTGCCGACGCCGTGCTCGCCCGCCCACGCCACCATCGACTCCCTGGACAGGTCGAAGTCCATCCGCACCTCGCCGCCCGCGTGCAGCGCCAGATCGCCGATCAGCGCCCTGGCCGTCTCCTCGTCCCGCGCCACGACCGGGCCGATCACCGTGTTGTCATCGTTGCGCCAGCAGTGACCGAAACCACCCTCCGCGACCAGCACCTGCTCGCCGAACCCGAACATCCGCCGCAACGCCGCCGACCGGTCCGTGCCGAACAGCTCCGCGTCCAGCCGCAGAATGCCGTCGAGATCCGCCTCCGTGGCCGGACGGGTGCGGCCCGACGGCTCGCCGCGGAAAACCCCCGTGTGCTTCGCGGCCCGGCCGACCACCCGGAAGCCCAGCCGCTCGTACAGGGGGCGGCCCAGATCCGTGGCGTACAGCGACACCGTGCGCCCGCCCGCCTGCTCCAGCACGTGCTCCATCAGGCGGCGGCCCAGCCCCTGCCGCTCGTACCTCGCGGCCGTCAGCACCATGCTGATCACGGCGTGGTCGTCGCCGTAACGGGTCAGGACGTTCGACGCGGCCAGGCCGTCGCCGTCGGGCGCGTCGATGCCGTACGGCTCGCCGATCTCGAACAGCAGGCCCCACTTGTGCCGCTCGGGCAGCCAGCCGCGGTCCTTGGCCAGGAGGGTGCAGGCGTCGAGGTCATCCCAGGTGAGCAGGCGCACGTTCATGACAGGCATTCTTGTGCATGAAGGACAGTGCTGACGAAGGAGGCGCATGAGTTACGTCGCGGCGATCGACGTCGGCGGCACCACGATGAAGGGCGGGTTCGTCACCAGGGACGGGACGATCCACGCGTTCGAACGCCGCCCCACCCCGCGCGCCGACGGCCCGTCCGCCGTCGTCGCCGCCGTCTCCGCCTTCGTCGCCGACCTCGCCCGCCCCCGCGACGGCGTGCGCCCCCTCGCGGTGGGGCTCGCCGTCCCCGGCCTCGTCACGCCCACCCACGCCGTCTTCTCGGCCGCGTTCGGCTGGCGGGACGTGCCCGCCTCCGCGTTCGCGGCGGACGTGCCTGTCCCGGTCGCGCTCGGGCACGACGTCCGGTCCGCCGGGGAGGCGGAACTCGCCTACGGGGGCGACGTCCGGTCTGCCGGGGACGCGGGGCTGGCCTACGGGGGCGACGTACGGTCTGCCGGGGATGCGGCGCTGGCCTACGGGGACGGTAGGCGGGACGTGTTGTACCTGCCCATCGGGACGGGCATCGCGGGCGCCGTGGTGCTGTCAGGGGCCCTCTACGGGGGCGCGGGCGGCTGGGCCGGGCAGATCGGGCACATCCCGGTGCGTCCCGGCGGGGTGGCCTGCGGGTGCGGGCAGCGGGGCTGCCTGGCCGCCTACGCCTCCGGAGGGGCGCTGGCGGCGCGGTGCGGGGTGGACGGCGCCGAGGAGGTGCTGCGGCGCTTCCTGGACGGGGACGCGCGGGCCGCCGAGGTGTGGGGTGAGGCCGTGGAGGCGCTCGCCCTGGCGCTCACCACCTACACGCTGCTGCTCGACCCGGCGGCCGTGGTGATCGGGGGCGGGGTGTCGCAGGCCGGTGAGGCGCTGCTCGCGCCGCTGCGGGCCGCGCTGACGGGGCGGCTGGCCTTCCGGCGGGCGCCGGAGGTGCGGGCGTCGTCCCTGGGGGCCCTGGCTGGGCTCATGGGGGCGGGGCTGCTGGGGTGGCGGGCGGTGCCAGGTGCGTCGGGACGTTCGTGAGGCAGGCGCGGAGCTCTTCGCCGAGTGCCTTCGCCTGGGGGTCCATGCGGGGGCTGGCGGCCACGCCTCTGCCCAGTAGGCCGTGGATGACGAAGTTCAGTGCCTTGAGGTTGGGGAAGGCGTGGCGGTCTATGCGGTAGGGGGTCAGGGCTGGGAGGAGGTTCTTCAGCGTTTCTGGGGTGAGGTGGGCGGACAGCCAGTCGTAGCGGGCTGTTGTGTCGGTCCACACGCCCAGGTTGGCGTTGCCGCCCTTGTCTCCTGAACGGGCGCCTGCGATGCGTCCCAGGGGCATCGTGGTCGTGGCGCTCGTGGCGCTCGTGGCGCTCGTGGCGCTCGTGGCGGTCGGGTGGCCGGGTGGCCGGGCGCCGTCCGCGGGCGCCGAGCTCCGCCGCACACCGTCTCGCCGACCCGGCGCTGGGAGAGACGCGGGTGCGGCGTCGCACGGCACCGCGCCCACCGCCACCGCGTCCGCCGCCGCGCCCATCGCTGTCGCGTCCGCCGCCGCTGCGCTCGCCGCCTGCGCGCTGGCCGTTTCCCCCGCGTGTGCTGCGCCCGTCGTGCCCGCCGCGTGTGCTGCGCCTGCCGCGCCCGCCGCCGCCTCCGTGTTGGCCCCGCCCGCTGCGCTCGTCGCGTCCGCCGCTGTCGCGTCCGCCGCCGCTGCGCTCGCCGCCTGCGCGCTGGCCGTTTCCCCCGCGTGTGCTGCGCCCGTCGTGCCCGCCGCGTGTGCTGCGCCTGCCGCGCCCGCTGCGTCCGTCGCCGTCGCGTCCGTCGCCGTCGCGTCCGCCGCCTGGGCGCTGGGCGTGCCCGGCGTGTGCGCTGCGCCTGTCACGCCCGGCGCGGGTGCTGCGTCGTCGGTGGTCAGCGCGTTCGTGGGTGGGGTGGGGAGTTCCTTGCCGTCGAGGAACACCCGGGGGTGGACCTCCGACGCAGGGATCAGCACCGGCCAGTACACCCCGTACGGCGAGGCGTTGCCGGGTGGGGAGAGGCCGTAGAAGCCCGGGTAGCTGGCCAGCCCCGTCTCCACCACGGCGGCCGAGAAGGCCCGCCCCACCAGGCGCTCGTCCGCCGACATGACCGTGATCCGCAACAGCCCGGAGTCCGTGAGCGTGACGTCCACCTCGTCGAACGACTCGCGCGGGACCCGGGCCCACAGCGCCTCCTGCGCCACCCGCGCCTTGGCGGCCACGTCCAGTCCCGTCAGGACGAGCGTCATCGTGTTGCGGTAACCACCGAGGTAGTTCACGGCGACCTTCACCGTGCCGGGCGGCGGCTCACCGCGTACCCCCGAGATCAGCACCCGATCGGGCCCGTCGTCCGTCAGGGTGATGGTGTCGAAGCGGGCCACCACGTCGGGCCCCAGGTAGCGCGGCCCGCCCAGCTCGTACACGAGCTGCGCCGTGACCGTGCCGACCGAGACCAGCCCGCCGGTGCCCGGGTGCTTGGTGATGACGGACGAGCCGTCCGCGCGCAGCTCGGCGAGGGGGAAGCCGCAGTGGGCCAGGTCCGGGACGTCCTGGAAGAAGGCGTAGTTGCCGCCCGTCGCCTGGCAGCCGCACTCGATGACGTGGCCCGCCACCACCGAGCCCGCCAGCGGGTCGAGGTCGTCGGCGCTCCACCCGTACCGCCAGATGCCGGGACCCGTCACCAGGGCGGCGTCCGTGACGCGGCCGGTCACCACGACGTCCGCGCCCGCCGCGAGGGCGGCGGCGATGGGCCGGCCGCCGAGGTAGGCGTTGGCGGTCAGCGGGGTGGCGGTGAGGTGCTCGCCGGTGTCGGCGTTGACGAGCGGGAACGGGCGGCCGGTGAGGTCGTCGCCGGCGACGTGCGCGATGGACGGGGACAGTCCGAGGCGGCCGGCCAGCTCGTGCACGGCCTCCGCACAGCCGACCGGGTCGAGGCCGCCCGCGTTCGTCACGATCTTGATGCCCTTGTCGAGGCAGGGGCCCAGGACGTCCTCGAGCTGACGCAGGAACGTCGGCGCGTAGCCGGGGCGACCCTTGAGCCGGTTGCCGGCCAGGATGAGCATCGTCAGCTCGGCCAGCCAGTCGCCGGTGAGCACGTCGATCGGGCCGCCCTCGACCATCTCCCTGGCGGCGGAGAGCCGGTCGCCGTAGAAGCCGCTGCAGTTCGCGACGCGCAGCACCATGGTCAGCCCTCCTCGGGCACCCAGGCGGGCGGGCGCTTGGCCATGAACGCCGCGATGCCCTCCTGCCCCTCCGCCGAGGTGAAGCGCTCGGCCGACAGCTCGCTCATCCGCCGCAGCCCGTCCTGGAACGACATCGCCGGCACCTCCCTGACGAGCCGCTTGGTGATCGCCAGCGCTTCCGGGCCGCCCATCGTGAGCATCCCGGTGTAGCGGGCCACGGCCGTATCGAGCTCCTCCGGCGGGACGGCCGCCGACAGCAGGCCGATCTCCACCGCGCGGGCCGCGTCGAAGACCTCGCCGGTCAGGAAGTACTCGGCCGCCGCGCGGGGGCTCAGCCTGCGCAGCACCGGCACGGCGATCATGGCGGGCGCGACGCCGAGGCGTACCTCCGTGAACGCGAACGACGCCGTCAGCGGCGCGACCGCGAAGTCGCACGCCGCCACCAGCCCCAGGCCGCCCGCCCGCGCGGTGCCGTTGAGCCGGCAGATCACCGGCTTCGGGCTCTCCCAGATCGTCTCCAGGATCTCCGGGAACGACGTCGTGACGGGCGCACCCGAGGCGCGCTGCTCCTTGATGTCGGCTCCCGAGCAGAACACGTGCCCCGTCGCGGTCAGCACGATCACCCTGGCCGCCGGCTCGGCCAGCGCCCAGGCCAGCCGGTCGGCCAGCTCGGCGAGCAGCCGGGTGGACAGCGCGTTGCGGTTGTGCGGCGAGTCCAGCGTGATCGTCGCGACGCCGCCCGCCAGCTCCTTGTGCACCAGGTCCGTCATGCGTCTCCCACCTGTTCCTCGCGCACCGGGCCCGTCATGAGTCCCCCTCCTGGATGATCGCCAGCACGGCTCCGGCGTCCACCTGGCTGCCCTTCTCCACGTGCACGGCGGACACCACGCCGCCCGCCGGGGCGGTGACCCGGTGCTCCATCTTCATCGCCTCCAGCACCAGGACCGCCTGGCCCTTCACCACCCGATCACCCGGCTCCACCTCGACCCGCAGCACGTTACCCGGCATGGGGGCCAGGAGGGAGCCGGGCGCGACGTGTTCGGCGGGTTCGGGCAGGCGCGGGACGGGGGTCAGCTCGGCGTGGCCGTCCGCGTGGTCGACGCACACGCTGCCGGGGTAGTGGCTGATCTCGTACGTGCGGCGCAGGCCGTCGCATTCCAGGATCACCCGGTACGGGGCCGCGTCCGTGACGGTGACGCCCTCGGGGAGCGGGTCGTAGGTCACCTCGCCGATCTCCTCGAAGCGGAGGGTGCGGGGCTGGGAGCGGACGTTCCGCCAGCCGCTGGGGAGGCCGGGCAGGACGCGGGCGCGGCTGCGGTTGAGCGCCGCGAGCGCGAGGGCGGCGGCGAGCCCGGCGCCCTCGTCGATGACCGCAGGAGTGGCCCGGAGGGGACCCTCAGGAGACAGAAAACCGGTGTGCGTGTCACCCGCCACGAAATGCCGATTCGTCAGGATATTCACAAGCAAATCGCGATTCGTGGTCAAACCGTGCAACCGCGCCCCGCGCAACGCCGCCACCAGCCCGCGCACCGCCTCCCCCCGAGTCGCCCCATGCGCCACCACCTTGGCCAGCAACGCGTCGTAGTGCGGCGACACCACCGACCCCGACTCCACCCCGGCGTCCACCCGCACCCTGCCCGGGATCTCGAACCGCCGCAACACCCCGGCCTGCGGCACGTACCCGGCGTCCTCCGCGTACAGCCGCGCCTCGACCGCCCACCCGGACGGCGACGGCGGCGCGGCGGGCAGCGCGGCGCCCTCCGCCACCTCGATCTGCAGCCGGACCAGGTCCACCCCGTACACCAGCTCGGTCACCGGATGCTCGACCTGGAGCCGGGTGTTCATCTCCAGGAACGCCACCCGGTCCGCCGCGACCAGGAACTCCACCGTCCCGGCTCCGACGTACCCGATGGTGCGGGCCGCGCGGACCGCGGCCTCGTACAGCAGCGAACGCGTCGCGTCCGGGACGCCCGGCGAGGGGCACTCCTCGACCACCTTCTGGTGCCGCCGCTGCACGCTGCACTCGCGCTCGCCCAGCGCCCACACCGTCCCGTGCCGGTCGGCCAGCACCTGGACCTCCACGTGCCTGGCCCGCTCCAGCAGCGGCTCGGCGAACACCGTGCCGTCGCCGAAGGCGGCGGCGGCCTCCCGGCGCGCCGACTCCACCGCCTCGGCCAGCTCCCCCGGCTCGCGCACCACCCGCATGCCGCGCCCGCCGCCGCCCGCCGACGCCTTCACCAGCAGCGGGAACTCCTCCGGGGCGGCGAGGTCGAGCGAGGGCAGCACCGGCACCCCGGCGTCCGCCATCAGCCGCTTCGCCCCGATCTTGACGCCCATGGCCGCGATCGCCTCGGGCGGCGGGCCCACCCACACCAGCCCGGCCGCCAGCACCTCCCGCGCGAAGTCCGCGCTCTCCGACAGGAAGCCGTAGCCGGGATGCACGGCGTCCGCACCCGAGGCCCGGCAGGCCCCCAGGAGCCGCGCCACGTCCAGGTACGTGTCCGCCGGGCGGGTGCCGGGCAGGCGTACCGCCAGGTCAGCCTCGGCCACGTGCGGCGCGTCCGCGTCGGCGTCGGAGAACACCGCCACCGTGGAGATACCCAGCTCACGGCAGGTGCGGAAGACGCGGCGGGCGATCTCGCCCCGGTTCGCGACGAGCAGGCGGGTGATCACGGCCGGAACACCCCGAACCCCGCCGCCTCGGGCACCGGCGCGCTGTTGATCGCCGACAGGCACAGGCCCAGCACCGTACGGGTGTCGCGCGGATCGATCACCCCGTCGTCGTACAGGCGCCCCGACAGGAAGAAGGCCAGCGACTCGGCCTCGATCTGCGCCTCCACCATCGCCCGCATCGCCGCGTCGGCCTCCTCGTCGAACGTCTGCCCCCTGGCCAGCGCCGAGGCCCGTCCCACGATGGACAGCACCCCGGCGAGCTGCGTGGGGCCCATCACCGCCGACTTCGCGCTCGGCCAGCTGAACAGGAAACGCGGGTCGTAGGCGCGCCCGCACATGCCGTAGTTGCCCGCCCCGTACGAGGCGCCCATGACGACCGTCAGATGCGGCACCGTCGAGTTGGACACCGCGTTGATCATCATGGCGCCGTGCTTGATGATGCCGCCCTGCTCGTAGTCCTTGCCGACCATGTAGCCGGTCGTGTTCTGCAGGAACAGCAGCGGCGTGCGCGACTGGTTCGCGAGCTGGATGAACTGCGTCGCCTTCTGCGACTCCTCGCTGAACAGCACCCCGCGCGCGTTGGCCAGCACCCCCACCCGATAGCCGTGGATCCGCGCCCACCCCGTCACCAGCGAGGCCCCGTACAGCGGCTTGAACTCCTCGAAGACGCTCCCGTCCACCACCCGCGCGATCACCTCACGCGGGTCGAACGGCACCTTCAGATCCTCCGGCACGATCCCCAGCAGGTCGTCCGCCGCGAACACCGGCTCCGCCACGTCCGGATCGGGCGCGCGGCCCAGCTTCCGCCAGCCCAGCGAGGCGATGACGCGCCGCCCGATCCGCAGCGCGTCGTACTCGTCCTGCGCCAGATAGTCGGCCAGCCCGCTCACCCTGGCGTGCATCTCGGCGCCGCCCAGCGACTCGTCGTCGGACTCCTCGCCCGTCGCCATCTTGACCAGCGGCGGACCGCCCAGGAACACCTTGGCCCGCTCCCGCACCATCACCACGTGGTCGCTCATCCCCGGCACGTACGCGCCGCCCGCCGTCGAGTTGCCGAACACCAGCGCCACCGTCGGCACCCCCGCCGCCGACAGCCTGGTCAGATCGCGGAAGATCTGCCCGCCCGGGATGAAGATCTCCTTCTGCGTCGGCAGGTCCGCGCCGCCGCTCTCCACCAGATTCACGTACGGCAGCCGGTTGCGCAGCGCGATCTCCGCCGAGCGGAGGGTCTTCTTCAGCGTCCACGGGTTCGACGCGCCGCCGCGCACCGTGGGATCGTTCGCCGTGATCACACACTCGACGCCCTCGATCACCCCGATGCCCGTCACCACGCTCGCGCCCACAGGGAAGTCGCTGCCCCACGCCGCCAGCGGCGACAGCTCCAGGAACGGGGAGTCGGGGTCGAGCAGCAGCTCCACGCGCTCCCTGGCCAGCAGCTTCTTGCGGGCGCGGTGCCGCCGCACGTACTTCTCGCCGCCGCCCGCCACGGCCTTGGCGTGCTCGGCTTCGAGGTCGGCCAGCTTGGCGAGCATCGCCTCGCGCCTGGCCCGGTAGTCGTCGCCTTCGGGGTCGAGGCTGGTCCCGACGATCATGTCAAGCACGCTAGCTCAGGGATGGAACGAGCCGCCACCCTGTGGTGGGTGGCGGCTCGATCGCGTTCTGGGTCAGGTGCAGTGGCTCCAGCCGGACTTCCAGGTGTACGGGCCCCACGTGCCGCCCCAGATCACGCACTTCTTGGCGGCGGCCAGCCGGACGGGGCCGGCGTACGCCGTGAAGTTGCCTGGATTGCTTGCGGAGGAACCGCCCTTGACCTGGAGAATCGCGTTCATCTTGGCCTTGTTGGGATAGACGTAGCGCGACATGGTCACCACGCAGTTCTTACCCGCACTGCTGTTGTACAGCAGGTAGATCGTGGCGTTGTTGCTCCCCAGCACCCGCGAGTTGATGACCTTGTAACCGGAACCACAGACCGAGGCCACCTTGTAGGGGTTGGGCTTCAAGGTCTGGGCCGGCTTGCCAGTCGGGTGCAGGGTCACCGTCGGTCCTTGGGACGGCTTCTCCGTAGGCTCGAGGTCCGGCTCGATCAAGGTTGTCTTCTTGGTCTTGGACGGCTTGGGCGTGGGAGTTGGCTCGGGCCGCTTCGTGGTGGTCTGCGGGCGGGGAGCCTGCGTCACCGGGTCGGGAACCTGAGCGATGGGCTCCTTCGTCGGCTTCTTGGTCTTCTTCGTCTCTTCCGGCTCGACGTCCAGCGTCGGCACCGGGGCCGTGCTGTCCGTGGGGAACGTCACCGGAGGGGACTGCTCGACCGGGGCTTCGCCGGGCTGGCCTGCGCCTGAGCCGCCGTCGCTCTCGCTGGCGGAGTTGCCCACCGCGACTATCGGCGTCTGCTTGCTGTTGGCCTGTACGACTACGGCGCCGACCACGACCAGCAGTGCGGCTGCTGCGGCGCCTGACAGGGCGAGGGTGAGGGTGCGGCGTTGCTTGGCGGGTGCGCCGCCGGCGGGACGCGTACCGGCCGCACCACCGGGGCCTGCCGCGCCGCCCGGGCCGGTCGGGCCGTTGGGCCTGCCGGGACCGCCCGCTCCGCCGCGACCGCCCGGGCTTGCGGGGCCGCCGTGGGGGCCCGCCTGGAAGGGCTGGCCGGGACCGTGAGGGGCGGCTGCCTGCTGACCGCCGTTGGGGCCGCTGGGCATCCCAGGACCGCCGGGCATACCGGGGGCGTGCGGCATCCCGCCGTGCGGCGCGCCGCCCTGAGCGGGGCCGCCGTGCGGGCTGTTGCCTGCGGGGCCGCCGAAGGGCATACCGGCCTGAGGCCCGTTGCCTGGCGCGCCAGCCTGAGCCGGGTTGCCCGGCGCGCCGCCCTGTGCCGGATTGCCGGGCATGCCGCCCTGTGCCGGGTTGCTTGACGCGCCAGCCTGACCAGGGCCGCCCGCCGGGCCGCCGTGCTGAGCGCCGCCCTGGGCGGGGCTGCCCTGGACCGGGCCGCCGTGCGGCGCGCCGGCACCAGGCGCGCCCTGGGCCGAGGCTGCCTGGTGGCTGTAGTCGCCGGTCTGCGGGAGGGGAAGCTGCTGAGGCCCGGTCGGCTGATGCCACGGCCCTGGGTAGTGATCCTGCCCCGACGCACCCTCGACCCGGGTCGCACCGGCAGCAGCCGCAGCCGCCGCGGCGGCGGCCCCCGCGGCTTTCTGGTTGCCCGTGACGGGCTCGACGGCGGCCTTGGGGGCGGGCTGGCCCGTGAGGTGGACGATCAGCTCGTCGGCGCTGGGCCGCTGCGCCGGGTCCTTGGACAGGCAGGCGGCCACCAGCTCACCCAGCAGCCCCTCCATCTTGCCGAGCTCCGGCTCCTCGTTGAGGATCCGGTTCATCACGACGGGAATGGAGTCGGCCCCGAACGCGGGCTTCCCGGTGGCGGCGAACACCATGGTGACGCCCCAGGCGAACACGTCGGCCGCCTCGGACACCTGCGCCCCGCTGAGCTGTTCGGGCGCCAGGTAGGAGGGTGTTCCCATGGCCATGCCGGTGGCGGTGGCGCCGGGGGAGTCGAGGGCCCTGGCGATGCCGAAGTCGATCACGACGGGCCCTTCGGGGCCCATCAGGACGTTGGCGGGCTTGAAGTCGCGGTGCAGGATGCCGGCGCGGTGGATGGCCGCGAGGGCGGTGGCCGTGCTGATGGCCAGGCGTTCCAGGGCGGCGCCGCGCCGCGGGCCCTCGTTGATGACCATCTCGCGCAGGGAGGGCCCTGGCACGTACTCGCTGACGATGTACGGCTTGCTGCCGTCGAGGTCGGCGTGGAGCACTGGAGCGGTGCAGAACCGGGCGACGCGCTGCGCGACCGCCACTTCGCGCAGGAAGCGCGTCCTGGCGTCGGCGTCCGCCACCAGGGCCTGGTGCAGCAGCTTGACGGCGACCTGTTCCCCCGAGTCGCTCTTGCCGAGATAGACGATGCCCTGGCCGCCCTCGCCGAGCCGGGCGACGATGTCATACGCCCCCAGCCGCCGCGGATCGTCCGCCGCCAACGGCTGGAACTGATTCACGTCGGACCCCCATCACAACCCAATAGATGTGGCAAGACGCTACCAGCGTGAACCTTGGGGCGTCTGCCGGACCTGTCAGAAGTTTCACCTTTTGACGAGATAAGTCAGGCTTTCGTCGCAGGTCGTGTACGCCTCGACGCCCAAGGTCACGGCTTGGTGAAGGGAACGGTCTAGATCGCCTTGCCGGGGTTGAGGAGGCCGAGGGGGTCGAACACGCCCTTGATCCCCCGCTGCAGCTCATGCGCCACCGGCCCCGCCTCCAGCGCCAGCCAGCGCTGCTTCAGCAGCCCCACGCCGTGCTCCCCGGTGAGCGTGCCGCCGAGCTCCAGCGCGTCCTTGAACACCTGGTCCGCCGCGGCCCACACCTCGGGGGGCGGTTCGAGGGTGCCGTGCTCGAAGATGAAGACCGGGTGCAGGTTGCCGTCGCCGGCGTGCGCGACCGTGGCGATCCGCACCCCGTGCCGCGCCGCGGCGGCCTCGATCCGGCCGATCATCTCGGCCAGCGCGGAGCGGGGCACGCACACGTCCTCGACCAGGCAGGCGCCCTGCCGCTCCTTGGCCCCGTACGCCAGCCGCCGCAGCCCGATCAGCTCGTCGGCCTCCTGCGGGCTGGAGGAGACGGCGACGAAGGAGGCGCCGTTCTCGGTGCAGATGCGTTCCATGCGCTCGACGGCGGCCTGGCTGTCGGCGGCGTCGGACTGGCCGATGAGCATGGCCTGGGTGGTGGGTTCGAGGCCGATGTTGCGCCACTCGTCGATGGCGGCCAGCGTGGCCCGGTCGAGCAGCTCCATGAGCGACGGCTGGCAGCCCGCCGCCATGATCGCCGAGACGGCCGCTCCGGCGTCCCGGAGTGAGGAGAAGTCGGCCGCGAACGTCGCGGGCGGCGTCGCGGGCGCGCGCCGCAGCCGCACGGTGGCGGCGGTGATCACGCCGAGCGTGCCCTCCGAGCCGACGAACAGCCCGGTCAGGTCGTAGCCGGTGACGCCCTTCATGGTGCGCCGCCCGGTGTTCAGCACCCGGCCGTCGGCCAGCACGACCTCCAGGCCGAGCGCCGAGTCCCTGGTCACGCCGTACTTCACGCAGCGCAGCCCGCCGGCGTTGGTGGCCAGGTTCCCGCCGATGGTGGAGATCTCGTACGAGGACGGGTCCGGCGCGTACATCAGCCCGTGTGCCCTGGCGGCCTTGTCCAGGTCGGCGGTGATGACGCCGGGCTCGACGACGGCGATCTCGTCGGCGGGGGACAGCTCCCTGATGGCCGTCATCCTGGCCAGCGAGAGGATGAGCGAGCCGTCGCCGGCCACGGACGCGCCGGCCAGGCCGGTGCCGCCGCCGCGCGGCACCACGGGCACCCGGTGCTCGGTGGCCCACCTCATGGTGGTGACCACGTCGTCGCGGGAGGCGGCGAGCACGACGCCGAGCGGTTTGCCGGGCTCGAGGAAGGTGCGGTCGCGGGCGTAGGAGTCGATCACGTCGGGGTCGGTCAGAACGCGGGCATCGGACAGAGCGTCCACCAGGGCATCAATCGGTCTCACACTATGCACCCTATGGTTTGCGCAGCGCGTTCCTTAAGGCCAGACTGCCCGGGTGAAAGTCGGGTGCCCGGTGTGTACGGAGGCTGACCAGGTTGTCGCGGTTCCCGGGGCGGTGGCGGCCGGGACGACGTACAAGATAGGGCGGGTCAGGTTACCGGGCACGCGCGAGGTCGCGGACCTGCCCACGCAGGCGGCGCTCGGCGCGTCCAAGCACGTCATGAGCCGCACGCAGCTCGCGGTGTGGCTGTCGTTCCCCAGTCGCCACTACACGCCGTGGGCCAGGAACCAGGGGTACGTGCTGCTGCTGGTCGCGGCGCTGGTGCACCTCGTCGTGTCGCTGGTGATCGCGATGGGCCAGGACCCGAACTGGGGCGAGGTGCTGCTGGCCCCGTTCTGCCTGACGGGCCTGTTCTGGGGGTTCGGCCTGCTGAACGTGCTCGGCGCGCACGGCGCGCGCAAGCGCGACACGCTGGAGGCGCCCGCCAGGGAGAAGGCGCTGGGCGTCTGGGAGGCCCTGCTCTACTGCGCGCGCGACAACGTCGTCTTCGAGCCCGGCGTGGACGTGACGTTCCACCCGAGCGAGACGCGCGAGTACATCTTCGGCTTCAGGAACGGCGGCGGCCCCCGCCCCTGAACAGGGCGGAGGCCGCGTGGCCTGACAGGGTCAGGCGTGCTCCTCGGCCACCAGGCGGACGCAGACGGCCAGGCCGTCGATGGCCTGCTCCAGCTCCTGGAGGTCCGGGTAGGTGGGCGCGATCCTGATCGTGCGGTCGTCGGGGTCCTTGCCGTACGGGTGCGTGGCCCCGGCGGGCGTCAGCGCGATGCCGGCCGCCTTGGCCTTGGCCACCACCTCGGCGGCGTGCGGCACCTCCAGGCTGATGAAGTAGCCGCCCCGCGGGCTGGTCCAGGTGGCCAGGTCGCCGAGCCGCTCGGTCAGCACCTTGTCGACCAGCTCGAACTTCGGCCCGATCAGCTCGGCGTGCCGCCGCATGTGCGCGGCCACGCCGGCGCCGTCACGCAGGAACTCCACGTGCCGGAGCTGGTTGATCTTGTCGGGTCCGATCGACTGCTTCGAGGTGTTGTGCAGGAACCACTTCACGTTCGCCGGCGAGCCGCCGAAGAACGAGACGCCGGAGCCGGCCAGCGTCACCTTCGAGGTCGAGGCGTAGACGAACACCCGGTCGGCGTTGCCGGCCTCGGCGGCCAGCGCCAGCAGGTCGGCCAGCTCGTCGGGGGTGTCGGTGAGGTGGTGCACCGCGTACGCGTTGTCCCAGAAGATCCGGAAGTCGGGCGCGGCCGTGGACATGGCGGCCAGCCTGCGCACGGTCTCGTCGCTGTAGGTGAGGCCGGACGGGTTGCTGTACTTCGGCACGCACCACATGCCCTTGACGCTCGCGTCCTCGGCGACCAGGCGCTCGACGACGTCCATGTCGGGGCCCTCCGCGTTCATCGGGACGGGGACCATCTTGATCCCGAACCGCTCGCAGATGGTGAAATGCCGGTCGTAGCCGGGCACCGGGCACAGGAACGTGATCTCCGGCTCCTCGACCCAGCGGCGCGCGGCGCCGGGCACCGGGCTGAGCAGCGCGTGCACCACGGTGTCGTGCATCATCGCGAGGCTGGAGTTGCCGCCGACGACGAGCTGCTCCGCCGGCACCTGCACCAGCGGCGCGAACAGCTCGCGCAGCTCGGCCAGGCCCTGGAGGTTGCCGTAGTTGCGGCCGTCCGTGCCGTCGGCCGCCCGGTACGTCGTGGGCAGTTTCAGCAGATCATCGGAGAGGTCGAGCTGGCGCGGCGACGGCTTGCCCCGGGTGAGGTCGAGCGAGAGCCCTCGCTGGACGAGGTCGGCGTAGTCACGCTGGGCGGTCACGAGCATCTCCTCCGATTCTGTGTGGCCTACGAAGGATAGAAGATGTCACCAGGTAGGCCGGTAGATATCCGCAATGTGGACTCCCCCGCGCCCAAACCTTCGCAAGGCAATCACAAAGAACGCCTAGCCGAGCGGCGATCGTTGGCGTGGAATGGGTAGATCGGGGCAGGCCCAACTCCGCGTCGGAGGGAGCAGCCGTGACGACCGTTCGAGAGTCCTCGATCGAGCAGGTCAGGCGCCGTCGTACCGGGACCATCATCGCCTCCTGGCTGTCGACGACCGACCACAAGGTCATCGGGTACCTCTACCTGATCACCTCGTTCGGGTTCTTCCTCATCGCGGGCGTCATGGCCATGTTCATGCGGGCCGAGCTGGCCGCGCCCGGCATGCAGATCGTCTCCCAGCAGCAGTACAACCAGCTCTTCACCATCCACGGCACGCTGATGCTGCTGATGTTCGCCACCCCGCTGTTCGCCGGGTTCGCGAACGTGGTGATGCCGCTGCAGATCGGCGCGCCCGACGTGGCCTTCCCGCGGCTGAACGCGGTGGCGTACTGGCTGTTCCTGTTCGGCGGGCTGATGGTGGTGGCCGGGTTCTTCACGCCGGGCGGCGCCGCCGACTTCGGCTGGTTCGCGTACACGCCGCTGTCGTCGGCGACGTACTCGCCGCAGATCGGCGGCGACCTGTGGATCATGGGCCTGGCGCTGTCGGGGCTCGGGACGATCCTCGGCGCGGTCAACTTCATCACCACGATCATCGGCATGCGCGCGCCCGGCATGACCATGTTCCGGATGCCGCTGTTCACCTGGAACGTCCTGCTGACCAGCATGCTCGTGCTGATGGCGTTCCCCGTGCTGGCCGCGGCGCTGCTGGTGCTGGAGGCGGACCGCAAGCTGGGCACGCAGGTCTTCGTGGCCGACAACGGCGGGCCGCTGCTGTGGCAGCACCTGTTCTGGTTCTTCGGCCATCCCGAGGTCTACATCATCGCGCTGCCGTTCTTCGGGATCATCACCGAGGTCATCCCGGTCTTCAGCCGCAAGCCGATCTTCGGCTACATGAGCCTGGTCGGCGCCACCATCGCGATCGCCGGATTGTCGATGACGGTGTGGGCGCACCACATGTTCCCCACCGGGCAGGTGCTGCTGCCGTTCTTCTCGTTCATGACGTTCCTCATCGCGGTGCCGACAGGGGTGAAGTTCTTCAACTGGATCGGCACGATGTGGCGGGGCCATCTGTCGTTCGAGACGCCGATGCTGTTCGCGGTCGGCTTCCTCATCACGTTCCTGCTGGGCGGCCTGACCGGGATCATCCTGGCCTCACCGCCGCTCGACTTCCACATCAGCGACACCTACTTCGTCGTCGCCCACTTCCACTACGTGGTCTTCGGCACCGTCGTGTTCGCCATGTTCTCGGGCTTCTACTTCTGGTGGCCCAAGATGACCGGCCGGATGCTCGACGACCGGCTCGGCAAGCTGCACTTCTGGACGCTGTTCATCGGCTTCCACACCACGTTCTGGGTGCAGCACGCGCTCGGGCAGCTCGGCATGCCCAGGCGCTACGCCGACTACGGCCCCGCCGACGGCTTCACGGCGCTCAACGAGCTGTCCTCCATCGGCGCGTTCCTGCTGGGCGCCTCGACGCTGCCGTTCCTCTACAACGTGTGGAAGACCGCCAGGTACGCGCCCAAGGTCACGCTCGACGACCCGTGGGGCTACGGCAACTCCCTGGAATGGGCGACGAGCTGCCCGCCGCCGCGCCACAACTTCACCCGCATGCCGCCCATCCGCTCGGAACGCCCGGCCTTCGACCTGCACTACCCGCACGAGAAGCCCGAGCAGCCCGAGCCGCTGGACGAGAAGCCGGAAGCGGAGCAGGGCGGCGCTCCCGAGGTGCCGCCGCGCCAGGACGAGCCCGGCTGACCCCTCCTCCATGATGTTTCGCCTATCTAGGGAGATCGGCGATGACAGGCACGAAGATTCCCTTCGACCCCGAGACGGCCCCCTGCGGGAAGAAGTCCGGAGGTGATCGCCTCGTCGACGACGACGGCTACGGCCTGGTCATCCGCGACCAGCTCTTCGACTGCGGCTGCCGGCGCATCCGGCACGAGTACCACGACGGCAGCATCCATCTGTCGGCCATCCGCCACGACGGCAAGCGGGTGAAGGACCCGATACAGCCGGACCAGGGGAAGTGACGTCCATGATCGACGTGCTCATCGTCGGGGGAGGCGGAGCCGGGCTGCGGGCGGCCGTCGCGGTCGCCGAGACGGACCCTGCGCTGAAGGTGGCGGTCGTGTCGAAGGTCTACCCGATGCGCAGCCACACCGTCTCCGCCGAGGGCGGCGCCGCCGCGGTGATCGGCGCCGGCGACACGCTCGACGAGCACTGCTACGACACGATCTCCGGCGGCGACTGGCTGTGCGACCAGGACGCGGTGGAGGCGTTCGTGGCCGAGGCGCCCAGGGAGCTGATCCAGCTCGAACACTGGGGCTGCCCCTGGAGCCGCGAGAGCGACGGCCGGGTGGCGGTGCGGCCGTTCGGCGGGATGAAGAAGATGCGCACCTGGTACGCGGCCGACAAGACCGGCTTCCACCTGCTGCACACGCTCTTCCAGACAACCCTGAAATATCAGGACATCATCAGGTACGACGAGTGGTACGTCACCAAGCTCGTCGTCGACGACGGCCGCGTCCACGGCGTCGTGGCCGTGGAGCTGCGCACCGGCCGCATCGAGACCATCCCCGCCAGGACCGTCATCCTGGCCACCGGCGGCTGCGGCAAGGTCTTCCCCTTCACCACCAACGCCGCGATCAAGACCGGCGACGGCATGGCGCTGGCCTACCGGGAGGGCGCGCCGCTGAAGGACATGGAGTTCGTCCAGTACCACCCCACCGGCCTGCCGTTCACCGGCATCCTCATCACCGAGGCGGC
This sequence comes from Nonomuraea monospora, assembly GCF_039531895.1. Taxonomy (NCBI): domain Bacteria; kingdom Bacillati; phylum Actinomycetota; class Actinomycetes; order Streptosporangiales; family Streptosporangiaceae; genus Nonomuraea; species Nonomuraea monospora. The sequence continues at coordinate 560,910 of NZ_BAAAQX010000001.1, forward strand.
CAGGGCGGAGGGCGGCTGGCTGATCAACAAGGACGGCTACCGCTACTTACAGGACTACGACCTGGGCAAGCCCACGCCCACCCCCAAGCTGCGCAGCATGGAGCTGGGCCCGCGCGACCGGCTGTCGCAGGCGTTCGTGCACGAGCAGCACAAGGGCCGCACCGTTGACACCCCGTACGGGCCCGTCGTCTACCTGGACCTGCGCCACCTGGGCGAGGGCAAGATCGACGCCCGCATCCCGTTCGTGCGCGAGCTGTGCCGCAGCTACCAGAACCTCGACCCGGCCACCGACCTCATCCCGGTACGCCCGGTCGTGCACTACATGATGGGCGGCGTCCACACCGACCTAGACGGCGCCACCCCCATCGCGGGGCTGTACGCGGCCGGGGAGACGGCCTGCGTGAGCATCAACGGGGCCAACCGGCTGGGCTCCAACTCGCTGCCCGAGATCCTGGTGTTCGGCCGCCGGGCGGGTCTCGCGGCGGCCTCGTTCGCGAAGGAGCACCGCGAGGGCGAGCCGCCGGCCGTACGCAGTCAGGGGGGTGACGAGCGGCGGCGGCTGGAACGCGGGCGCGACAGCGGCGGGAACGGCGAGCGGATCGCGGACCTGCGCGAGCAGATGCAGCACACGCTCGAAGGGGCGGCCGGCATCTACCGCACGGGCGACGAGCTGGCCAAGGCCGTGGACACACTGGCGGACCTGCGCGAGCGGGCCGCCGAGGCGCGCGTCGAGGACGGCAGCACCGCCTTCAACACCGAGCTGACCAGCCTGCACGAGCTGCACTGCATGCTGGAGATCGCGCAGACGATCGTCGCCTGCGCGCTGAACAGGCAGGAGTCGCGCGGCGCGCACCAGCGCACCGACTTCTCCGCCAGGGACGACGAGGCGTTCCTGGCGCACTCGCTGGTGCACCGCGCGCCCGACGGCACGCCATCGGTCGGCCTGCTGCCCGTGACGATCACCCGCTGGCCTCCGGGAGAAAGGGTCTACGGCCGTGACTGACACCACGCCATCGGTACGGCAGGAGGCGGGCACGCGGACGATCCGGATGGAAGTGGCGAGGTATCGGCCGGGGCAGGACGCCGAGCCGGTGTTCCAGGGCTACGACGTGCCGCTGATGAGCGACTGGGCCGTGCTCGACGGGCTCAACTACATCAAGGACCAGCTCGACGGCAGCCTGTCCTACCGCTGGTCGTGCCGGATGGGCGTGTGCGGCTCGTGCGGCATGACGGTGAACGGTGAGGCGCGGCTGACCTGCGGCACCTTCCTCACCGAGTACGGCGAGGGGCCGGTCAGGATCGAGCCGCTGAAGGGGTTCCCGGTGATCAGGGACCTGGTGGTGGACATCGAGGACTTCCTGGCCAAGCTGTCGTCCGTGCGCCCTTGGCTGATCAGGGAGGGCGAGGACCTGCCGCTGACCGCCGAGTACGCGCAGACGCCCGAGCAACTGGAGGCGTACAAGCAGTACAGCATGTGCATCAACTGCCTGCTGTGCTACTCGGCCTGCCCGGTGTACGTGCTCGACCCCGACTTCCTCGGCCCGGCCGCCATCGCGCTGGCGCAGCGCTACAACCTGGACTCGCGTGACATGGGCGACCGGTTCGACGTGCTGAACCAGGACGACGCGGTGTGGGGGTGCACGTTCGTGGGCGAGTGCACGAAGGTGTGCCCCAAGCACGTGGACCCGGCCGAGGCGATCCAGCGCTACAAGCTGACCGCCGCCCTGCGCTCGGTGCTGCCGTGGAGCAGGCGATGAGGAACGACGTCACTCCGGGCGCCGTCTACCGGCCGCGGCGCGACAACCTGTGGTTCGCCCGCACCCGCAACTACACGATCTTCGTGCTGCGCGAGCTGACCAGCGTCTTCGTGGCCTGGTCGATCGCCTTCCTGCTGATGCTGATCGCCGCGGTGCTCGACGGCTCCCTGGCCGCCTTCGCGGCGCTGGCCGCGCGGCCCTGGATGATCGCGCTGAACGTGCTGGCCCTGGCGGCGACCGCCTTCCACGCGGTCACGTTCCTCAACCTCGCGCCGAAGGCCACCGTGGTGCGGCTCGACGGCTACCGGCTGCCCGCGTGGATGATCCAGGGCGGCAACCACTCGTTGTGGCTGGCCGTGTCCCTGGTCATCACGTTCTTCGTGCTGAGGGGTTTCCGATGAGGCGGACGCTGGAGCCGTACCTGTGGCTGCTGTTCAGCGGCGGGGGAGTGGTGGCGGCGCTCGTGCTGCCGGTGCTGGTGCTGCTGTTCGGGGTGCTCATGCCGCTCGGGATCGTGGACTGGCCGACCGCCGAGCACCTGCGCGGGCTGCTGAGCAATGTGCTGGTCAGGCTGGCGCTGGTCGTGATCGTGGTGCTGTGTCTCTTCCACGCCGCGCACCGCATCCGGCACACCAGTGAGGAGCTGCTCGGCATCGCCAGGTTCGACCTGCTCATCGCGCTGTTGTGTTACGGCGGGGCGATAACGGGCGGGGTGCTCTCGGTGATGTTGATGTTCTGAAATGTCGTAGTTTGATCACGTTTCAACAACGTACTTTACGTTGGGTTGACGCACCCCTTAGCGTCCGGCATTGCACACCCTATGGCCATGCGCCCGGCGATCCCGGGCAGAGAGGGTTCCTGGTGCCACGTACTAAGCGCCTGTTAGCAACGTTCCCGGCGGTCGCCCTCCTTGGCGCCGCCCTGTCCGCGCCGCCGGCCGCCGCGACGTCCGTCGCGAGTTACCAGCCCACGGCCTCGGACTACTACATCAACTACGCTCCGCCGGCCGTCCCCCAGGACACCGAGGAGCCGGCGGTCGACAACGCGAGGGCCCGCTCGCTGACGCCCGCCCAGAAGTTCGACAGGAAGTTCAACAGCGGCAACCCGGTCACCGGCCGCATCCTCGCCGCCCGCGAGCAGCAGGCCATCAAGACCGGCCGCAACCCCGCTGAGTGGATCTTCAAGAACACCAAGCAGGCCAAGACCGCCAAACTCCTGACGGTCCTCGTCGAGTTCAACGAGCAGGCCAACGACGACTTCTCCGGCTACAACCGGCTCCGCAGCACCCAGAGCGCCCCCGACGACTGCGTCGTCGAGCCGCCGGGCACGCTGCAGAACGGCCCGCTGCACAACCAGATCCCCGACCCGGCCACGCTGCCGCACAAGGACAACAACTCCTTCTGGGTCAAGGACTTCAGCACCGCGCACTTCAACAAGATGCTCTACACCGACAAGGGCATCACCGAGCGCGTGCGCCCGGACCTGAAGGACCCGCGCGACGGCAAGCCCGGCATCGACATCTCCGGCTTCACGATGAAGAAGATGTACGAGGAGATGTCCAAGGGCGCCTACTCCGTCACCGGCTCGGCCGTCGGCTGGATCAAGGTGCCGCACTCCGAGGCCTGGTACGGCGCCGCCGCCTGCGGCAACGCCCCCCAGGACATGTCCGGCCACCCGGACAACCCGCTCGGCGCCCAGCAGCTCCCCATCGACACGGTGAACGCGCTGGCCCAGGCCCAGCCCGACTTCCCGTGGGCCGACTACGACGTCGAGGACATCTCCGACGCCGACGGCGACGGCAACTACGCCGAGCCCGACGGCGTGATCGACCACCTCGTGCTCGTGCACGCCGGCAAGGACAAGTCGTCCGACGGCGGCGCCCAGGGCACGTACGCGATCTGGGCCCACTCCAGCGCGGTGGCCGGCGGCTACAAGGTGCCCGGCACCGACGTCAAGATCTCCAACTACATCGTGCAGCCCGAGGACTCCGGCGTCGGCGTCTTCGCCCACGAGTACGGCCACGACCTCGGCCTGCCCGACCTGTACGACACCTCCGGCGCGGCCAGCTCCGCCGTGGACTTCTGGGACCTCATGTCCAGCGGCTCCCACTCCGGCCCGATCTTCCAGTCGATGCCGAGCCACATGGGCCTGTGGGACAAGTGGGTGCTCGGCTGGGCGAACCCGAAGACGTTCAACCCCGGTGACGCCGCCAAGCTCGTCACCGTCGGCCAGTCCTCGCGCACGCCCAAGCTCACCCAGGACGGCGTCCGCGTCAACCTGGCCTCCACGCCGCTGAAGATGATCGACGTGCACAGCGGCTCCAACGCCTGGTGGAGCGGCCTCGACCAGGACTGGGCCAACCTCAGCCTGCAGCGCGACCTGCCCGTCCCCGCCGGCACCGATCTCAAGCTGTGGATGTGGAACAACTACGAGATCGAGCAGGACTGGGACTTCGGCTTCGTCGAGGTCTCCACCGACGGCGGCCAGACGTGGACCCAGCAGAAGGTCTACGACGAGGCCGGCAACGAGGTCACGACGCCGGACGACTACCCGGACCCGTACAAGAACCTCAAGACCTTCGGCAACAAGAAGTACGGCCTCACCGGTGACACCGGCGGCGCCTGGCGGCACGACTACGTCAACCTGACGCCGTTCGCCGGTCAGACGATCAAGCTGCGGCTGACGTACAACACCGACGCCGCCTACCAGATGCGCGGCTGGCACGTGGACGACTTCGAGCTCACCAACGGCGGCGCCGCCGTGTGGAGCGACGACGTCGAGACCGACACGGGCTGGAAGCCCCTGCACGGCACGTTCACCAACACCAGCGGCACCGGCTGGACCCGCAACAACGGCGAGCGCGAGATCGAGCGCTTCTACCTCGCCGAGTGGCGCAACTTCGACGGCTTCGACAAGGGCCTGCAGTACACCTACGACACCGACTACCTCCGTGAAGGGGCGTGGAAGGTGCAGAAGGTGAAGTACAACGCGCCCGGCCTGCTCGTCTGGTACCGCGACTCGACGTACATCAACAACAACGTCGCCGACACCCTGCGGCAGCCGCCGAGCCTCGGCCCGAAGGGCAGCCTGCTCGTCGTGGACTCCCACTTCGAGCCGCTGCGCAGGACCGGCGTCGCGGCCGAGAAGGACACGACCCTGCAGAAGAACCTGCAAGGACGGGTGCAGACCTCCAACGCCGCGTTCGGGTTCGGCAAGACGTACCCGTTCAAGGAGTGCCTGGAGGCGGCGAACGAGCCGTACAGCGAGTACTGCACGGACTTCCCGGCGCAGAAGGGCGTGTCCACGTTCACCGACGCGAAGACCTGGTACCCGGGTCTTGAGGTGATCAACGGCGGGCTGTACTACCGGGACGCCGACGCCTCCGTGGTCGTGCCGTCCAAGGGCGACCAGACGTACACCACCCGCGTGGTGCACCAGGACGGCACCCCGGCCACCGAGCTGTACGGCCAGGTGGCCGCCGGCTCCGTCCTCGGCACCGGCAACCCCGGCGACGAGGGCAAGGCGCTGGGCGTGCAGTTCAAGCTCGTGAGCCCGCTGCCCGGCAACCTGGGCGCGATCGTTCACGTCGTCCCCCCGAAGAAGTAATGATTCAGGGGGCCACCGGTAACTCCGTGGCCCCCTAACATTGATGACCATGAGCGAACTGCGCACCAAGGATGAGCACACCGAGGCGATCCGGCGGGATCGCCGGGTGGCGGTGGTGGTGAACACTCGCTCGCGCCGTGGCCGCCGTCACTACTTCGAGGTGATCGAGCAGATCCACAACCTCGGCTTCGAGCCGCTGGCGGAGCTGTCGGTCTACAACACCAAGAAGCTGCGCGACCTGCTCGACACCGCCCTCGCCACCGACCCCGACCTGCTCATCGTCGGCGGCGGCGACGGCACCCTGTCCACGGCCGTGCGCCACGTCGCCCACCGCGACGTGGCGCTCGGCGTGCTGCCGCTCGGCACCACCAACAACTTCGCGCGCAGCCTCGGCCTGCCGCTCGACCTGGCGGGCGCGATCAGGGTCTTCGCCACCGGCAAGGTGGCCGACATCGACCTCGGCATGGCCGACGACCGGCCGTTCGCCAACCTGGCCAGCTTCGGCGTCTCCGTCGAGGTGGCGGGCAAGGTCAAGCCGTGGCTCAAGCGCATCGTGGGCCGCCCCGCCTACCCGCTCACCGCGCTGACCATCCTGCCCGGCCACCGGGCGTTCCGCGCCTACATCACGGTCGAAGGGCAGCGCCACGAGCTGCTCACCCACCAGCTCAACATCGCCAACGGCCGCTTCCACGGCGGCTGGCAGGTGGCCAGGGACATCAGCATCGACAACGGCATGCTGGTCGCCTACCAGCTCGGCTCGGGCAAGAAGCTGCGGCTGCTCGGCGAGACCCTGCTGCGGGCGACGACGGGCCGCTGGCGCAGCCTGGCCGGTGGGCCGTTCGTGGTCGGCAGGGAGATGCTGCTGGAGACCGACCCGCCGATGGCCGCCGACGTGGACGGCGAGGTGCGGCTGCGCACTCCGATCAGGCTTCGCGTGGTCCCGAACGGAGTGCGCGTCATGGTGCCCGCCGCCTTCGAGGACCGCTGAGTCAGCGGCTCAGGTCCAGGAGAATCCCATGTTCTCGCCCTTTCCCTAGGTCGCGGCTTCTTCTACTCAAAGTAACCGAGCAATCGCCGTACGTCACGGGCAGGCAGAGTGCGAAGGGGGCTTGCGTCAGGCGTCCCCAAGCCTCTCGTACGCCGGGGCGAGCGCGCCCTCCAGGTCGCCGGGCGGCGGGAACACCCGCAGCAGCAGATCGGGCGCGGCGGCGGCCGGACGCCGCTCCGGCCGGTGCGCCGTGGCCCCCGGCGCGTAGAAGTCGGCCAGCCGGTCCGCGAACGGCACATCCGCCACCCGCAGCCGATCCGGCGGCGGCTCCTCGGCCAGCGAGCCCAGCAACCGCTCCCTCGTCCGCCCGCGCCAGGCCAGCACCAGGAACGGATCGTCGTCGAACGACTCGGCCAGCAGGTAGAGCACCGCCGACAGGTGCTTGCACGGGAAACCCCAGTCGGGGCACGAGCAGTCCATGTCGAGATCGCGCGGGAACAGGTCGGCGCCCAGCGCCGCGAACAGCTCCTCGATCTCCGCCGGCATCTCACCCGCCAGCAGCCTGGCCCGGTAGACGGCCTGCGCCGCGATCGACTCCTCGATGGCCGCCCAGCGCTCGTCGCTGAACGCCTCGATCCTGATCACGACCTCGTACGGTGCCGGCCGCGATCCCTGCACGGCCGCCACGACCTCGCCGGCGGACAGGTCGATCGACAGCACCTGACCCTTGCGGGCGTACGCGCGGCCCCGCGAGAGGCGGCCCTTGTCGCAGATGCGCTCCAGGATGTCGATGAAGCGCCGCGACCACCAGGCCGAGCCGATGCTGCCGCGCTGCGACCTGGCCTTGAGGCCGCCCTCCACCTTGATCGGCTTGCCCGCATCGAACCAGGCCATCAGCTCACCCCCTCGGCGGTCAGCCGGAACACCTCGCGCAGCTCCTCCGTCGACAGGTCGGTCAGCCACTCCTCGCCCGTGCCCACCACCCGCTCCGCCAGCGCCTTCTTGCGCTCGATCATCTGATCCACCCGCTCCTCCAGCGTGCCCGCGCAGATCAGCTTGCGCACCTGCACGTTCTTCCGCTGCCCGATCCGGAACGCCCGGTCGGTCGCCTGATCCTCCACCGCCGGGTTCCACCAGCGGTCCACGTGGATCACATGGTTGGCGGCGGTCAGGTTCAGCCCCACCCCGGCGGCCTTCAGCGAGAGCACGAACAACGTCGGCTCCTCGTCGTGCTGGAACCGGTCGACCAGCCGGTCGCGGGTCTTCTTCGGCAGCCCGCCGTGCAGCCACAGCACCGGGCGGTCCAGGCGCTGGGCGAGATACGGCTGGAGCATCGCGCCGAACTCCGCGTACTGCGTGAACAGCAGCGCCTTCTCGCCCTCCGCCAGGATCTCCTCCGCGAGCTGCTCCAGCCGGGCCAGCTTGCCCGACCTGCCGGCCAGCCGTGAGCCGTCCTTCAGCAGGTGGGCCGGGTGGTTGCAGACCTGCTTGAGCTTGGCCATGGCCGACAGCACCAGGCCGCGCCGCTCGATGCCCTCACTGCTGTCGATCTTGGCCAGCATGTCGTCCACGACCGCCTGATAGAGCGAGGCCTGCTCGGCCGTCAGCGGGCACCACTCCTTGACCTCCAGCTTCTCCGGCAGGTCCGAGATGATCGACTTGTCGGTCTTGAGGCGGCGCAGGATGAACGGGCCCGTCGCCCGCTTGAGCGCATCGGCCGCCTGCTCGTCCTGCCTGGCCTCGATCGGCTCCTGGAAGCGCGTCCTGAAGCGGGAGCGGGGGCCGAGCATCCCCGGGTTGGCGAACTCCATGATCGACCAGAGCTCGGCCAGGTGGTTCTCCACCGGGGTGCCCGTCAGCGCCAGCCTGGTGCCCGTGGGGATGGACCGCACCGCCTGGGCCTGCAACGTGCCGCTGTTCTTGATCGCCTGGGCCTCGTCGCAGACGACCCTGCGCCAGGTGTGCTCCTTGAGCGTCTCCAGGTCGCGGGCCGCGGTGCCGTACGTGGTGATCACCAGGTCGGCGTGGTCGATCTCGGTGGCGTCGCGTGCGGTGCCGTGGTGGACGTACACGCGCAGGCCCGGCGCGAACCTGGCGGCCTCGCGCTGCCAGTTCCCGATCAGCGACATCGGGCACACCAGCAGCGTGGGGGCGCCGGCGCGTTCGCGCTCCTGCTCCTGCTCCTGCGGCGCCGGGGTGCTGTCGGGTTCGTGCGGTGCCGCAGCGCTGGCGCGTTCGTGCACCAGGAGCGCCAGCGTGGTGATCGTCTTGCCCAGCCCCATGTCGTCGGCCAGCACCCCGCCCAGCCCCAGCTCCGACAGGAAGCTCAGCCAAGCCAGCCCCCGCTCCTGATACGGCCTGAGCGTGGCGTCCAGACCGGGCGGGGTGGCCAGCGGGGCGAGCCGCCGCTCGGCCTGCCCGGACAGCAGATCGCCCAGCACCCCGTCGGCGTCGACCTCCAGCAAGGGCAGCACCTCGTCGTCGCTCCCCACCACCCGCCGCAGGATCTCGGCGGCGTCCGCCTGGCCCGTGCGGCTGCCCTCCACCGCCCGCAGCGCCGCCTTGAGCTGCCTGTCGTCCAGCTCCACCCACTGGCCGCGCACCCTGACCAGCGGCACCTTCAGCCTGGCCAGCTCGGCCAGCTCCGCCTCACTGATCGTCTCGTCGCCCACCGCCAGGTCCACCCGGAAGTCCACCAGCTCCCGCATGCCGAAACCCTGGCTCGCCGCCGCCGACTGCTGCTTCGTGGTGCGGGTCGTCAGCTTCAGCCCCAGCCGGGTACGGCCCGCCCAGCGCGGCAACTGCACCCCGAACCCGGCCGCCTGCAACAGCGGCGCGGCCTGCCGCAGGAACCCGAACGCGCCCGCCGTGTCCAGCGCCAGCTCGCCCGGCTCCGGCACGCGCAACGCCCTGTCCAGCTCCGGATACAGCCGCACCGCCCGGCCCAGGCCGGTCAGCAGCTCCCGCTCCGGCTTGCCCGGCAGGCCCGTCACCCCGCCCCACACCTGCGCGGCCGGCACGTACAGGCTCGGGTCGTCGGCCGCCTGCAGCGCCAGCTCCACCCGCCAGTCGTCATTCTCGGACGGCTCCAGCAGGCGGAAACACAGCCGCGTCGCACCCTCGGACGTGGCCACCGCCTCATGCCATCGCTCCAGCTCGCGGCGGAGGCCGGGCACGTCGGGGCATCGCGCCGCCGTCGCCGTCGTTGCCGCGTCGCCGCTCAGCGCGGCCAGCCAGTGGTCCTGGGGGGTTCTCGGCGGTTTGGTGAGGAGGGGAGTGGTGAGGGCGCGGCGGACGAGGGCGTCGGTGAACTCTTCTAGGGCCTCGCGTTGGACGTCGGTGGAAGGGCGTTCGGTGGCGGAGGTGCGGCAGGCGGGGGGCATCGCCAGGGCCAGGTCGCGGAAGTAGGCGGCGTCCGCACCGGTCAGGACCGGGCGCCAGACGGCCCTGGCGTTGTTGGCAGGAGCTGCCCACATGGACATGGGATCGGGGTGGGCGTCCGCTGAGGTGGCGGGGGGTGGTGCGGGGTTCAGGACGAGCTGGGGTATCACGCGGCCCCGGCGTACCAGGTCGTGGGCGAAGGCGGCCACGGCGGCCCAGTGCCGTGTCGTGGCGGTGACGGCGGTGGTGGCCTGGTCGTCGAGGATGCGCAACGTGTCGGTGGTGGGTGGGATGACGGCCGGCACCTGCCACAGGCGCAGGCGCGGGCGCGCGACGTCCGCCATGCGGCCGGTCTCGGGGGACGGCAGCGGCTCCCGGGCCGAGCCGGGCAGGAGCAGCTCCAGCAGACGCGCCTCCGACGCCCGCCCGGCGAAGTGCGGCTCGGCGGCGCGCTCGGCAGCGCCTGGCTGGGCGTCCGGCGCGGTCATCGGCGTGTCGAGGGCGAGGCCGAGCGCGGTGGCGACGGCTGCGGTGGGAGCGGCGAAGGGGTGCGCCGTAGCGCTGGCCCCAACGCGGCTGGTACCGCCCGGCCGCCCTTGGTCCGTGACGCCCGGCCGAGGGCGGCCTGAGGCGGGTGAAGGGATGGGTGAGGGGTCGGGTGGGGTGGTCTCGGCCCAGAAGGCGAGCCCCTCCGCAGTCCAAACCCCGTGTACCAGCACCCCGGCAGGTTACCCGCACCGGCGGAAGACCGGAGCAGGCCGCAACGAGCCTGTGGACGACCGGCGGCTATCGTCGTGGGCATGACTTTCTCGGGGGCCGAGGGCAGGTGGCGGGCGGGTCTCGGCTCGCTGCGCGACGTCGTACGCCAGGAGCTGGTCACCCGTCAGCTCACCGAGCACCTCCCCGCCACCCCCTGCCGCATCCTCGACGTAGGTTCCGGCCAGGGCACGCAGGCCCTCAGGATGGCGGCCAGGGGCCACCACGTCACCGCCCTGGACGCCTCCCGCGAGCTGCTCGACGTCCTGGAGGCCGGGATCCAGCCCGGCATGCGGGTCAGGACCGTGCAGGCGGGGGCGGAGCGGCTGGGGGAGTTGTTCGAGCCGGGCGGGTTCCACGCGGTGCTCTGCCATGGCGTGTTGATGTACTTCGACGATCCGGGGCCGCTGCTGGCCGGGATGGCGGGGATGCTGGCTCCCGGTGGTGTGCTGTCGTTGCTGGTGCGCAATGGGGACGCGCTGGCGATGCGGGCCGGGCTGCAGGGGGATTGGGGCGGGGCGTTGCGTGCCTTCGACGGGGTGTCCTACGCCAACAGGATCGGGGTGACGGCCAGGGCTGATCGGCGGGAGGAGCTGGCGCGGCGGCTGGAGGGGGAGGGGCTGGCGGTGCGGCAGTGGTACGGGGTGCGGGTGTTCACGGATGTGGCCGCCGATGGGGCGCCGGTGCCGGAGGATCTGGACGAGCTGCTGGCGGCTGAGGAGCGGGCGGGGCGTACCGACCCGTATCGGGCGGTGGCCGCTCTCACGCATCTCATCTGTCAGGCCGATGGTGCCTGAGGGCGGTCGAGCAAAGGCCGGTTTCCCTGAGGGAGGGCCGTTCCAGCCGCCCGGCCGGCAGTTGAGGACGTAGGATCGAGGTATGGAGCGTCCAGGATCGTGGTGTGAGCGGCCGAAGCCGCAGGCTCCCTCGTGCGAGCTCCCCTCCCCGTGGAGCAAGCCGAAGCAGCCCGACAACTGGTGCGAGGTCCAGAAGGACCCGGTGGTTTCCGTCCTCGGGTTCCTCCTGAAGACCGCCGCGCGTAAGCGCCGCTAGGCGGATTTTGCGAGTGATAGAAGGCAGTTTGTCTGGGTAGTCGCCTTCCTCAGCGGAGGAGGCGAACGTCGTGACTGACACCCACAAACTGGTCAACGATCTCTCCGAGCAGGTCACCCGGCTTGTGAAGGATGAGCTTCGGCTGGCCAGGTTGGAGCTCACGGAGAAGGGCAAGCGCGCCGGGTTCGGCGCGGGCCTGTTCGGGGCGGCCGGGATGGCCGCGTTCTTCGGCGGCGCCGCTCTGGTGGCCGCCGTCGTCATGCTCCTCGCTTTGGTCCTGCCCGGGTGGGCGGCCGCCGCCATCGTGGCGGGAGCGCTGTTCATCGCGTCCGCCGTGCTCGGGCTGTTCGGCAAGAACGAGGTCAAGCGGGCCACGCCGCCGGTCCCCGAGGAGACCATCGCGAGCGTCAAGGCGGACATCGACATGGTCAAGGAGAGGGCACGGCGATGAGCGAGACCGACCCCGGACACAGCGAGCAGCACGCCGGTGACGTCGGCGCCCGCAGAGCGACCGTGGGCACGCCGACGGAGCGCGAATCCATCAACGTCCCTCCCACCAGGCCCGGTGCGGCGGACAACGCGCGGCGGGCCGAGGTCGCCCGGGAGGAACACGAGACCTTCATCCCAGAAGCCCCCATCGAGGACGAACGGTCGGAAGCGGCCGAACATTCGCGTACCGAGGAGGAGTCGGTGCGCGGGGCAAGCGGGGATGACGAAGAGGAGGAAGAGGACAGAGTGCGCAGGGATATTCAGGAGACCCGGAGAGAGATGGGCGAGACCGTCAGCCAGCTCGCGGCCAAGGCCGACGTGAAGGCCCGCGCGGGCCACGCGGCGGAGATCGCCAAGGAACGGGCCGTGGGCGCGGCGGAGGTCGCCAAGGAACGGGCCGTCGGCGCGGCCGACACCGTCAAGGGCAAGGCCTTCGAGGTGGCGGACAAGGTTCGCGAGAACACGCCCGACCAGGTCAAGGACGCCGCCGCCGAGGCGAGGAAGCGGCCGGTGGTGCTGTTCGTGGCGGTCGGCGCGGTGACCGCGTTCGTGGTGCGCCGCATGATGAAGCGTCGCAGGACCGTCAAGAAGTAGGTGCCGTCGCCCGAGCCCGGTAACCTTCGAGAGTGATACGCCGAACCTGTGCCGCAGCCCTGCTCGCCCTCCTGGCGGCGGGGTGCGGCGGCGGGTCGGCCGTGAGCGACTACGGCAAGGTGATCAAGGGCTCGAAGGGCGCGACCGTGCAGGTCGAGGTGCGCTCCGGCCAGCGGTTCTCGCTCGCCGTCGTCGACAACCCCTCGGTGGGCGACAACTGGGACCTGGTCGAGGTGCCCGACGCCAAGGTGGCCTCGTTCATCAGCGAGGAGCACGAGGGCGGGAGCGAGGAGCCGGGGTCCGGGCGCACCGCCTACTTCGTGTTCAACGGCAAGCAGCCGGGCACGACGGAGATCAGGCTGTTCGACTGCTGGCGGTGCGGGCAGGCCAAGACGCCCGGCACCGAGGAGAGCAGGCAGCAGTCCGGCGAGGCGATCTTCGCGGTGACCGTGGTCAGTGCCCGGTGAGCGGCCGTGAGCCATCGGGGTCCGCGCCCGCCGCGAGCCGCCCCTAAGCCTGGCCGAGGATGGCCCACCCCAGGTGCGGGCTGCTCGTGCCCGGCCTCGGCGACGACCTCGCGCAGCGGCGCGATCAGCACCTCGTGCAGCCGGTCCTGGCACTTCCGGGGCAGTTCGACGGACGTGTGCGCGCAGCAGTGCGTAGTCGGGGTGCCCGGTGCGGCGGCGGTCGCGCTGAAGAGCCGGTCAGCCCGATCGCGGCGCCGAGCCGGCGGATCGCGCCCCGCAGCCCTGAGGCGGCGCCGGACTTCCCGCAGGGGACGCCGGCCAGGGACGGGATAAGGTGCGGATCATGGACTTCCTCCGGGTACGCGCCTCCTCCGACGGCGCCGAGACGATCTCGTACTGGACCGGCGACGTCTACGGCTGGCAGGACGGCGACGGCCCGCACCACCTGTTCGGGTTCGAGGGGCTCAACGTGGCCAGGGCGGTCGAGACCGACGGCGGCTGGCAGCTCCTGACCAGGGAGGCCGCCCTCTACCTCGACCCCAGGGGCAGGCAGGTGCTCGACTCCTGGCACAACCCGATGACCGGGCGCGAGGTCGAGGTGCAGCACGTCTTCAACGACCCGGTCAACCAGCGGCTGGGCGCCTACCCGGTGCCGGAGACGCGGCTCGGCGACCAGATCGTCTACAACGTGGACGTCCGGCTGGCCTATCCGTCGCCGCTGAAGGTGGCCGACTACCCGGACAACTCCGCCAGTGACACCTACCGGGCGCTGGAGCTGTTCCAGTTCTTCGCGCCGGCCGCCGCCGTGGAGTCGGGCATGCCGGACGTGCCGTGCGTGTTCTCCTGGTGCCGGGTGTCGCCGTGGCTGCCGTGGATGGCCATGGGGCAGCGCGGCGGCGGGCTCGTCTACCACTGCCGGGGCGCCAAGGTGGCCGAGGTGCCCGAGCGGCTGCGCGAGCGGGTCGGCGAGCACTTCCTGCACGCACCGACGCAGTGGTCGGCGCCCAACATGACGAGCTGGACGGCCTTCGCCGATAAGGTCGGGCGGTGAGCACCGACCTGTTCTGCGAGATCATCGCCGGGGAGCGGCCCGCCTACGTGGTCAGCTCCGACGAGGTGGCGGTCTCCTTCCTCGACACCAGGCCCGTCTTCAAGGGCCACGTGCTGGTGGTGCCGCGCGTGCACGTGGAGACGCTCACCGACCTCGGCGACGTCGGGCCGTTCTTCGAGCGGGTGCGGGCCATGGCCCGGGCCGTGGAGCAGGGGCTGGGGGCGGGCGGCACGTTCGTGGCGATGAACAACCGGATCAGCCAGAGCGTCGCCCACCTGCACGTGCACGTCGTGCCGCGCAACAAGAAGGACGGGCTGCGCGGGTTCTTCTGGCCGCGCACCAAGTACGACTCGGACGAGGAGGCCCAGGAGTACGCGGGCCGCGTCTCCGGGGCGCTCTGACGCCTGGCCTGACGATCCGCGGCTCCGGGGCGCTCTGACGCCTGGCGTGACGGGCCGGGAAACGAGCTAGGCTCTGGCCGCGTGGAGTACCTGGTCGGCGTGGCCGTCGTCGCCGTGCTCGTCGGCGTGCCCGCGATCGTGCTGTGGCGGGTCATGCGGGGCCGTCGCGAGCTGGGCACCAGCCCGGCGGAGCGGGCCACGTTCGAGACCCTGCACACCGCCTCGCTCGCCGGCCCGCCGCTGCGGGCGGGCCTGACCGCCGACGGCGCCGAGCGCGCCTCGCGGCACCTGCGCACGCTGCTCGGCTCGGCCGCGCTGGCCATCACCGACGGCGAGCGGCTGCTCGTCTACGACGGCGACGGCGACGACCACCACGCCGAGCAGGCCTTCGAGCACGCGGCGGCCACCCTCAAGGACGGCCGCACGCAGGTGCTGACGATCGACTGCGACCTGCTCGAATGCCCCATCAGGCACGCCGTCGTGGTGCCGCTCACCACCGACGACCGCGTCGTGGGCGCGCTGGCCGCCTACGGGCAGAACGCCTCGGCCGGGCTGGTCAGGGCCGCGCAGGAGGTGGCCGGCTGGGTGGACTCGCAGCTCGAACTGGCCGAGCTGGACCGCTCGCGCACGCTGCTCATGGAGGCCGAGGTGCGGGCGCTGCGCGCGCAGATCTCGCCGCACTTCATCTACAACTCGCTGACGACCATCGCCTCGTTCGTCCGCACCGACCCCGAGCGGGCCAGGGAGCTGCTGCTGGAGTTCGCCGACTTCACCCGCTACTCCTTCCGGCGGCACGGCGAGTTCACCACGCTGGCCGAGGAGCTGCGCTCCATCGACCGCTACCTGATCCTGGAGCGGGCCAGGTTCGGCGACCAGCTCCAGGTGACGCTGCGCATCGCACCCGAGGTGCTGCCGGTCGCCGTGCCGTTCCTGTGCTTGCAGCCGCTCGTCGAGAACGCGGTGCGGCACGGCCTGGAGAGCAAGAACGGCGTCGGCCGCATCACGATCATCGCCGAGGACGCGGGCGCCGAGTGCCGCATCAGCGTCGAGGACGACGGCCTCGGCATGGACCCCGACAGGCTGCGCCGCATCCTCGCAGGTGAGATCACTCCCGCGGGCGGCGTCGGGCTGGCGAACGTGGACGAGCGGCTGCGCCAGGTGTACGGCGACGAGTACGGTCTGGTCGTCGAAACGGCCAGCGGCGCGGGCACCAAGGTCAACATCAGGTTGCCGAAATATCACCCAGGCGTCTCTGCCCGTTGACCTCGATCTTTGTTGTCGGTTTCATCACTGTCTATGGCACAACTCCGGGTACTCGCCGTCGATGACGAGCTGCCCGCCCTCGAAGACCTGTCGTACCTGCTGCGCGCCGATCCCCGCATCGGGGAGGTGGCCACCGCCAGGGACGGAGCAGCCGCGCTGCGGCTGCTCGACCGCGCCATCGCCGACGGGCGGCCGATCGACGCCGTGTTCCTCGACATCAGGATGCGCGGCCTGGACGGCGTGGTGCTCGGGCGGCTGCTGTCGCAGTTCGCGAACCCGCCGAGGGTGGTGTTCGTGACCGCGTACGAGGAGCACGCGGTGGACGCGTTCGAGATCAAGGCCGAGGACTACCTGCTCAAGCCCGTCCGCCCCGAGCGGCTGGCGGAGGCGATCAGGCGGGTGGCGATCTCCGCCGACGTGCCGGTGGAGGCCGGCGAGAGCGACACCATCCCGGTCGAGCTGGGCGGGGTGACCCGGTTCGTCTCCAGCGCCGACGTCGTGTACGTGGAGGCGCACGGCGACTACGCTCGCCTGCACACCGCCACGGGCAGCCACCTGGTGCGCATCCCGCTGGCCACGCTGGAGGAGCGGTGGGCGTCGGCGGGGTTCGTCCGGGTGCACCGCAGCCACCTGGTGGCGGTCAAGCACATCGAGGAGCTGCACATCGACTCCGGCAAGTGCACCGTGCGGGTCGGGGACACCGAGATCCCGGTCAGCCGGCGGCACACGCGCGAGCTGCGCGACCTGCTGGTGCGGCGGGCCAGGAAAGGCAGGCCGGAATGAGCGGCTCCAGGAGGGTGGCCGTCACGAGCCCGCGCACCGCCGCCGCGCGCCGCCCCCGCTACCCCGCCACCAGGGAGATCGACGAGCAGACCCGGCTCGGCGAGGTCTACATGCACTCGCTGCTGCGCACCCAGTTCAGGCTGGCGCTGTTCGTCTGCACGGTGCTGGCGTGCGTGGTGGGCGGGCTGCCGCTGCTGTTCCTGCTCATCCCCGAGCTGCGCGAGGTGCACCTGCTCGGCGTGCCGCTGCCGTGGGCGGTGCTGGCCGGCCTCATCTACCCCGCCTTCGTCATCGGCGCCTGGCTGTACGTGCGCCAGGCCGAGCGCAACGAGCGGCACTTCGCCGAGCTGGTCGAGCGCCGGTGAGCGGGACGCGGGCGGCCCTGGAGCCGGTCGGATGAGCCTGACGGCGGTGCTGGTCGTCGTGGTGGCGGCCGTGCTCATCGGGGCGTTCGGGATCAGGGTCTCGCGGACGACCTCCGACTTCTACGTCGCCTCACGCACGGTCAGCCCCCTCTGGAACGCCTCGGCCATCGGCGGCGAGTACCTGTCGGCCGCCTCCTTCCTGGGCATCGCGGGCCTGATCCTGACCTTCGGCGTGGACATGCTGTGGCTGCCCGTCGGCTGGACCGGCGGGTACCTGGTGCTGCTGGTGCTGGTCTCCGCGCCGCTGCGCCGGTCGGGGGCGTACACACTGCCCGACTTCGCCGAGGCCAGGCTGGAGTCGATGGCCGTGCGCCGCACCGCGAGCGTGCTCGTCGTGCTTATCGGCTGGCTCTACCTGATGCCGCAGTTCCAGAGCGCCGGCCTGGTGCTGCGGACGATCACCGGCGCGCCCGTGTGGGTGGGCGGCCTGCTGGTCGCGGTGGTCGTGGCGGTGAACGTGCTGTCCGGCGGGATGCGGTCGATCACGTTCGTGCAGGCGTTCCAGTACTGGCTGAAGCTGACGGCGCTGGCCGTGCCGCTGGTGTTCCTGCTGATGGCCTGGCAGGCCGACGGCGCGCCGAACGTGAGCGCGGCCGACGCGGCCACCTGGCAGGTGCCGCTCACCGGCAGCAAGGAGTACGGGCTGTACTCGACGTACTCGCTGATCCTGGCCACGTTCCTGGGCACGATGGGGCTGCCGCACGTGCTCGTCCGCTTCTACACCAACCCCGACGGGCGGGCCGCCCGTCGCACCACGCTCGTGGTGCTGTCGCTGCTCGGCGCCTTCTACCTGATGCCCGCCGTGTACGGGTGGCTGGGCCGCATGTACACGCCCGAGCTCATCCGCACCGACACCGTCGTGCTGGCCCTGCCCTCCCGCATGATCGGCGGCACCCTCGGCGACCTGCTGACCGCGCTGGTCACCGCGGGCGCCTTCGCCGCGTTCCTGTCCACCTCCTCCGGCCTGACCGTGTCCGTGGCAGGGGTGATCGCCCAGGACCTGCTCAAGGGCGGGGTGCGCTCGTTCAGGATCGCCACGCTGATGGCGGTCGCGGTGCCGCTGGCCCTGGCGCTGTGGGCGCGGGCGCTGCCGGTCGCGGACGTGGTGGGGCTGGCGTTCGCCGTGGCGGCCTCGTCGTTCTGCCCGCTGCTGGTGCTGGGCATCTGGTGGCGGCGGCTGTCCACGACCGGGGCGCTGGCGGGCCTGTTCGTGGGCGGCGGGCTGGCCTGCGGGGCCGTGCTGGTGACGATCGTCGCCGGGCCGCAGCGCGGGCTGGCGGGGGCGCTGCTCGCCCAGCCGGCGGCGTGGACGGTGCCGATCGCGTTCACCGTGATGGTGGCCGTGTCCTTCCTGACGCCGCACCGGGTGCCGGCCGGGGTGGCCAGGACCATGGTCAGGCTGCACACGCCGGAGGACCTCGACCTGGATCGCGGCGACTGGCGGCCCCGCTCCTCCTGACGCGTACCAGGTCTTGGCGGGCGGGTGGGTTCGCCCGGAGTTCACCCCCCGGTTCGTGCAGGGTCAGGCGCGACTGGCCTGCCCATCACTGTCGGCCACGACCGTGGCCAGCCGGATGCGCCACCTGCGACAAAGCTCGGAGAACTGACTGTGAAACCTACCCTGACCGCCCTGGCCATGATCGGCGCGCTCGCGGCGGCGGGCTGCTCCTCCGCCAGTGGCAGCAGCGCGGACGGCGGCGACGTGCTGCGCTTCGCCGCCATCCCCACGGAGCAGAACATCGACCCCACCGCCGAGTACAAGGACCTCATCGCGCTCCTGGAGAAGAACACCGGCAGGAAGGTGGAGTTCGTCCGCTCCACCGACTACAACGCGGTCATCGAGGGCATGGTGTCCGGCAAGATCGACCTGGCCGAGTTCGGGCCGCTGTCGTACGTACTCGCCAGGAGCAACGGCGCCAAGGTGTGCTTCGTGGACCCCGGCTCGACGTCCGGCTACCTCTTCCCCAGCCAGGGGCTGCTCGACGCGGGCATCGACCCCAAGACCGGCGTGCGGCCCGTCATGGCGGGCGGGCACGACAACTCCGTCCTGTCGGTCGCCTCAGGCAAGTGCCAGGCCGGCTTCTCCGAGAGCGGGATGGTCGACCACATCCTCATCGACAAGGGCAAGCTCAAGCAGGGCGACGCCAAGGTGGTGTGGAAGTCCCGGCCGATCCCCATGTCGCCCGTCGCCCTGCGCGACGAACTGCCCGCCGACCTCAAGACCAAGCTGCAGCAGACCTTCACCAAGGACGCCAGCAAGGACCGCATGGTGCAGCTCGGCATCTGCGCGGACACCGAGAGCTGCGCCGTGACCAACGACAAGTCCATCTGGAGCTGGCAGGCCGTCACCGACGCCACCTTCGACCCGGTACGCGAGGTGTGCGCCGCCACCGAGAACGAGAAGTGCTCGAAGGCATGACGGCGGCCGTCGTGGAGACCAGAGGGCTGGTCAAGGCGTTCGGCGAGGTGACCGCGTGCGCCGGGATCGACCTGACCGTGGCGCGCGGCGAGATCGTCGCCCTGCTCGGGCCGTCCGGGTCGGGCAAGTCCACGCTGCTGCGGCACCTCAACGGGCTCACCCGGCCCGACTCCGGCCAGGTCCGCGTGCTGGGAGTGGACGTGGCCGCCGCCAAGGGCGCCGAGCTGCGGGCGCTGCGGCGGCGGGTCGGCGCCGTCTTCCAGCAGTTCAACCTGGTCGGACGGCTGAGCGTGATGGAGAACGTGCTGCACGGCGCGCTCGGCCGGGTCCGCGGGCCACGGTACGGGATCGTCACCTGGCCCAGGTCCGTACGGGCGGAGGCGTTCGAGCACCTGGACCGGGTCGGGCTGGCCGACCGGGCCTACCAGCGGGCCGGCAGCCTGTCCGGCGGACAGCAGCAGCGCGTCGCCATCGCGCGGGGCCCTGCTGCAGCGGCCCGAGCTGATGCTCGCCGACGAACCCGTGGCCTCGCTCGATCCCGAGACCGCCGCCTCCGTGATGGACCTGCTGGTGCGGGTGTGCCGGGAGGACGGGCTGACCATGGTGTGCACGTTGCACCAGGTCGAGCTGGCGCTGGAGTGGACGCGGCGGGTGGTGGGGTTGCGGCTGGGGGAGGTCCTGCTGGACTCGCCGACCGAGCTGCTGGACGCGGTGCGGTTGCGCGGGCTGTATCTGTCCGACCCTGTGACGGTGCCGTGATCCGGGTCGGGCCGCCGCGCACCGCCCGCCGGGTCGTCGCGTGGGCGTTCCCGATCGGGCACCGCGAGATCGCCCTCGGGCGGCTCGCCGAACTGGCGGCCCAGGGGCGGGCGCGGCTGCTCGCCCACGACCCGGTCACCCCCGAGGAGGTGGACGTGGCGGTCGCCAACGGGGTCGCCGTCGCCGAGTTCCCCACCACCCCGGAGGCGGCGCGGGCCGCCCGCTCGCGCGGACTGCGCGTCGTGGCGGGGGCGCCTAACATCCTGCGCGGCGGCTCCCACTCCGGGAACGTCTCCGCCGCCGAACTGGTGGCCGAGGGGCTGGTGGACGGGCTGTCCAGCGACTACCTGCCCTCCGCGCCCCTCGCGGCGGCGCTCCTCCTCGCCACCCGCGAGATCGTCCCCCTGCCCCGGGCCGTCGCCCTGGTCACCTCGGGGCCCGCCGCCGTCGCGGGGCTCACCGATCGCGGCGAGCTGGTCGAGGGGCAGCGCGGCGACCTGACCGTGGTGACCGTGGACCGGGGGTGGCCGACCGTGCGGATGACCGTCACGGGGGGGTGATCCCCTGCTGCCGGCGGGGGTAGGACGATGAGCGGGACGGCCGGCGGAGAGGGGACGGCGATGGCGAACAGCCACACGGCACACGAGCCCGACCCGCCGCCGCCGGAACGCGAGCCGTCTGCGGCGGCCCAGGACCGCGAGGCGGCGCAGGATCGCGGGGCGGCGCAGGATCGCGGGGCGGCGCAGGATCGCGGGGCGGCGCAGGATCGCGGGGCGGCGCAGGATCGCGGGGCGGCGCAGGATCGCGGGGCGGCGCAGGATCGCGGGGCGGCGCAGGATCGCGGGG